>JBJMOA010000123.1:0-17310 GCA_045803975.1 Gemmatimonadaceae bacterium
CGCTATCGTTCTCTTCCTCGTGTTGCGCGTGATCGACGGCTACGGCGATCCCCGGCATTGGCGGGCGCCTGGTCCCGCGCCGGCTTTACTGCGGTTCATCAACACCACCAAGTATCCCGCGTCGCTCGATTTTCTGTTGATGACGCTCGGTCCCGCGATCCTGCTGGTGCCTCTCGCCGAGCGGGCCCGCGGAAAGATCGGTCAGTTCATTTCGACGTTCGGTCGAGTGCCGATGTTTTACTATCTGCTCCACATCCCGACGATTCACCTCGCCGCAGTGATCGTTTCGCTCGTGCGCGAAGGTCGAGTGAGTCCGTGGCTGTTCGCGAATCATCCGATGATGAGTCCGCCACCTCCTGAGGATTACATGTGGCGGCTCTCGCTTCTCTACTTCGTATTCGTCGTCGTGATCGCGGTCCTTTACTGGCCGAGCAGGTGGTACGCCCGCGCAAAGGCGGAGAGGCGGGCAGGGTGGATGAGGTATATCTGACCTCTGCGCAGAGACACGCAACAGACCACACGTAACTATCACACACAACAGGTAGTTCTGAGTTTGTAGTTGTAGTTACTGCCCCTGGTCATAAACGATATCAACTGGAATGGCCTTCGCCCCAAGTCGAGCGAGATCCGCCTGTAGAACCGGCCCAATCGTCCCGAACTCGGCGTTGAACCTACCCGCTCCCTCGTAATCACCGTCGCCTTGAATTCTGAGGATGCGCGCCGACAAGGAGTCCGCCCCTTCGCGCATCTTCGCCATGTTCACGCGGTACTTCCCGCTCGGCTCGCGCGCGAACGCACCAAACTTCTCGAGGAAGTTGAACGCCACGACGTTTGCGCGGCCGTGCGAATCGGTTGCGCCAAAGCGCACCGACCGAAACATGCTCGCGAGCAACGTTACGTAATTGTCCTCGATATTCGGCGTGGCAGCCTGGCCCTGGGCGTTGAGCTGGCGAATCATGTACATCGCGAGGATGTCCGCCTTCCCCTCCTCGAGCGCGGAGTAACGCTCCTTTAGCGCCGCACGTACGAGGCCTTTGCCGTTGATCGTGTTCTTGATGCCCAATCCGTGCGACACCTCGTGAAACATCACGTTGCCGAAGAATGCATCGAACGTCACGTTGTGCAGCTGGTCGGGCACGATCAGCTCCTGGGCGATCGGCATCAAAATCCGATCGAACTTTGCACGCACCGCATTCTTGAGCTGAAGTCGCCGCGCACCCTTCTTGAGCTGGACTTCTTCGTCGTTTGGAAGATTGATGGCGATTGTCTTGGCGCCCGTGTTCGCCTCGCCAGCGACGTAGACGACGTCGTACGCATTGAGATCCGATTCCCCACCAGGCGTCTCGCGTTTGTACTGCTCGGCGACAGGAATTCCGCGCTGCAGCGACGGCAGCATCCCGGCATACTTGGCGAGCCTGTCGCTCCATTCACGATCCTTGATGAGCACGACACCTTCGTGGCCTGCCTTGTACCCGAAGAGCGCGTCCTCGTACGTCTCGATCGGGCCGACGACGATGTCGAGCGTGTTGTTCTTCATGTCCATCCACGCGAAATCGCTCGGCTGATAATTGTCGGTTAGCAGCGCGTCGGCGCGCAGGGTCAGATAGTTCCTGAGTCCGGGATCTTCGGCGAGCGCTGCTGCCTGGCGAAGCTTCGTTGCAGCGAGCTGGTGCGGCGCGGCGAAAATCTGGTGAAACGGAATAGCGTACAACTTACCCGAGGCGTCGCGGCGTACGACGGTATAGAGACTCTTGAGCGAATCCGCGCGCGCGCCACCCGCAGCTACGGCAGTTTCGAACTCCGCCTTCGTCATGTCGCTCGGATAGTAATTCGCACCTGGCCGCTTTGCCCCGACACCCGGCACGAACGGCGCGTTGTCGTCGAGTCGATCCCACGGGCCGAAGTTGATGTCGACGAGTTGGCGTACGACTGGATCATTGATCGTTCGCATGAGTGCGTTGCGATCTCCGTACGACTCGAGCCAGAAGACGTCGTTCATCGCGCGCGCGGCGTCGATGAGGAGCGGCAGCATCTGCAGCTCCTTCGCGGTCAGCTTTGATTCGTCCGCCACCAGCTTGACAGTCGTGTAGCGCGCCAAACGCACAGACGGTGGCGGCGAGAAAAAGGACGAGGTCGCGCTACTTCCCAAAGATCCGGAGGTCGTAGCAGGCGTCTGCGTCGCGCACGCCTGAATGAAGGCGCCCGTCAGCAGCGCCGGCGCCAGTCGGGATCGAATCATTGAACATCTCCAGTAGGGTGGATCACCACGCGTAATGCTTCAAGGTCGATACCTCTAGTTCTAACCCCATCCGGGAATCTTGTTCGTCGTCAGTTTCCCTTCTGGCGCGCCACCCACGCCCTCACTCGCGTATCGAGGACGTCGAGTGGCAGCGCTCCCTGTCCGAGGATCTGATCGTGGAATGCTCGGATGTCGAACCTCGCCCCAAGCTCCTGCTCCGCATATTTGCGAAGCGCCTTGATCTGGAGCTCTCCACTCTTGTACGCCAGCGCCTGCCCAGGCCACACGATGTAGCGGTCGACTTCCTGAATGATATCCTGGTCCGTCTTCGCGCTGTTCGATCTGAAGTAGTCGATCGCCTGCTGCCGAGTCCACCCGAGATAATGAATGCCGGTATCTATCACGAGACGCACCGCGCGCCACATCTCGTAAGTGAGCTGCCCGAACTTCGAGTACGGATCCTTGTACAGACCGAGCTCAGGGCCAAGACTCTCGGAGTAGAGAGCCCAACCCTCGACGAACGCCGTGTAGCCGCCATAGCGCCGGAAATTCGGAATGCCTTCCAGTTCCTGCGCGATCGCGATCTGTAGATGGTGTCCGGGCACCGCCTCATGCGCGGTGAGCACCTCCATCTCCCAGATGGGCCGGGTGTCGAGCTTGTAGGTGTTGACGAAGAACTGTCCGGCGCGGTGCGCGTCGGGCGAACCGGGCTGATAGTACGCCGTTGTCTGCGACGGGGCCGCGTACGACGGAATCGTCTCGACGCCGTAGGTGAGTCGCGGGAGTCTCCCGAAAAGCCTGGGCAATTCCGGATCTATGCGCTTGGTTACGTCGCGATACGCGCGCACCAGCGCAGCCGAATCCGTGTAGAAGAATTTCGGATCCGTGCGCAGCATGTTGGTGAACGCCGGGAAGTCACCTCTGAACGCGGTGGCGGCAATCAGGCTGTCCATTTGTCCGCGAATGCGCTTCACCTCGGATAATCCGAGCTCGTGTATTTCCTTCGGCGTCCGAGTAGTAGTGGTTTGAACTTTCACGTTATACGCGTACCACGCCGCGCCGTCGGGCAGGGCGCTCATGCCAATTGTCTCGCGCGAGCGCGGTATGTAAGCAGTCTCGAGATATCGCCGCAGACGCTGGAACGTCGGCCGGTCGAGCTCCTCATAGACACGCCGCGCTTCGACACGGAGGCGCCCGCGATCGCGCTCGGCGATTCCAGCCGGAAAGCGATTGAACGGTGCGAGCAATGCGCTCGCGTCCGGATCTTCGGGAATCAGGTTAGTCATCTGCGCAGGAACATCGCGCAGCGTGATGCGGGGCGGAGTTATTCCGCGCTTGATACCACTGTCCAGTAACGCGATGGTTTGATCGACAACGGTCGGCAGCGCCCGCAACCGCGCGATGATATTCGTGTAGTCCGTGATCGTAGCTGTTGGCATCGAGCCAATCGTCGACGCAGCGTACTGCGGTCCATCACGCTGGCTGATCTGCAGTAGCTCGGAGGGGAATCGTTGTCCCTCTACCGCCTCCTCGGCGCCGCGCCTGAAGATGTCGTAACTCAGACGATCCGCGTCGCTCAGATGCGCGCGGTCGATCGCACGGACTACCGCAAGCTCACGTTTGGCATTCTCGCGCCGCAACGTGATTGCGTTGACCGATAAATCCGTCCAGCGATCGTTCTGACCGGGATATCCGGTGTACGTCGCATATTCGGGGAATACGACGTTATTGTATTCCCAGTCGAGATCGAACAGCCGATGCAGACGGATGCTATCACTGAGCCCCACCGCCGTTGCCAGCGCGGCAAATCGTCCGGCGAAGTCGCGCTCTACACTCTGCTGCGCGCTTAGCGCGATCGGCGTCGACAGCAGAGCCAGAGCACCAACGACCAGCCGCATTCGGTCGATGATCCTTTGAAAGTGTGACACAACCGCACGTATGCCCGGCGCGCCGACCGTCGCTGCGGAATCATCCAGCGCCTTGATTAGCTCGCCCGCGGACTGCGGCCGATTGGCGGGATCCTTCTCGAGGGCTCGCATGATCAACGATGCAAGAGGCACCGGCAGATTACGCCGCAGTGCGTCGATCGGCCGCGGCCGCTCGGAGATTTGCGCCGCAATCAGCTGCTGCGTCGTCTTCTTGCCCGGAAATGGGTGCTTGCCTGTGAGCAGCTCGTAGGCAACGACTCCCCACGCGTACAAATCCACTCGCGCGTCGATTTTGTCTCCTGCCGCCTGTTCCGGCGCCATATAACCTGGCGTGCCGAGCGAGGTACCAGCACCTGTGAGACTCTGCAGGAGCCCCTGTGATTTTGCCGATGCGTTCATAGCCTTGGCGATTCCGAAATCGGTGACCACGGCCGTTCGTCCCGAGAGGAGAACGTTCTCAGGTTTGATATCGCGGTGGACAACGCCATGATCGTGCGCGTATTCCAGGGCGCGCGCAACATCGCCAAGGACTCGCACCGATTCGCTGAGTCGAGCCGGCGGGCTCTGTTGCATCCGCTCGCGAAGACTGAGGCCTTCGATGAAGGGCATACTATAGTACGGCAGATCATCCGCGGCGCCCGCGGAAAGAACGGGAACGATGTTCGCCTGCTGCAGACTCGCGACCAGTCGGATCTCTCGCGTGAATCGCTCGACATTGAGCGCGGCGGCGAGGTCAGGCATCAGGATCTTGATGACGATGTCGCGTCCGAGCGTTTCGTCGCGTGCCTTGAAGACGCGCGACATGCCACCGCCGCCCAGTTCGCCCTGGACGGTATAGTTGGAGCCGAGTGCGCGCTGTAATCTTTCCTTGAGGTGCAAGCTCAGGACGCCGGCTGGTGACAGGACAGATTCAATCTAGCCATCACGGTAGCGTGTCAAGCACGCGGCGCTTGCCGAACTGATCTATGTCGAACGCGATCGCCTTACCCTTCCCCGACACGGCACCGCGTACCGTCGCCAGCGCTTCATAGTAGTCGAGGTATGGGAACGACGAGATCTTCCCGCCGACGAATTCGTATTTCGTAACCGCCGCCTTCCACTGGGCCATCTCGTTCGCCACACCGTAGTAGATATATGGCGCAAATGACTCAGGGTCTTCCCAGTTCTCCGCGTAATACACGCCGCGCACGCCACGATGGGCGGGATGCGCAGTGACCACGCCCTCGAGGGATGCGAGCAGCACCGCGTCCTGAACGATCAGGCTCGTGTTCGCGTGGTCCTTGTGGATGCTGTGCGACCAGTGCGTGATGATGTACGACGGTTTGACCTGTCGGATGACGTCGGCGACGTAGCGCCGCGCGCTTTCGTCGTTCGGGATCTCACCATCGCGATACGGAGCGAAAATCGCTTCGGCGCCAATCACGGAGTCAGCGGCCAGCGCCTCGCGCCGCTTCTGCGCCCCGTACGCGGTCGGCGAGAGTCGCGGGTTACCGCCTTCGCCGAGCGTCATGTGGAGGATGACGACGCGATCGCCAAGCTTGTGCTGCTTGATTAGCAGGGCGCCCGCGGTGAGCTCCATGTCGCCGGCATGGGCGCCAATTGCGAGGATCGTGCGCTGCGTGTTGGTGACAGCTTGAGCCGCGAGTTGCCGAGTTGCGACGCCCATTGCGAGCACGCCCGCGATCAACAAGGGAAGAGATCCGCCCGGTGGACGAATCACCAATTGCCGAAAGCACATAGTTATTGGGTCCATGGCGTGGCGACAGAATCTACGCATACGCTTGTAAGCAGGCCTTTACTTTTGACCGACCTCTTCCTATCGTTTGCGTCGTGACGAGCCTTTCCTTTAACGCTTATTACTTCGGTCTCGACGGCTATCGCCGTCGGAGGCTCCGGTCGCGCGTGCGGTAAAGCTCAACGTCACCAACGCTAGACACTCGGGCCTCCGCAATCGCGGGGGCTTTTTTGTCGTCCGCCCCCCGCGCGCAGCCCATTCCCAGGGACAATCATGCTGAAGTCGAAGACGTCGCACCAGAACGGCACGAGACCGCGCAACGCGCGCGCTGTTGACGCGCAACCGTTGTTGATGCGCGTCGCATTTCAAGGCGATCGCGGCGCCTACGCCGAGAGCGCGATCACCGAGATATGGCGACACCCGGTCGAGCGCATTCCGGTGCCGACTTTCACCGGCGCAGTGCGCGCCGTCGACGACGGAGAGGCCGACGCGTGCGTGATCCCGGTCGAGAACTCCATCGTCGGACGAGTCGAAGCGGGGTGGCAAGCGCTGGCGACGTACCCTGGGATGCACACGGTTGGTGAAGCGCTCGTACCAGTCCGGCACTGTTTGATGGCGCCGAAGGGCGCGACCCTTCACGACATTCGCAGCGCCGCGAGTCATCCCGTAGCACTCGCGCAATGCAGTCGATTCTTCGAGACCCATGGGTGGATCAAAGCGACGAAAGCATTCGACACCGCCGGCGCGGCACGTGAGATAGCCGAGCGGGGCGACCCTACTCAGGCAGCAATAGCGAGTCGCGCAGCCGCTGAGCGCTACGGCCTGTCGGTGCTGGAGGAGGGGGTTCAGGATCGTCCGGACAATCACACCCGGTTCGTCGCGGTCGTCGCCAGCCAGTCGAACCTTTGGCGGCGCAGCCACGCGATCCGCGGCGCGACATCGATCGCCGAAGACGATCCGCGGCAAATCTCCGAGGCCACGCGGGAGCTGCTCGAAAAGATCGTGGAGCGGAACTGGCTGGAGCTCGACGAGATCGTCAGCGTCTTTTTTACTATGACGTCCGACTTGAAGTCGCTTTTTCCCGCCGTCGCGGCGCGAGAGATGGGCTGGACCGCTGTTCCTCTGCTTTGTGCGAGTGAGATTCCGGTTGAAGGGTCACTCCCGCGGTGCCTCAGAGCGCTTGTGCAGGTAGAGCTTCGCGCGCCGCGTCGGCTCGATACGCACATCTATCTCAGAGAGGCTGTCGCGTTACGACCAGATCTTCACGGGGGTGCACCGTAACTTCGGATTGCGGACCAACGGCACTGCGGACTGCTGACTAACTACGAATTGGGAGACTAACTGCGGATTGGGAGACACACTACATCCGCAGTAGTTCGCAGTAGTTCGCAATGCTCGAGCGTGTGCATTGAAACCCATTGATGCCACACTGGACAGGATGATGCTGGCGTGGCGAGGGCTGGCTCGCAAACTGACTTCATGGCGAGCCAAGTACCCGAAGTACCGGAAGGAGAGAGCCGCGATCCGCTGCAGCGGATGCGCGCTTATCGTCTCGCATGTGAGCTAGTGCGAGAGTCGTGGGAAGACGCCGAGAAGCTCGGATCTAGTGCGTCTCCCAATCCGTAGTTAGTCTCCCAATTCGTAATTAGTCAGCAGTCCGCAGTGCCGTTGGCCCGCAGTCCGCAGTCAGTAGCGTCCAAACCCAAAACGCGCCTATAATAGCGGGAATGGCTACCCAAATCATCTTCCTCTACGGGCGTCCGGGGGTGGGGAAGCTTACCGTCGGCGAACAGCTCGCGATCGAAACAGGCTACCGCCTGCTCCATAATCACGCCGTCGTCGATCTGGTGACATCCCTCTTTCCCTTTGGGTCACCGCCGTTCATCGCGCTCAGGGAAAGGCTGTGGCTTCAGACCGTCGATGCCGCGATCTGGGCCAAGCTCGCGGGCATGATCATGACGTTCGCGCCCGAGGAAACCGTAACCGACGAATTCATTCCGACTCTCACGTCGCGCATCACGACCCAGGGCAGCTCCATCCACTTCATCGAGCTGCGGTGCTCGGACGCCGAGCTCGAGAAGCGCATCACCGAAGATTCGCGCGAGCGATTCGGCAAGCTTCGCGACGTCTACAAGTACCGGAAGCTGGATGCGGCCGGCGCGTTCAATCGGCCGCAGATGCCCGCTCCCGAGCTGGTGGTCGACACCACCCAACAGAATCCGCTCGAATCGGCGCGCACGATCGCGAAGCACCTCCGCCAAGCCGCGCCGCGATAAATCTCTAACCGTAGGGATTCGATGGAGAAATAACAAAACGTGTAGTTCTTCCTTCTATAGGGTGTCTCGCGATTTCGCGCCTTTGCTGCTACGTTAGCTCGCACTGCTGCTCACTCATTCCAGGGACTCCCATATGAAGCAGCGCTTTCCCTCGCTACGCGTGCTGCGTTCGGTCCTTCTCCTCGCAGTTCTCCTCGCCCCCACAACGCTCAGAAGTCAGGCGCAAGCTACCACCGGCGTCATTCGTGGCATCGCGACCGACTCGAGCGGCAATCCAGTCTCTGCCTTCGTTACAGTCCGAAATACCGAAACCAACTTTACTCGCACGGTACGAGCGAGTGAACACGGTGTCTTCGTCACGACATTGCTGCCGCTCGGCAACTACAATGTTTCGGCGCGCGCCGTCGGTTTCTCTCCGGCGACCAGAACTAACATCAACGTCACTCTTGGCCAGACAGTCGACCTGCCTCTCGTGCTTGCGCGGACCGCGACAGAGCTTGCCGGCGTGACGGTAGTCGCGGAAGTACCCACCGTCGATCCGACACTATCTGCGGCGGCAACCCATCTGCCCGCGGAAGTCATCGGCGCGCTACCGAACAATGGACGCAATTATCTGAATCTCACTCTGCTCACGCCGAATGTCGCAGTAACGCAGGGCCCCGACGGTGACGTGCTGAGTGTCGGCGGCCAGCGCGGAATTCACAACAACGTCTCGGTCGACGGCGCCGATTTCAACAATCCATTCTTCGGCGAGCAGCGCGGCGGCCAGCGTCCGCCATTCACCTTCAATCTCGACGCGGTCCGCGAGATGGTGGTCGTCGCACAGGGAGCGAACGCCGAGTTTGGTAGATCGGCAGGCGGCTTCGTCAACGTCATCACCAAGAGCGGGACGAACAACCTGCACGGCACTATCCACTACTTCGGCAAGGACGGATCGCTGTCGTCCGATGCGTCCCACCTCGCTCAAACGCTCAATCCCGATTTCCGCCAGCAGCAGTTCGGCATTACCCTCGGCGGTCCAATCATGAGGGACAAGTTTTTCTTCTTCGCTGCCTACGACCAGCAGGTCTACACCGAGGAGAAGCAGAAGACTCGCCCGGAAAGCCCGGCGTTCGATTCGCTCAGAACGTTCCTCTCGACCGCGTTCGGCGGCGCCCTCGACCAGGATTTCGCGCCGATTCGCCGGACCAACGACGCCCAGGTCGCGCTGGTCAAGCTGGATTACCGTATCAGTGAGGCGCACAACGCGTCGATCAAATACAACTACACGAATTCACGTCAGGCGAACGGCACCTTCGACGTCGATACCTGGGCGCGAAGCGCCAATGCCGTCGAGAAGGATTTCTCGAACGCCGTCAACGGCTCCCTCGTGTCGCATTTGACCAACACCATCGACAACGAGTTCCGATTCCAGTTCGCCCGCGAGGATCGTCCGCGTCCATATTCCGGGCCGGAGATACCCGGCCAGAACCGCCCGTTCTCCGACACCGGAATGGATTTCACCTACGGCTTTCGCTTCGGAATGCCTTTCTTCATCCCGGTGAAATCGTACGACACGCGAGTGCAGGCGCTCGACAACGTCTCGTGGGTCCGCGGGAATCACCTCTACAAGACCGGCTTCGAGTGGAACCGAACCGCCGAGCATCAGACGTTCGTCGGCTTCGGCAACGGCCGGTTCATCTTCGGCTCGGTGACTGGCTTCGAGAATTACGTGACGTTCGGAAACAATTATGTCGAGTGCAGCAATCCGGCCGGAGTCCTCATCGTCACTACGACGACGGGTACCTGTCCCGTAGGCACATCGATCTCCGGACCAGTGCAGATCTATCTCCAGCAGGCCGGCGTCGGTGGTCGCTCCGTCGAGGACGCGGGAACCCAGGTCATCCCGCAGCACGACATCGGAGTTTTCATTCAGGACAACTGGAAGGCGACGCCGAGGCTGACGATCAATTACGGATTGCGTTGGGAAGCGCAGAAGCAACCCGATCCGATCACGCCACCGTCCGACGTTTTCTTCTCCGGGTTCATCGGACAAACCGTGACGAATGCCGCCGGTACGTTCGCGTTTCCATCCAACGGAAAGATTCCGTCGGACTGGAAGATGTTCCAGCCGCGACTCGGCATCGCCTGGGACGTGAACGGCGACGGCACTAGTGTCGTGCGCGGAAGTGCCGGACTGTATTACGCGAGAATCCCGGGACTGAATCTCGCGAGCGCGCGCAGCACGAATGGGTCGATCGGGCAAACTATCTTCCGTAATAGCAATCTCACCCCAATCCTCGGACCGCCGCCGCCTTACAACTCGTTGCTGCCCGCGCCGACCGGGGCTCCGTTCCGTCCGGACATCTTCGTTTTCGACAAGGATTTCAAGAATCCGCGGACCATGAGCGCGTCGCTAGGTTACGAGAAGGAATTGCTCGCGCATCTCGCCGCGTCGGTGATGTACACCTACGCCGCGACCGACAATCTCACGCGCTTCGTCAATCGCAACGACGCGGTTTTCGGATCGCCGTGGCTGACCGGGCTCGACGGCACCGCCAACGGCGTAAGCGTCCTCACCGTCGTCGAGAGCTCGGCCAAGTCACGCTATCAGGGCGTCACGTTCGGGCTTGGCAGATTGTCCGACCCAGACTTCCAGTTCCAGGCGAACTACACTCTCTCGATCGACAAGTCGGATGACGACAACGAGCGCGATCCGTTCAGCTTCCGCTACGCACGCGCGGATCGGCTCGATCGTGAGTACAACTACAGCGATCGCGACCAGCGTCACCGGTTGAATCTGTGGGCGCTCTACCATTTCCCGTTCGATATCTACGCGAACAACCGCTTCAGCTGGTACTCGGCACAGCCTACATCGGAGAAGTGCGTGAACAACGCGCCGAGCGGGCAGCGCGCGACGGCGGCGTCGGACCGGATCTGCGCGAACGGGACGATCCTGCTGCGCAACACGATCCGTCGCGACAATGCGTTCGCGAGCTGGGATCTCCGCCTGTCGCGGCCCTTCCGGCGGCTGCGCGGGGGTCAGGTCGAAGCGATCGCCGAGATCTTCAACGTCCTCAATCGCGACAACTTCCGCGATCCGTCGTCGGCTTCACTGTTGTTCAACTTTGACGGCACGATCCGGAACGGACTCGGCGACCCGCGACAGGTACAGCTAGGGTTACGGTACGGATTCTAGCAAGAGGGATGGGGGATGGGGGATGAGGGGAAGAGCGCGGAGTCTATAGCATCCCGATCCCATCCCCCATCCCCCATCCCTCTAGGCGCGCGCCTCCGTCGGATGCATCACCGTCGCTTCATGTGCCCATAGTCCGAGGGGCTGCAGCGCGTGCTGAGCGATAAACCCGCAATGCTGACAGACGATCATCACGGCGGGAATCGTCGTTCCATTCGCTCCGTCGCGGTCGGTCGTGTCCTGAACTTCGATCCGCGAGTATTCACTAACCGTCCACTGGCTGTCGTTGCAACGTGGGCAGCTTCCAGCGCCCCGCGCCTTGAGTGCCGCGACCACACGGTGCTTGTCGTCCGTGGAAATTCCCTTGTACGTCTTCATGATGGGTTCCTCGAGTGATGTGTAACGAGATGGTTTGGTGCGATTACGATTGCACGGCGGCGAGTCGCTGGTCATTGCCGACGCACCAATCGACGAGCTCCTTCGCATACTTCTCGATCCTCTCCAGCGCGCCGAATGTCGAAACGATCAGACCACGATCGGCCTTTGACAGAATCGAGCCGACCGTCTCTGCGATTTCCTCCAGCGTGACACCCCGCCCCGTCTGACCGGCGATGTAGGTGCAAACCGCGAAACGCAGAGCTCGTTGGTCGTCCAGGGCCTGGTCCATGCTCTCCGTGAGCGCGTTGAGTAGCTCGGCGGACCGGGCATTGAATTCCAATTCGTCTTCTTGGTTCATGGCGTAGCCTCCGGAACTGCAGGCGTCGCCAGAAGCGCCTTTTTCTGAAGTCGGTCAGGAGACCGACGAAAGCCCGGACTGGTGAAGAACGCCGAGCTGCCTGAGAAAGCTCAGGCTTTTGTGTTCGCGTAAAACTCCTCTATGCACCAGGTCGTGACCTGCTCGCGCATTAGAATGCCGGCGCCGTCCGTACGACTTCTAAGGATTTTCTTGAGCGCAATAATCACAGCCTCGGGCATCATACCGCCGTCGCGGAGATCCGCCGTGAACAGCTCGACCGCGATCTTGAGAGCAAGCATTGACTCGACGCTGCGCGCTGCCGCGTCTTCGAGCGCCACCCGCAGTGCATCACCCAGGAGCTCCCGCGAGATGGTGCTTCCGCTAACCATCGTCCCGCGATCGACGACCGCGCTTGAAGTTTCCATCTGGTTGATGATTTGATCGCCGGCTTCGGCCATGGGACCCGTGCGTTCATGAACACGGCGTCGCCAGAAGCGCCAACTTGCTGTCGTCGATTAGCTCGACAGTCAGGTACGCGGGCTGGTGGAGTGACCCCGAGCGTACCTTTTATCAGATGATTAAACCTACCTCCTAATTAGGAGCGACGCCAGCAAATGTTTAGCAAATGAAAACCCCGGCTTCACGCGAAGCCGGGGTTTTCATTTCTGTCACTCAATCCAGGCTAGAACTTGCCCTCGATGTTGTCAGCCTCGCTCGGATCCTTGGAGTTCTTCTCCGGCCCGGAAGGTCCGTCCGCCGCGATCCACACCAGCATCCGCTTCTTATTGTTGGTGTAGTCGCTCTCTTCGAACTGATGGCACAGGCCGGTAGCCGGATCCTTCGCGCGAGGACAGTTGCCCTTCTTGTCAGGCGCGTACGGCGGATTGACCTCAACCTCGATGAAGTATCTGCCGGCCGGTACGGGATCTTGTCCGTCTCCTGTATCCAGCACGAAGTACTGGCCAGCCAGTGCCCACACGTACGTGTCGTTCCAACCCTTCGATATTCCCTGGAAACCGGGGAAAGATGTGTTACCGCAACTCCAGTAATTCCGGGGCGCATCGCGTAGCTCTGGCAAGTACGGGTCGGTGTCGAGCATGCAGAACCCGCGCTTCGCCGAGCGCCATTCCTTGCCCGTATTGACGTCGATGAGCTTGTACGTCGCGTAGTGCTTGAAGTGATAATGCTGGTGGCACGTCGCGAATTCGAACAAGCCGTCGTTCGCGTCGATGTGCTCCTGCGGATTGCCAATGTAGTTGTCCGCGGTACCAATGTTGGGCGTCGTCACCGTGAAACGCAGCAGCCGGCGTCTGCCAGGCGTCACGTTGCCCTCTTCCGCGCTGCATGCGCCGACGGGAATCACTTCGTCCTTGACGCGCCAGTGATTCAGAGTGGCTTTCTCTTCGACGGTCAGGTCGACGACGCCAACAGTATCGATGCGACTCGGATCGTTGTAGGAAAGAGCAGCACCGGGAGCGAAGATGGAACGAGCGTGACCTTCATCGGCTGGGGTACACGCCAGGGCCAGTGGAACGAGAAGAAACAGAAAACGCGACCGCATACGGGGCCTCCGGATGGAAATGGACGACGGGGGCCTCAAACGTCGGGCAAGGGTGGTAACTGCGCAAGCCCGCAATGACTGCCGGGGGTGGCTTCTCGACACTGAACGCGATGAACTACAACGGAACGGGTGCGAGTGTGTGAGCAACTACCTGGCGAGTTAAGAGTTCACGACGTCACGACGGCACTACTCGCATATATGCCACAAACGGCGAGCGCCAGGCCGACCCGTCCCGGCGTAGTGAACCCGCAACTCACCAGGGTTTTGCTCACACCTCGCACCCGTTCCGTTGCAGTTGAAGTCTTTCAGTACCGAGATGCCAGTTAACTGGACCTTCTTCGCTCCACCCCGGAGTACTGATCATCCGCGCCCGGCCGTCGCGGCTTCTGATCCGCATCGAGCGCGCCCCAGACCCGCTCCAGATCCGAAGGCGAGATCTGCACCGGGGCGCCAGCGAGAATCCCGGTGATGTTACGGAACGGCCGACCGAGGTGCATCCCCTGCTGATCGATCGTGAACTCGCGGATCCGCTTATCGTGGATCGATCCGCGCATTTTCAGCACAGTTATTCCGCGCTTCATCTCACCGAACATCTCAACATATCGAAGCAATACGATCGAGTCGGTAAGCGTCGAGATGTGCGTCTCGGTAATGGAGGTACCACCCATGAGACTCGCGGTCGTCGACGTGAACAGGCCCGTGATCTCCTGCTGCTTGATGAAAGACGTGATGCCGATCACGAACTCGCGGAACGCCTTGATGGTGCCGACTCGCTCGAGCGCGGAAAGACTGTCGAGCGCCACACGGTTTGGTTTGAACTCGGCGATTATCGATTGAATCGTGACCAGCCATTCCTCGAGCCCGACGATTTCCGGATAATCGCAGACCACGCGCAGCATTCCATCACGCTCCATCTGCTCGAAGTCCACGCCCCAGCCGATTGCGTTGCGGAATAGCTGTTCCCTGCTCTCCTCGAACGCGAGGAGCAGGCACCGTTCGCCGTTTTTCGCGCCGCCCTCGAGGAATTGCGTAACGGTGAGCGTTTTCCCAGTGCCTGTCGCGCCTGAAACGAGAATCACTGAGTCGCGGAAGAATCCGCCGCCGCACATCTCGTCGAGCGCCTCGTTACCCGACGAGATGCGCACGTCAGACGATTTCTGCCGCAGTTGAATAGCCGACAATGGAATGACGATCATTCCGCCATCTGGAATGATCGTGAACGGAAATTCGCCCTTCTGGTGATCGGTTCCGCGGAACTTGAGAATCTCGATCGTGCGCCGGCGACTCTCGTTCTCCAGCGCGTTCCGCAGGATCATCACGTTATCGGCGATGAATTCCTCCACGCCAAATCGCGCCACCGGCCCGTAGTCGGCCGTGCGCTCTGCAGTCATGACCGCCGTGACCCCCATCGCTTTCAGAGCCGAGGCGATTCGGAACAGCTCGCGTCTCACAATCGACTGATCCGAGAATTGCGAGAACACAGCGCCGAGCGAGTCGACCGACACCCGAGTGGCCTTCACCTTCTTGACTGCGTTCTCGACACGAGCGAGCAGCGCGCCCAGATCGAAATGTCCGCTCTCGATGGTGTCGATCATCGGATCGGGCGAGGCATCGACGAAGGCCAGCTTGCCCTCGCGCTCCCATTGCCGCAGATCCCACCCGAAGCTCTGCATGTTCTCGCGGATGTCGCGAGCGGACTCCTCGAACGTGACGAACACACCGTTCTCATTCGAGTCGAGAATACCGGACGCCAGGAATTGCACCGCGAATACCGTCTTTCCACTTCCCGCCGTGCCCGACACCAGTGTGGTGCGGTTTCTCGGCAAGCCACCTTTTGCAATGATGTCGAAGCTCGGGATTCCCGTCGGGAGCTTCTCGATTGCTCCTTCGATCGTAGGCGTCGTCTGGTTCGCGGTCGTACTCATGAAGCGCCTCGTTCGCGGTTGACGGTAGCTTGGTCGCGGGCGTCCTTGCCCAGGCTCGGACGCACCTCGAGGCCGAGAAGGACTTTTTCCTTGTCGGACAAATCGCCGATCACTCGGCGCAGCGGCGGTGGGAGCTGCTTGATCAGGGTTGGCGTCGCCAGGATCCTGTCGTCCTCGGCGACCTGCGGCGACTCGAGGACGTCGATGATCTCCAGCTCATAGCGCCCCTCCAGCTCCTGCTCGCATATCCGTTGGAGATTGGCGATGGCTACGCTGGTGCGGGCGCTCGTGCCCGTCACATAAAGCTTCAAAAGGTACTTGGTGGACAGGGGTCCTCCTTGCTCCGCCATTCCTCCCCAGGGCGCGGCCCGAATACGGTTTATG
This sequence comes from Gemmatimonadaceae bacterium, assembly GCA_045803975.1. Lineage (GTDB taxonomy): Bacteria > Gemmatimonadota > Gemmatimonadetes > Gemmatimonadales > Gemmatimonadaceae > UBA4720. Next base: position 15,960 of record JBJMOA010000123.1, read on the forward strand.
GGGCGTGGTCAACCACGGCTCGGATTCAGTGTGAGTATTCCGAGCATTCGGTCTGCAGTAAGAAGATTCTGCCGGGATTAGCGCACAAATCGTGCTATAACTGAATCCATGACGGTACGGTGAATCCGGAGTGGCAGAAATGGGGGAAATGACATCAACCGAGGCGGTTGAGCAGGCGGATACGGGGTTACGCCGCCGGTCGAGCGACCGGCACCGTCGTGACCGCTTGCGCGGTATCATCGAGCGCTTGCCCGATGGGATAGTCGTAGTCGATGGCGCCGGGAATATCCGGTTCGCGAACCCTGCCGCCGAGCGGCTGTTTGGGCGGTCAGCAAAAGAGCTGATCGGAACCCCGTTTGGGTTCCCGATCATGGTCGGCGAGACGACGGAAATCGACATCATCCAGCGCGGCGGCGCCGACGTGTGCTTCGCCGAGCTCCGCGTCGTGGACACTGAATGGGAAGACGAGCAAATGAAGCTCGTCTCGCTCCGCGACGTGACCGATCGGAAGCGGGCCGAAGAGCGCGCGCACCAGCTCGCGCGCGAGCGGGAGGCGCGTCTCGAGGCGGAGGCGGCCAGTCAGGCCAAATCGGAGTTTCTCGCCATAATGTCCCACGAGCTCCGCACTCCGCTCAACGCCGTACTCGGCTACGCCGAGCTGCTGGAGCTGGGGATTTCCGGTCCGCTGACGGACGCACAGCGGCAGCAGCTCGGTCGCATCGGCATGAGCGGACGACACCTTCTCGGCCTCGTTAACGAGGTGCTGGACCTGGCGAAAGTCGAAGCGGGGAGATTGTCGGTTCGTTCGGCGCCCGCGACGACCAGTGAAGCCGTCGCATCGGCGATCGCGCTGATTCAACCCCAGGCGGCCGCGCACGGGCTGGAGCTCGATGTAGGAGCGATACCTGATCCGCCCCCCGTCTACATCGGCGACGAGGAGCGGGTCCGTCAAATCCTCGTCAATCTTCTGTCGAACGCGGTCAAGTTCACGCCACCGCTCGGAAAAATCCGCATCGAGGTGGGGACGACGGTCGTGCCCGACCGAGAAGCAAGACTTCTCGCGAATCGGCCCTACGTGTCGCTCAAAGTCGCGGACAGCGGCGTTGGGATTCCCGATAACAAGCTGATGTCGATCTTCGATCCCTTCGTGCAGGCGGAATCCGGGCCGACGCGGTCAAAAGAGGGAAGTGGGCTCGGTCTGACGATCAGCAGGCGACTGGCTCGTTTGATGGGCGGTGATCTGACGGTGAGAAGCACGGTCGGAAAGGGTACGACGTTCACGTTATGGCTGCCGGCTGAGGCGCGGAAGACGGCTATTCCTCCTCTGCCACAACCCGTGACGACCACAACG
>JBJMOA010000124.1:0-19179 GCA_045803975.1 Gemmatimonadaceae bacterium
GCGAACTCGACGACGACGCTGTCGCCGGGTCGAATCGTTGCAGTCGACGGCAGCCGGCGCGGATTACCAACCAGGTGGGCAAACGGGAGCGCATCGGTCGACACGTACTTCGAGATGCTGTCGGAGACAGCGGCGCAGCGAGCTTGCTCGGGGGAAACCGTCTGGCCTTGCCGCCCGCCCGAAGCGCATGCCGCGCAGATCAGCAGGCAGCAAGGAAAACGGTATTGTGTCGATCGAGGTCTCATGACATTTCCATCCGCGCACCAGCCTTCGCGTCAAATCACCGCGTCCCGCTCGACGCCTTCACTCGCGCGCGGTCGCTTGCGGGACGCCGCGCCCGGCGTCGCGTCGTGCGCCGCTTGCGCGCGCTTCCGCTCCATGACGAGATCCTTTGCCCACGCCTCTACGCGCTCCGCCTTTTCTTCGTCGAGGAATGTCTCGTCGTGCTGGATTGGCGATGCCGCGGCTCCCCCGCTCTCGTCGATCACCGCCTGCAGCAGACCTTCCCACGATGCGGCCTGGACTCCCTCACCGACGGTCCTCATCAGGAGCCAGTCAGCAAGATTTGCCGGCCTGTCATAAATCTGCACCTCGAAGCGAACGAAATCGGCGATCTGCTCCGACAAGAAGCGGATCGCACCTGTGAGCGGGTGACCCGCGACTGTAACCAGGGTCGCCGACGTCGGCGTAATCTGCTCCACCCGGACCTGGACGTTGCCGCGCATTGGAAGCGCCATTGTAATCGTCGTTCCTTTTTCGAGCACTGTCGGCGCGCCCGGTTCAGCACGCACGTCCATCGTCAGCGGCGTCAGCTCGGCGAAGCGCTTCCTGAATCGGTCGAAGAGCTCCTCCGGTGTGCGTTGACTGCCGGCGATCAATACCCAGAACCTCTTTCTCTTGAGCGACCCAACGCCCTCGTCTGGAGTCTGCTCTGGAAGGGAATCAGCCAGCTTGCGAAGCCCGCTATCGAGCGGAGTCGGCTTGATGTCGAAGACGCCGGTCAAAGCGTTCGCGCCGGGCGTCCTCACTACGCTGCCCTCGCTCAGCATCATCAGCTGGCTCTCCGTTACTGGAAGCTTGACGCCAAGGAGGTTGGCCATGCTGACGCCGGCGCTGGCGAGAAAGGATGGGATGGGTATTCGGGCCGGGCTGCGTCCGGTGATGTCGCTAAGCTTGTCGATCATCTCATTGAGGGTCGTCTTTTCTTCGCCGGCCAGCTCCAACACGCGCCCGTGGAGGTCAGTTCTGCGCACTGATTCCGAAATGGCCGCAGCAAGATCTTCGACCCAGATCGGCTGGAACCGGTCGTCGCCGTTTCCGATGACGGGCACGATAGGCAGGGTTCTCACCATCGTGAGGATGAGTGAGATGACTTCGTCACCCGGACCGTAGACGTTTCCGGGCCGGAGGATGATCCAGCCTCCCGCGAAATTGCGAACGATCTCCTCGGCGCGCCGCTTGGAGCGGTGGTAAGGTGAGCTGCCCGCTTCCGCCCCCAGGGAAGATATAAAAATCAATCGGCCCACTCTGCATCGTTCGGCTTCGTGCACAATCGCACGGGTTCCGGCGACGTTGACACTTTCGTATGTGAGAAGAGGCGGCGATTCTTCCATGATTCCAGCGACGTGAAGTACGATGTCGCAGCCTTCCGCGCAGCCACGCAGCGTACTTGGTTCGGCAACGCTCGCCGGCCAGACTTCCACGCCGTCAGGCCATTGTCGCGCGGCTTCCTCCGCACGTCGGCTCAAAACACGGACTGTGTGCCCTTGGCGGAGCAGCTCCGGAACCGTCGCTTGTCCAATTACGCCGGTGCCACCCGTTACCAACACTCTCATGTCGCCTTCTCCCCGCCCACCCGTTTTGTAAGTCGGAAATCGCCTCTTGAACCAACACGGGCAGGTTGGGTGCCAGCCGAAAATCATTTCGTAAAACGAGTGACCGGCCGAGCTTGGGCCTCGTCAATTCGGGGGACATGAACGTCCCCGAACCCAGGGGAGGGGGAAGTTGTCGTCTAAAGCCGTTGCGTCGATAGTGCTGCTCACGTTGTGGGCGTGCGCCAAAAATCAGACGCCTTACACCATCGCCGCTGCCGGACCCTGGAAGCAGGGTTACGGAATCCAGAATCTCCAGGGCGTCGAGCTGGCAGTCGAAGAAGTGAACAGGGCGGGTGGCATCAACGGTCATCCGCTGCGACTCATCTCGCGCGACGACGAAGGCGATGGCGCCAAAGCCGCCAAGATCGCGCAGGATTTTGTGGCCAACCCCGCGATATCGGCGGTGATCGGACACGTGAACTCCTCGGGAATGTTGTCGGCCGCTCCCGTTTACGACGGCCAGCTCGCTGCGGTTGCGACCAGTGCCACGTCCCCCGATCTCACGGGAATTTCGAGCTGGGTCTTCCGCATTATCTCGAGCGATTCGCTGAACGGAATAGCACTCGCAAATTTTGCAACGAGGTTCGGCCAGCGCTCACCAGGCAGCGTCGCCGTCCTCTACGAAAACAACACCTACGGCCGCGGCCTCGCCGATTCGTTTCGTCGCTCGTTTCACGGCGGCATCGCGAGCCTCGATCCGATAAATGACGATTTGCCGACGGCGGAACCTTACATCGCGTATCTGAAATTGCGGAAGCCGAAGATCGTGTTCGTTGCGGGACGCGTCAGCTCCGGACTCAAGATCCTCCGCGAAGCGAAGCGTCAGGATTTCCACCCGATCTTTGTCGGTGGCGACGGATGGCAGGGCATTGTGGCCGATACGGCTACCTCCGAAGGCGCCTACATCGGCATGTCGTTTACCCCTGAGGACCCTACCCCGCCCGCACGCGCGTTCGTGGCAGCGTTCACCAAGAAGTTCAAGACGGTTCCCGATGCCCACGCCGCGTTGGCGTACGATGCGACGAAGCTCGTGGCGCAGGCCCTCAGGGAGAAAGGGGCCGACCGACGCGCGATTCGCGACTATCTGCGTTCGCTCAATCGCGAAACCGCCTATCCGGGACTCACTGGCCCCGCCTTCTTCGAGGACACTGGTGACCCTGTAGGCATGCGCTTCCGCGTGTTCCGCGTTCACAACGGCTTGCTGACCGTCGCGGAGGCCAAGTGACCCGTTCATTCAAGTTTCAGACGATTCGGCAGGTCCTTACCGTCGGCTTCTCTTTTCTGATATTGCTGCTCGTCGGTGCCGGCGCGGTGGGATGGATATCGATGAATCGCATGGCCAACCAGGTCTCAGCCACGCTCGCTGACGCGCAAAAGGATGCAAAGCAGGCTTCGGATTTCTCGAACGTCGTGACGCAGGAAATTCAGGCCGCGAACACCTACCTGAGCGACCAGGACGCGAAGTCAGATGCGGAATTCAGGGGCTTGGGTTGGGAGGCGCATCGTCTCCACCGCAGCTTCAGCATCCGGCGCGATCTACTCGCTGAACAGATCAGACGTACCGTCGCGATAGACACGACGTTGGCGCGGGTCGAGGTATCCTTTGCGTTGTCGCACCGGCTCACCGATTTAGGTCGGCTCGACGAAGCGCACGCGGAAGCACAGAAGGCGCGGCGAATGGTGCCGGGACTCCTGGAGCAGCTCACGGGGCTCGAGCATTCACGTGCCCAGCAGCTTGCGGCGATGTCCGCGGAGCTGCACGGACAGGCAGTGGCGCGCTCTCGACTGCTTGTCGCGGTGATCATCGTGGCGACGTTGATCGCCGTGATGATCGTGATTCGCACCGGTCGCGCCGTTGGCCGTCCCCTGCGCCTGCTCGTTCGGCACGCAATCCAACTGAGTCATGGTGATTTGCAGCAGCGCACCGAAGGTGAGATGCCCGGCGAGTTCCGTACGCTGGCGGACGCAATGAACCACGCGACCATCGCCTTGTCGCGGATCGTTGCCGGCGCGGCCAAAACCGCCGACGAGGTCGCGCAGTCCGCCAGCGACCTGGCCTCGGCATCGAAGCAGATCTCGGCGTCGGCCGGAGAAGTCGCTGATGCCGTCGAGGAAGTCTCGCACGGCGCTGAGTCGCAGGTTGCCCAGCTGCGCCAGGTGAACGAAGCGCTCGATGGGATCCGCACCCGCGGCGACAATCTCGTCGGGGGCGCCCAGGAAGTGCACAGTCTCGCCAGCGCGATCGAGGCGGAGGCCGAAGCGAAGCGGATCGAGATCGACCGCGCTCTCAAGATTCTCTTCGACGTACGTACGATCGTTGAACAGGCGGCGGCGCAAGTTCGCGAGCTCAATACGAGTGCGAGCGAGATCAACAAGTTCGTCGTGTCGGTGAGCAGGATCGCCGAGCAGACCAATCTCCTCTCGCTAAACGCGGCGATCGAAGCCGCCCGCGCTGGTGAGGCCGGTCGAGGCTTCGCCGTCGTCGCCGGAGAGGTGCGAAAGCTGGCCGACCAGACGCAAGCCGCGGCCGACGATGTCGTGAAGATGACGGATAGCGTCACGACGCGGGTCCTCGCGACATCGAAGGCGATGGAGCAGGGCGTGACGCAGGTGGGCGAGATCGAGCGCGTGAGTCGTGAGCTCGACGGCGCGCTGTCGACGATCCTCGCGGCCGCGGAGCGAACGAGGGCTGCCGCCGCAACGGTCACGACGGCCGCTACGGAGAACGCGAGATCCGTGGAGTCAGCCGCCACGAATCTGAGCCTCGTCGCCCGCACGGCAGAGAGTCATGCGACAGCGGCGATGCAGGTGAGCGCCTCGACGGAGGAGCAGAGCGCGGCGTGCGAGCAAATGAGCATGGCGTCGACGCAGCTTTTCCACGGAAGTCACGCGCTGCGCGATCTCGTCGGCGAGCTCAAGACCGATGGCGTGCTCGGCACGACGGAGATGCAGGTCCCGGCCGAGGCGAAGCCGCCACACCCGCGACTAACGCCCCCGAATCCTCAACCACCGCAAGTAAAAAAGGTCGCGTAAGCGACCTTTTTCTACCACCTCCGAGCTCGCGCAGTCCGAGTTCTGCCCGCGGTCGGTCGGCTTGGGGGTCCCCTCCAGCCGCACACTCGCTTCCGCGGAGCCCCTAACAACGCTCGTTCGCTCTGCTCACTCGCGGGTCTCCTCTGGTCGCTCGCTTGAGCGGCTTGCGCGGACCCCCAAGCCTCCCTTCCAAGCCGAGACTTACTCGGAGCGGTGGCGGGCCGTGGCTAAAAAAGGCACGTTGTCGCGCACTGTGGTATGGGGGTCCCAGTTCGCGTCGCGACTAGTCCAGGCCACAACCGTGCGCGCGAAGGCGTGCCCAGCGTCCCGGTCGCACCGACGTTCTTGCGCGCTGAGCCGAGTTTTACGATGCCAGACAGGGAAGGAGGACGGGGTCCGCGTAGCGGCTTTGCAAAGCGAGCGCGAGGAGGAGACCCGCGACCGAGCGGAGCGAGGGAGCGCAGTTAGGGGCTCCGACCAAGCGAGCGTAGCCGCGGAGGGGATCCCCGTCCGACTGACCCGCGCGACGATCTATAACCCACAGATCGGCGCGCACAAGAACCCGCCGCGGCGAAACACACGGCTACTGCACGCACGTACCGCGCGGATCGGGCTTGGGCTTATCCACCACTACGCGGTGATCGAGATTCCCCACCCGCACCGCGACGTCGTGCACCAGCTGCGCGACTTTACGCATGTGCTCGTAGTCGATGTATTGCGGCTCGTCGGTCAGCTGGTGGTAGTCCATGTGCAGGCCGGTCGTGAAGAACGTGATCGGAATGCCGTAGCGCGCGTAATTGTAGTGATCGCTCCGGCAGTAGATCCGCTCTGGATGACCGTTCGCGTCGAACGCGTAATCGAAGCTCAGTGGGACGCGCTCCGTCTTGTTCACCGCTTCGACGAGATCACCCAGCTCGGTTGACAGTCGCCGCGATCCGACCAACTGCACATACGTCGGACCTCCACCCACGAAATCGAAAGCGCCGCCGCGGCCGATCATGTCCATGTTCAGTTGCGCCACAATGGAGTCGCGCGGCACCGTCGGATTGTCAGCGAAATAGCGGGAGCCAAGCAGCCCGGCTTCCTCTCCGGTATGCCAGACGAAGATCACCGAGCGCCGAGGTTTCACTCCGGACTTCGCGAACGCCTCCGCGATCTCGAGTGTGCCGACCGAGCCCGAACCGTCATCGTCCGCTCCGTTATAGATCGAATCCATTCGCGCCGGTCGCAGCGCACGGAGGCTGTCCATGTTGACGCGAATTGACGCGCGCTCGGCCGGCGTCAAACCACCGCCTGGCGTGCCGGGCGTGGCATGCGTCCGTGCCTCGACAATCCGATTTGCCGCGATGTTATAGGCGCGGAGTGAGTCATGATCCAGAGGACCCGCGAAGCGAACGCCGAGGTGATCGTTGTGTGCACCGATCGCGACGTACTGCCCGCGCAGCGCCGGATCCGTTCCAGGAATGATCCCAATCACGTTCCGCGCCGGCGCCGGAGAGCGCGTGAATCCGATCGCCGAGAAATGGATCCACCTGCCGGTTGTGCCGGCGCGCAGTGTCAACGGATCGCCACCGACCAATCTCGCGGCAACCGCCGGTGAGACGGTGAGATTTACCCGGGCCGGCGTAGTGTCCGTCGACATCGTCACCCCGTACGGCCGTATTACGCGCGGATCATTCGCCGTGATGAGTGCGCGCGCACCCGCGTAGCGAGCAAGGATCTGCGCCGGATTACGCACAAGCGGGGTTCGTATCGATAGGAGCACTGCCTTTCCCGCGGCCTGGTCGGGTGCAATCAGCGTCGTGGTGTCCGAGAGATCGCCGCCGTACACCACCTGCACGCTGTCTACGGCTATCGCGCGCCCCGAGGCCGGAAAGTTGGTGATGTAATCCGTGCCGAGTACGAGCGGAGTGCCGTCGACGGAGACTCGAGCGCCCGGGCTAAGCGCGACGCGAAATGCGGGCACATCCTGAAAGTAAGTCCCGCCAGTGCCGCCGGGCTGCACCCCCATCTTCGTCAATTCGTTGGCGATGTACTGCGTCCCTTTGAGATTTCCCTCGGTGCCGAACTGACGTCCGAGCATCGAGTCAGCGGCAAAGATGTAAAGACGAGTGCTCAGATCCTGAGCGGTGATTGCGGGGCCCGTCGGCCCACCGGCGGGTCCAACCTGCATCGCCGTCGCGCAACCCAGCGTGAGCGCGGCGAGGATAATCGAAGGGTTTCTGGCAATGCTCACGGCATCTCCTGTTGGGAATCGATCAGTCGGTAAAATGCGTCGCGTCGAGGAGATGCGGTAGAACTTCGGCCGCGCCGACCGTGTAATTTTCACGGGTGAGCAGTCCCGTTAACACACCTGCCGGTTCCCTCGAATCACCGACGCGCGCGCCCGCGGTGGTTCTTCTTAGCGGCGGCCTCGACTCGACAACCGTTCTCGCGATTGCCAAACGTGAAGGCTTCGCCATCCATGCGCTGACATTCAGATACGGACAGCGCCACGCCGTGGAGGTAGAGGCGGCAAGCAGAATCGCGCGACAGGAGGGTGTCATCGAGCATCACATCATCGATATCGACCTGAGAGCGATCGGCGGATCGGCGCTCACTGCCGACATCAATGTCCCAAAGAATCGCGATCTCTCTGCCGGATCGACCTCGGCCACGGAGATACCTGTCACCTACGTTCCCGCGCGCAACACAATCTTCCTCTCCTATGCGGTTGCGCTCGCGGAAGTCGTCGGATCGTCGAACATCTTCATCGGCGTGAACGCCCTCGACTACAGCGGCTATCCGGATTGTCGGCCGGAGTACATAGAGGCGTTTGAGAAAATGGCAAACCTCGCCACGCGCGCAGGTGTGGAAGGGAGGACACGTCTCACCATTCGCGCTCCTCTCATCTCGCTCACCAAAGCTGCGATCATCAGGCTTGGCACTTCCCTCGGCGTCGACTACTCAGCGACGACGAGCTGCTACGATCCCGGACCGACCGGCGAGCCCTGTGGGCGCTGCGACGCTTGTCAGCTCCGCCTCAAAGGGTTCGAGGAAGCGGGAATGGAAGACCCGATCGCGGGAGGAGGGAGGCGTGAGGCGGGAGGCGTATCCGGCTTTGCCTCGCATAATCGGCGATGACGTACACCGTAAAGGAGATCTTTTACACGCTGCAAGGAGAGGGAGCGCAGGCTGGGCGCGCGGCAGTTTTCTGTCGATTCTCTGGTTGCAATCTTTGGTCGGGGCGCGAGGAAGACCGATCGCGCGCGGTGTGCAAATTCTGCGACACCGATTTCGTCGGCACGGGACCGGATGGCGGCAGATTCAAGGGCGCGACGGAGCTTGCCGATGCAATCGATCGATGCTGGAAAGGCGACAGCTTCGCTCCGTCCGATCGCAGGGGAGCGAAGAAGTACGTCGTCTGTACCGGTGGCGAGCCGCTGCTACAGCTCGACGAAAATCTGATCGAGGAATTGCATCGTCGAGGATTCGAAGTGGCCGTGGAGACGAACGGGACGAGACCGGCGCCCGCTTCACTCGACTGGATTTGCGTGAGCCCAAAGGCCGGCGCGCCGTTGATACAAACGAGCGGAAACGAGATCAAGCTTGTCTATCCACAAGAAGGCGCGATGCCGGAAAAATTCGAGGAGCTGGATTTCCGCCAATTCTTCCTACAACCGATGGACGGCCCCGAGATCGCGCGCAATACTGAACTAGCCATCGAGTACTGCCTGCTTCATCCGCAGTGGCGCTTGAGCATTCAAACGCACAAGCTGGTCGGAATCCGCTAGTCACCGCATCCCCCATCCCCACCCCGCCGCCCGCCTACAATGATGGCCCCAGCGCGCTCCTGCGCTGATTCCGCGGCGTCCGTTCTTTCACATCGCTGTCGAACGCGTCGAGATACTTGATCCCCGAGCCAGTGTTGAACAAGACGACGCGTTCCTTCGGACGCACCTTCTCGCGCTCGAGCAGCTTCCGCAGCGCAGGAACGCACGCACCGCCTTCGGGAGCGGCAAAAATGCCTTCGCGCCTGGCAATCTCGCGAGCTCCTGCAATCAGCTCTTCATCGGTTACGGCGATCGCGGTTCCCTCCGATTCGCGGATCGCGTCGAGGATGAGGAAATCGCCGATCGCCTTCGGCACGCGCAGACCGGACGCGATCGTCGAAGCGTCCGAGACTTCCTCCGCAAAGCGCTCCCCTTTCTCGAACGCGCGGACGATGGGCGCGCACCCCGACGCCTGTACCGAGATCATGCGCGGCCGCCGTTCATCTATCCATCCGAGCTCCTGCATCTCGTCGAAAGCCTTCCACATTCCGACCAGGCCCGTTCCGCCGCCCGTTGGGTACACGATCACGTCTGGCAACACCCACGCGGATTGTTCGGCAATCTCGTATCCCAACGTCTTCTTCCCCTCGACGCGATAGGGCTCTTTCAGCGTGGAGACGTCGAACCAGCCTTCAGCTTCCTTTCGCTTCGCTATTTCAGCGCCGCAGTCGGTGATCAGTCCGTCGATCAGCGTCACGTGCGCACCTGTCACCTCGCATTCGATGATGTTGGCGCGCGGAGTATCGCGAGGCATGAAGAGGAAGGACTCGAGGCCCGCATCAGCGCAATACGCGGCCAGTGCGCCAGCCGCGTTTCCAGCCGACGGAGCCGCCAGCTTCTTGAGGCCGAGCTCCTTCGCCATCGATACGGCGACTGACATCCCCCGGGCCTTGAAACTCTGGGTGGGATTGAGGGACTCGTCCTTGATGTACAGCTCGCTCATGCCGAGCGCTGCGCCCAGGTGGCGCGCGTGGTGAAGTGGCGTCCAGCCTTCGCCGAGCGAAACGATGTTGTCCTCGCGGCGCACTGGCAGAAGCTCGCGATAGCGCCAGAGATCCGATCTCCGCGCGTACAGCGTCTGGCGCGTCAGGAATTTCGCGATGCGCTTCAGGTCATAGCGGACGAACAGCGGTTTGCCGCACTCGGCGCAGACATTGTAAACCCGTCGCGCCTCGTACTCGCGGTGACAAAAGGAGCACTCGAGATTCTTGACGTGCATTAGCTTCTTTCGCTGTGATGGCGACGACGCGGATTGTCATACTGCTTCAAGGGGACCGGCAAACTGCTGCGAGTTGACGATGCGCGCTTACCTTTACGGGAAATTACATGACCCTCGCAAAGTTTGCCGCGGAGCATTCGTTCTACGCGTGGCGCCTCATTGGAGCACTATTGGTCGCAACATTGGTTCCGTTGCTGATCGACCGCCGCTTTCGGCGCTAGATGTACATCGGGCATGTGGGTGCGGCGCTCGCGGCAAAGCGCGCACGGGCCAGCATCGGTCTCCTGTTACTCCTCGTCGCGACCTACGCGCCAGACTGGATCGACACGGGACTCTGCCTCGCCGGACGTTACGACGGGCAAGCAATGTTGTCGCACTCGATTCCCGCGGTCTTCGTGTGGGCGGCTATTGGATTTGCGTCCTACGGGCTCGCCACGCGAGACTGGCGGGGCGCGCTGATCGTCGGCGCGGTCATCCTGTCGCACATGATCCTCGACTGGATCACCGGTTACAAGCCGACCTGGCCGGGCGGACCAATGATCGGTCTGCGGCTGTATGACCATCCGATCGCCGATTTTGTCGCCGAGGGTTTGGTGATCGGGGTGGGAACGATTCTCTACGCTCGAACGCTGCCGCCGCGGAGTCGACCTTGGGTCGATATCTCGATCATGCTTGGTGCGTTGCTGGTGCTACAGTTAACAATTGATGTCGCGCATATGTTGATGAAGAACATTCCAAAGTGCTAAAAGCGGGAAGGGGGATAGGGGATGGGGGATGGGGGAAGACGAGGACGCTTTAGCCCGAAGCCCCATGCCGCTCCGCCGAAAGCTCCAAGCCCGTAGTTCGTAAGTGGCAGTTTGGAGTTCCCCGTCCCCCATCCCCCATCCCCCATCCCCATGACCCTCCCCTCCCGCGAGGACGCCCTCGCTCTAATGCACGAGTACACTGCGAGCGAATCGCTGCGCAAGCACATGCTCGCTGTGGAGGCTGCGATGCGCGCGTATGCGCGCAAGTTTGGCGAGGATGAAGATCGCTGGGGAATCGCGGGCCTGATCCACGATTTCGATTACGAGCGCTTTCCCAACAACGCGCATTCACCGACCGAGGAGCATCCATCGGAGGGCGTGCGGGTCCTTCGCACGAAGGGCTACCCCGAGGATGTTCTGCAGGCGATCCTCGGGCACGCGCACTATACGAACACACCTCGCGAATCGAAAATGGCCAAGACGCTGTTCGCAGTCGACGAGCTCACGGGCCTGATCACCGCGACCGCACTCGTACGTCCCAGCAAGAGCGTGCACGAGGTGGATGCGAAATCCGTCCGCAAGAAGATGAAGGACAAGGCCTTCGCGCGCGGAGTGAACCGCGACGACGTGATCAACGGCGCAACCGAGCTCGGCGTCGATCTCGACGAGCACATATCGTTCGTTATCTCGGCCATGCAGGCGCGCTCGGCCGATCTCGGGCTTTCAGGTTCGTAGCCCTACTGCTGTACGCATCTGCGCGGTCGTCTTGCGTGCGCTGCGACCGGCATCTCGTACGTGGTCGGCGAGGGTATCCCTCTTCGGCCGCACACTCCCTTTGGCGGAGCCCCTAACTGCGCTCCCTCGCTCTGCTCGGTCGCGGGTCTCCTTGTCGCGAAGAGGGTGCCTCCTACGAGGACCCTCGCCGCCTTCCCAATAGTCGTCGTGTCGATCAGCGTTCAGTGTCGCGCCTCACTCGGCCCCACGCGCGGGAGCGCGCCGAGCAACGCTCGGCGTTCCCGTAAAAGGTTGACGGACTCGATCGCTTTCGACGCGCGCGTAGTTACAGATCTCTATAGGGAGGTGAGGGTGTCCTCGCAGGCCGCTCAAGGGAGCGACCAGAGGAGACCCGCGACCGAGCAGAGCGAGGGACCGCTGTTAGGGGCTCCGCGGGAGCGAGTGTGCGGCCGAAGAGGACATCCTCGCCGACCACTGACCGAGATGCCTAACGAAGCGGGCGTATATTTAGGAGATGAAGGCCGCCGAAGTCCGCACGAAATTCACCGACTATTTCGAGAAGCAGGGGCACGTACTGATCCCCAGTTCGTCGCTCGTGCCCGGCGACGATCCGACGCTTCTGTTCGCCAACGCGGGAATGGTGCAGTTCAAGAAAGTGTTTCTCGGCCAGGAGCAGCCACCCGGCGGAGCTCGTCGGGCGACGACTGTGCAGAAATGCGTGCGCGCCGGCGGTAAGCACAACGACCTCGAGCAGGTCGGACATACCGCGCGGCACCACACGTTCTTCGAGATGCTCGGCAATTTCAGCTTCGGCGATTACTTCAAGCGCGATGCGATCCGCTTCGCATGGGAGTTCGTCACGAAGGAGCTGAAGCTGCCTGCGAAGCATCTGCGCGTCTCGGTTTACGAGGAAGACGACGAGGCACGTTCGCTCTGGCGCGAGGTGGCGGGCCTCCCCGACTCGCGCATCTACGGGCTGAGCGCCCACGACAACTTCTGGCAGATGGCCGATACCGGGCCGTGCGGGCCATGTAGCGAGATCTTCATCGACCTCGCGTACGTCGCGAAAGATTTCGCGCTGCCCGCCGGCGCGACGGGCGAGTGGACCGAGATCGATCGGAAGGAGTTTTCGAAGGACGCGTTCGTCGAGGGAGCAGAAGCAGGAAGATTCCTCGAGTTCTGGAACCTCGTCTTCATGCAGTTCGACCGTCAGGAAGATGGAAAACTCGTTCCTCTTCCCAAACCGTCAGTCGATACTGGTGCCGGACTCGATCGGCTCTCAGCGATTCTGCAGGGCGAATCCAACACGTTTCACAACGATCTGTTCAAGCCTTTGCTCAAGACGGTCGAAAAGCTTGTCAGACAGAAGTACGATCGTGGCGAGGCCGGAGCATCGTTCCGCGTCATTGCCGACCATAGCCGCGCGGTTGCGTTTCTCCTCGCCGATGGAGTTTTTCCATCCAACGAAGGACGCGGCTACGTCCTGCGCCGCATTCTTCGTCGGGGTGTTCGACACGCCTGGCTGCTTGGTCGTCGTCAGCCAACTCTCGTTGAAGTTGTCAAGTCCGTGATCGACGGGATGGATGATGCCTATCCCGAGCTCAAACAGCGCTCGAAGCACATCCTCGATACCACTCGCGCCGAAGAAGAACGTTTCCTCGCCACAATCGAGGGCGGGATGCGTCGCTTCGACGAGCTTGCTCCCGAGAAAACCACACAGGGATCGACGGCAATTCACGGCACGATTGCCGGCGAAGATGCGTTCAAGCTTTACGACACCTTTGGCTTCCCGATCGATCTCACCGAATTGATGGCGCGCGAGCGCGGCTATTCCGTCGACATCGCCGGTTTCGAATCGGCGTTGCAGGCGCAGCGCACGCAGTCGCAGGAAGAGCGCAAGTCGAAGAAGGTCGGCGTCGCGCAGGACGTACTTGGCGATGGGGAGTGGGCGGCGGGCGAAAACGCGACGAGCTTCGTGGGTTACGATTCGCTCGACGTCACGACCGAGGTCGTCGCCAAACGCGATCTCCCCGACGGACGCGTCGCCGTAATGCTGCGCGAGACACCATTCTATGTCGAATCGGGTGGACAGATCTCCGACCGCGGTGAAATCCAGGGTGAAGGTTGGCGCGTCGACGTCGACGAAGTTCGGAAAGTCGACGGACGCATTGCGGCGCTTGGAAAAGCCATGGGGAAAGTCGATCTGGGACGAGCTCGCGCGATCGTTCCGCGCGATCGCCGTCGCGACACCGAGCGCAATCATACCGCCACGCATCTGCTTCACGCGGCGCTACGCCAGGTACTTGGCGAGCACGTCCATCAGGCCGGCTCGCTCGTCGCACCGGATCGCTTGCGCTTCGACTTCACGCACCATGGTCCGCTCAGTACCCAGCAGCTCGCCGAGATCGAGAACGTCGTCAACCGTGGCATCCTTGACGGGGTCGAGGTGACCTTCGAGCAGAAGCCGAAGGCCGAGGCGCAGGCGGCGGGCGCGATGTCGCTATTCGGTGAGAAGTACGGCGATATCGTGAGAGTCGTGACGATTCCCGGCCTGAGCATGGAGCTTTGCGGAGGCACCCACGTCCGCAATACCGCCGAGATCGCGCTATTCAAAATCGTGAGCGAAACAGGAATCGCCGCAGGAGTGCGGCGCATTGAGGCGGTCACGGGTCGCGCTGCGCTCAGTCTGTTCCGCGAGCACGAGCGTGAGCTGCACGAGATCGAAACCCTGGTGCGTGCGCCGGCCGGTCAGGCCGTGAAGCGGGTGCAGAGTCTCGTCGAAGAACGGCGCGCGCTGGAGAAGCGACTCGACGAAGCGATGCGAAGCGGCGGTGGCGGCGCGATCAAGTCGCTCGTCGACCAGGGCTCGGTCGTGAACGGCGTGAGAGTAGTGGCGGCAAACGTCAGCGCGCCGGATCTGCCCGCGCTTCAAGCGATGGGTGACGCGCTTCGCGAGCAGATGGAATCGGGCGTCGGCGTTCTTGCGGCATCGTTCGACAACGGCAAGAACACAATGCTTGCGGTTGTGAGCGACGACCTCCGCGATCGCGGGGTTCGCGCCGATACGATTTTGCGCGAGCTCGCCGCTGCTGCGGGCGGGAAGGGAGGCGGCAAGCCGCACATGGCGCAGGCCGGAATTCCGGATGCCGACCGTATGGCATCGGTGGTGGCCGAAGCGCCCGACATGATTCGTAAGCATCTCGCCGCAACGGCATGACGCAAACCGATCGGCGTCCGCCCGCCGAGCTCGAAGAAGCGATGGAAAGGGCGCTGGCCGGCGTTCCTTCTCCTACAGCCCTCGATGTTCTGGATGCAGCCGAACGACTGCTGGGGAACGTGCTACGGACCGGCTGTGAGACGCGTGCCTCAGCGTTGGACCTGCTTACAGTAGATGCTCTGATGACGCGCGCATTGGAGATTGCAGCGCGGGATGCGACGCTGCTCGAAACGTTCCCCGAGCAAGCAATGCAACGAATCGCGTCTCTAAGCAGCGGAAGCCCGCAGCCTCCAGCCGCTCCGCCCAAAGCTCCCCGCCGGTAGTCGTAGGTTGTCGTTACAAAAGCCGGTACCTCGCGAATTGCCGTCAGAATGATCGTCATCCTTTTTACTGGTGGAACGATTGCGATGCGCAACGATCCCGGCGGCGGTGGCGCGCAGCCGGGCCTCACGCCGGCCGAGATCCTCCAGGCGACGCGTGGAATCCGCGCGATCACCGGGATCGAGACCGAAGAGTGGGGACAGTTTCCCGGTCCACACATGACCGTCGAGCGGATGTGGGCGCTGCGGAATCGGATCGTCGAGCATCTCGCGCGCAAAGAGGTAACGGGTGTCGTGATCACCCACGGCACCGACACGCTGGAAGAATCGGCTTACCTTGTCGCGCGCTCGACGGCGAGCGAAAAGCCGATCGTCTTCACCGGCGCGATGCGCACCGTCAGCGACCTCGGTTGGGATGGACCGGCGAACCTGTTCGAGGCGGTAAGAGTCGCGGCGAGTGAGGAGACGCGTGGCTTCGGCGTGATGGTCGTGATTGGCGGACAGATTTTCGCGGCGCTCGATACGACCAAAACCAACACGCATCTGCTCGACGCGTTCGAGAGTCCGGGACTCGGCCCGCTTGGCGTTCTGGACGAGGGCGAGCTGATTCTTCGGCGCGAGATGCCACCGTCGCCCCCCATCATAAACCCTAATGCTCTCGCGACTCCCATCGACATCATTTTCGCCGCTGCCGGATCGGATGCTCGCCTTCTCGATGCATCGCGTGAGCAGGCACGTGGCGTCGTGCTCGCAGCAATGGGACGCGGAAATGTCCCGCCCGCAATGGTTCCCGGAATTCAGCGCTGGGTTGCCGACGGAAAGCCGGTCGTCATCACCTCGCGCACCCAGGGCGGTCGCGTCGGTCACACCTACGGTTATCCCGGCGGCGGCCGACGACTCGAAGAGATGGGCGCGATCTTCGGCGGATCCCGCCGCGCCCAACAGGCGCGCATCGATCTCATGCTCGCGCTCGGAGCTGGGATGAATGGTGCGGAGCTGAGGATGATGTTTGAGTCTTAGAGCGGGAAGGGGAATGAGGGATGAGGGATGGGGGATGGGGAAGAGGGAAGAGGGAAGCGGGTGACCGGAAGCGGGTGGCCGGAAGCGGGTGACCGGAAGCGGGTAGCCGGAAGCGGGCAGCTATCGGCGGGCAGCTTGTGGTTTCCCATCCCCCATCCCCCATCCCCCAACCCGTCATCCTGTAGAATTCACTTGCAGTCCGACCCTAAGAAATCTGATGAACCGACTAGACCCACCCGAAACCGTCCGCGGCATCGTCAAACGTCTGGAAGATGCCGGACACGAGACCTGGTGCGTCGGTGGCGCCGTCCGCGACGCCCTCCTCGGCCACCCTCACCTCGACTGGGATCTTGCCACCGCTGCGACCCCGCCCGAAGTCCGCAAGCTGTTCAAGCGCACCGTTCCAGTCGGCGTCGAGTTCGGAACGGTCGGCGTGCTCGATCACAACAACATCATGCACGAGGTCACCACGTTCCGTCGTGACGTGAATACCGATGGCCGGCACGCCGTCGTCGAGTTTGGCGCATCGCTCGACGAAGATCTCGCTCGTCGGGACTACACGATCAACGCGATCGCGTACTCGCCGAGCAGGGAGGAGATGCGCGACCCGCACCAGGGACAGAAGGATTTGGAAGGGAAGCTCATTCGCGCCGTCGGCGATGCGCGGGAGCGCATGCGAGAAGATCGACTGCGTGCCTTGCGCGCGATTCGGTTCGCGGCGCGATTCGGCTTTGCTATCGAGCGCGACACATGGGACGCCATCGTCGAGAGCGCTCCCGAGCTGTCACGACTCTCGGCGGAGCGCGTGAAGCAGGAGATCGAGAAGACGATGGACCAGGTGGCTCTGCCGAGCAAAGCGTTCGGCATGTGGCGGGATACCGGGGCGTTTGCAACCCTGATCCCCGCGCTCGCCCGTGTCAGCGACCGACAGCTCGCGCCGCTCGACCATCTTCGTCGACCACTTCTCCCCGGCCGGCCCGCGCGTCGCGCGACACGAATCGCCGCCCTCTTTGCATCGGTCCCCGCCGCAACGATCCGAAAAACTCTCAAGGATCTCCGCTTCTCGAATAGTGAAGCCGAGTGGATCGCGGTGCTCGTCGAGCGCTGGCAGCAGCTGGGCCCGTCGATGACGAGCGCATTGTTGAAAGCCGAGGAGGTCTACGCTGCGGATCCGTGGGGCGAACAGTATCCGCCGAGCTCAATGCTCCGTACGTGGGCGGCGAGCGCGGGGCGCACGCGTCTTGCGCCATTGCTTCGGCTTGCCGACGCGTTCTGGTGGGCCGCTCGGCAGGCTGGCGAGCCCGCGCCGTACAAGCAGACGATCGGTTCGGTCTACAAGCGCGCGATATCGGTAGCGTACCGTGATGCGATAGCGCTCTCGGATTTGGCGATCGACGGCACGGATCTCGAGAAGATCGGAATCGTGGGGCCGGCAGTTGGCGTAACTTTACGGAAGCTACTCGATGCGGTTATTACTGATCCCAGAGTCAATACGCACGAACAGTTGGTCGCGCTTGCGCAGAGGCTGAATGGCGCGGGATGAGAATCTCAAAACTGCAAAAAAGGTGTCGGGTGCCGGGGGATGGGTAGTGGGTACGGGGAAAAGCGGTTCTGGCCGGCACCCAGTACCTAGCACCCGGCACCCGATACCCTGTTTTGTTGTTCAATCCTAGGAAAGAGGCAGATGCTATTCAGAACAAGAACCCCGGATTCCACCGTCTGGAAACGCTTCCGATCGGGCCAGGACGGCTTCACCTTCACCCGCACCGGCGACATCTACGAGGCGAAGGTTGTCGCCAACGCCGAGCGCGTCGTGGATTTGTTTTATACGCTGAGCGAATTGATGGCGCCGGCGGTCGACGTGTACATCTACGACGCGCGATCGAAGACGTCGTGGTCGGGGCAGACGATTGCGCTGCCGGATGTTCGTGACGCGGTCGCGCGTCTCAAGGTGCCGCTGTCGACGTACGGCGGCGTCGAGATCACGTTGTACACGCCGGAAGATCAGCTCACGTTGAGCCCGCAGCTCGAGCTGTACATCTACTCGCGGTCAGATCGCTGGATGTACCTCCTCAACAGCATGAATCTCGAGGAGCGCGCGACGCTCGAGGATCGACTGTGGGGAATCCAGTCGTGGGAGCGCGCACCGGCTCCGGCACTCAGCGATGCCGTTGCAGCAGCAGCGGAGCGACTCGACATCAAGAGCTCGTAACATCTCTCCGCACGCAACATGAACGGGACCGCGCTTCTCTACACCGCGGTTGCCGCGAGCGCAAACGTTGTCGGCGCGGCCGCGGTTGTAGCCCACTCGCGCTGGAGCGTCCGCGCGCTCGAGAACATGGTCGCACTCTCGGCTGGGTTCATGGTCTCGGTTGCGTTACTCGATCTCATGCCCGAGGCGGTCATCACACACGGCGCCGCGGCGGCCCCGGTCATCCTGATCGGGTACCTACTCGTGCATCTCACCCAGCACACGCTGGCGCCGCATTTCCATTTCGGCGAAGAGGTCCACCACGTTACGAAGATCGTCAGCTTCTCGGCGCTCGCGGGACTGATGTTGCACACGTTTGTGGATGGTGTCGCCATCGCCAGCGGATTCGGAGTCAGCGACGCGCTGGGCATGCTCGTGTTTCTGGCGATCCTGCTGCACAAACTGCCCGAGGGCTTGGCGATCTCCAGTCTGTTCCTCGCGTCGGGGGAGAGCAGAGCTGCCGCGCTCGGCGCCAGTGGAGCGCTCGCGGTCTCCAGCTTGATTGGTGCGATTCTCACGCAGCAGGTGCCGGTGCTGGGTCGGTACGGGTTGCCGCTCGCGGCTGGTGTGACGCTCTATGTGGGTGCGTCCAATCTGGTTCCTGAATTTCAGGGCAAGAGAGAATGGAGGCTGCCGATCAGTTTCTTCGTCGGGTGCGCTTTGTACTACCTGGCACGGCGGCTAGTCGGCGCGGGATGACGCGGGGTCGTCCATCGTACTACTTGGCCACGCCGACTGCGAACACGTTCGACGCTGACGCTCCCCAGACGCCGGTGAGGTCCATCGACGGACTCGGCGTGCCATTTACTGTCTGCGCCGTCCAGGTCGAGCCGTCGTAGCGCAAGATCGTGGTGTTATCGCCGACGGCGAATACCGAGTTGCCCGCGCTGCCCCACACACTGCGCAACAATTGTGTCGATCCGCTCGTCTGCGAAGACCACCACGTGCCGTT
>JBJMOA010000125.1:0-12497 GCA_045803975.1 Gemmatimonadaceae bacterium
GGTGCTTTTCGCCTGCCCGTGGTATCAGGAGGCAGTCGAGATCCTCAAGAAGAATCCGCATGTAGCTGTCGGCGTGCACCTCGCACTCAACTCGGAGTGGCGCAACTACCGCTGGGGTCCGGTACTCGGCAAAGGAGGCGCGCCGTCGCTTGTCGACAGCGTCGGCTATTTCCTTCCCTCGACCGGCGCGTTCCTCGCCAGCAAGTACGACCTCGCCGAAGTCGAGCGCGAGCTGACCGCGCAAGTCGAGCGAGCGCTGGCATCTGGGCTCAAGATCACGTACGTGGATGCGCACATGGGGATGGCCGAAGCGACGCCGCAGCTTCGTGAGATCGAGGAACGCATCGCGAAGAAGTACGGCCTCGGAATCTCGACGTATTTCGGAGAATCGTACGTTAGCCTGTGGGGAGAGCCTGTCGCCGCAAAAAAGGCGGCGCTCCTCTCGCATTTGGCCAGCGCGCCGCGCGACTCGGTAACTCTGATCGAGGTGCACGTCGCCGAGCGAACGCCGGAGATGGAAGTGATCTTCGACATGAATGCGCCGTCGCAGAACGCACCGGATGCCGGCGTCGTGGCGCATCGGAAGGCAGAGCTCGAGACGATGTTGTCGCCGGAACTTGCGGACCTGGTGCGGTCGGGGAAGATCCGGCTCGTCACGTATCACCAGCTTGTCGCGCGAGCTGGATTGGCCAGCATGCAGCGCCCGCGCTAGCGGCGGCAGGAATGACACTCGCGGCGATCGTCGGGATCGCGCTGCAGGTAGGTGCCCTGTCGGCGCAGCGGATAGCGAACACCGTCTATGATCGCGTGATTGTCGGCGGACGCGTCATGGATCCGGAGTCCGGGCTCGATGCCGTTCGCAACATCGGGCTCCGCAACGGACGAATCGCCGTCATCACGACCCAAGCCGTGAGCGGCCGAGACACGACCGACGCGCGTGGGCTCATAGTCGCGCCGGGATTCATCGACATCCACGCCCACGGACAGACGCCTCAGACATACGGGTTCCAGGCGCTCGACGGTGTGACGACATCGCTGGAGCTCGAGCTCGGAACGTCGGACGTCGCCGCCTGGTATCGCGACCGCAGTGCTGGCGAGCGAATCAACTATGGCGTGAGCATCGGCCACATCAAAGTCAGGATGGCGGTGATGCACGATTCCGGCACCGTGATGCCCGTTGGCGAGGGAGCCTACCGCGCTGCGTCCTCTGCAGAGATTGGCGAGATCGCGAAACGTATCGAGACTGGCCTTCGTGACGGCGCGGTGAGCATCGGCGCAGGGTTTCCCTACACGCCGGCCGCAACGCGAGATGAGCTGTTGGCCGTGTTCCGCGTCGCAGCGAAGACGAAGACACCCGTCCACGTGCACATTCGTCCCGGTGTCGCGGGTCTCAAGGAAGCGCTTTCGCTCGCCGGCGAAACCAATGCTTCATTGCACGTCGTGCACATCAATAGCGCGGGTCTCGCCGAGACGCCTGTGATGCTCGCAATGATCAGAGAGGCGAGAGGGCAAGGACACGACGTGACAACGGAAGCGTATCCGTACGATGCTGGGATGACGGAGATCCAATCCGCGACCATCCAGGACGTTTATAGAGCCGCTCCGGATGACAGTCTCGCTGATCTGGAATGGCCGCCAACAGGCGAGCGGCTGAATCGGGAGAGCTTCGCGCGATATTCGAGGATTGGCGGACCAATTGTGGTCCACACGAACACCGAGCCGATGGTCGTGGCGGCGATATCGAGTCCGCTGACCATCATTGCGAGCGACGCGTACTGGCAGGGAAGCACGGGCCATCCGCGAACAACTGGGACTTTTTCGAGGGTGCTTGGCCGTTACGTTCGCGAAACGCACTCACTCTCGTTGATGGACGCGATTGCCAAAATGACGCTCATGCCCGCGCGTCGACTCGAGGCGCGGGTCCCGGCGATGAAGCAGAAAGGGCGCCTGCGTGTTGGCGCCGACGCGGACATCACGATCTTTGACGCAGCGAGAGTAATGGATCGTTCGACTTACCGCGAGCCGGCGCTATCACCTGTTGGTATTCAGCACGTCATCGTGAATGGCGTGTCGGTGGTCGCGAATGCGCGGCCAGTCGACAGAGTCGTACCGGGCAAGGCGGTACGAGCACCGCTAAGCCACCGTTGACGCTCTACCCGAACCGGAATTTTGATTCAACGTCAGCGGCATAGGTCTGGCAATACTGCCAGTCCATGAAGACGACACGACTGTTAACGGTCTTGGGATTCGCGACAACGCTCGCGATCAACGGCTGCTGCGGAAATAAGGAACAACATGCCGTCACGACCTCGACTGGGCCCGACGCGCTGACGGTCACCCGTGACGGCGTAGCACGGAAGGTTGCATCCGTTGTTCGCGCCACCACGCCGCCGACCAGTCCTCCAACCTTCGAGTTCGTCTACAACACACTGCAGGGCAACACGATCGGCGATGGAATCGCACTCAGTGTATCCGGCGACGACCCCGTAACGGGAGAGCTCGTGACGCTCTCATTGGCATTGCCGATGTCGCTGCAACTCGGCGAGCAGTACACGGTAGGCGCGACTTACACGGTTGAGCCCGGCGTACCCAACGCACCGGGAGTGTTCGGTGCTTACGATTTGAATCAACCGAATCAGGCCGAGTCCGCGTTTAGCGTGTCTACGTATACGTTCCCGCCGGGCGTATACAACACGTCGTTCAGCGCCGTGACATCATCGGGAACGATTCAGGTCGTCGAACGTGAGCGCGGGCGGCTTGGACTGTCGTTGAACCTGACCTTCACCGATGCAGGCGGAAAGACGGTGACCGTGACAGGGCGCGTCCAGGCGGTCACGGAGAGATTCATACCGCCCTGCTATGACTAGCTGCTGCGCGATCTAACGCGGCTGCATCACAGCGTCGGCGTCAGCGAACCTTCCCACGCGCAGCGACCTTCCAGCTTCCTTCCACTCGGCCGCCACGCCCGTACCAGATTTCGTCGTGCAGATTGACGGTCGGACACACGTGGCTCGGCACCAACCAAACTTTCTCTCCGACGCGGGCCGGCTCGCTGATCTCGACGTAGCCGTGCTCCTCGTTGAGCTTGCGCACGGTCCATTTGCGGCCGATGAAGTGACCGTACGTTCCGGTTCCCACGGTCTGATCGCTCGAGAGCGTTTTTGAACCGGCATCGATTACGCACTGGCCAGGCACCGAGGTGCTGACGACCGTGGTGAGCACTCTAAGTGCGCAGTCCGTTTCCTCGCAGATCTTCGCCTCGAGGCTGCTCGCGTCGTAGAAGACGTAGGTGCCCGGCCGGATCTCGGTTGTCTGCGGAATCAATGGTGTCTTCGCGGCACCGGGCGTCGAACCTCCGGAGACGATTGTGGCTGCGAACCCTGCCGCTGAGAGCGCGCCAAGTACGGCGTCAATTTTTGTACACGCCGCGCGGAAGCCTGCTTCGTCGAGCCACGAGGGCCAATAGAATATCCCCTGAAAATCCGAGCACGCCTTGGCGATCTCGACCGCTTGTTCGGGCGACTGCGCGCCAGTACGGCCGACGCCGACGTCGATTTCCACAAGAGTTTCGATTCCATTGAGATCACGAGCGACTTCGACGGAATCGACAGCGACCTTCACGCGACGCCTCTTTGCCAGCTCTCTCAAACGCGGCAGCTTCGCCTTCACGAGTGGATAGGCGACGAGCACATCGTCGCCGGGCAGTACTTCCGCCTCACCCACTTTTGCGACTGTGATCCCGATCGCGCCGGCGTCGAGCTGCATCCGCGCGATCTCGGGGATCTTGTGCGTCTTCACGTGGGGCCTTAGCGCGACGCCCCACTCACGACATTGCTGCTGCATCTGAGTGATGTTCTTCTCGAGCGCGTCGAGATCGACGTAGAGCGCGGGTGTGTCGAGGTCGAGCGCGTCCATCACCGAGTCTTCTTCGCGATGCATTCGATCTCGACGGCGATGCCGCCAGGGAGCGCGCCCGCCTGGATCGTGGTCCGCGCAGGAAACGGCGCTGTGAAGAACGTCTCGTAAACCTCGTTCATCGCCGGGAAATCATCGATGTCGCGCAGGTAGACATTGCACTTCGTGACCTCGTCGAGCGAGGACCCCGCCGCCTCCAGAATCGCCCGGATGTTCTCGAACGTTCGCTTCGTTTCCGACCGCACGTCGCCCCGCTCGAGTTTCCCGGTCAGCGGATTCGTGCATCCCTGGCCGGCAAGGAAAATAAGATCTCCCTCGACGATCGCCTGCGAATAAGGCCCAATCGGCTTTGGCGCCTTTTCAGTGACGATGGCTTTTCTCATGAGATCCTCTTCAGTCGTTTCCAAAGTTGATGAACGGGGAATCCTGCCGCCGCAATGAGCAGACCGTAAATCGGCGAGAAGTTGCCAACGTTGAACTCTCCCCACACGATAGCCGATAGACCACCTATCGTGCCGAGCACAAAGATGAGCGGTACCAACGGATACGCAGGGGTACGAAATGGCCTGAATGCTCCGGCCATCTTCCGTCGCAGGACGAACACCGCCGCGACCGCAAAAATCAACGCCGCCCACTCGACGACGACGAAGTACGTCGTGAGCGTGTCGAAATCCCGGAGGACGAGAACCATGACGATCGCAACCGCTCCCTGGATCAGTAGCGCCGCCCACGGAGTGGACCAGCGCCGGTGCGTTCTCCCGAGAAACGAGAACGTCAAACCGTCGCGCGCCATCGCGTAGGCAACCCTCGGCTTCGCGAGGAGATTGCCGTTGAGCGCGCCGAATACGCTGGTCATTATCGCGAGCAGAACAACAACCCCGCCGGCTGGACCCGCAATCGCCGTCATCACGGTCCGCGCGATGGCTTCCTTCTGCAGCGCCATGACGCTTACCGGCATCATATACAAGTAAGCGAGGTTCGCGCCAACATAGAGCGTGACGATGACCAGCATACCGACGATGATGATCCGCTTCATCAATCGCTCGGGAGCAACGACCTCGCCAGCGATCATGCTGACGGCAATCCAGCCGTCGTACGTCCAGAATACCGATGCCACGGCGCGCGCCAGGCCGCCGCGCGCGACCATACCGCCCCCGGTAATGTTGGAAAGGTTGCCGCGCCCCAGCAGAAACGCGCCGAGGATAATCGCGGCCAGGGCGGTGACCTTTACCACGGTTGTCACTTCGCTCACAACGGCTCCAACCCGCGCGCCAAGCACATTGGCGCCGGTCAGGATGACTATCGCGACGATCGCGATCACCTGTACCGCGAAGACTTCGACAGGCACGCCGAGGAGGTTGAGCAGGAATTCAGCGAAGACGGTCGCGAGCGCAGCGACGGCAGTTGGCGTTGTCACGAGCACATACAACCACCCGAAAACGAACGCGGCAGCATCACCATATGCTTCGCGCAGAAACACGTACACGCCACCCGGCTGTGGCAGAAGCGAGCTCAGCTCCGCGACGGCGAGCGCTCCGCAAATGCTGATCAGCCCGAATGCAATCCACAGTGCCATGATGACGAGTGGATTCGGGACGAGCCCGGCGATCGTCGGCGGTTTGCGAAAAATTCCGCCGCCGATCGTGATGCCGACGATGAGCGCAACTCCGCCGGCAAATCCGATGACGCGTCGGAGATCGTGCGACTGCGAGCTACTTGCCTCCAACCTACCGAGGCGCTGCTTCGAAGGTCGCCGTCACCAGTCCGAACATGAATCCGTCGCCCGTCGCGTCGGGGTTCCTGAAGACGAAATACAAGTCGTGCACTCCCGACGTCGGCCGAAGCACGGTTCGAAGCTGCGCCGGCCGCGCAGCAGAGTCAGCCGTCGGACGAATGAGCTCACTCTCGCCAAGCAAAGCCCCGCTCGGCGAATCGAGATGCACTTCGATCTTTCCGCCCCGCGCCTGATACTGGGCCGGCGCAACTGCGGTAAAGGTGACGGCGCCAATGCCGGTAAGATCGATCTGCTTGAGCGCGACTGACGCGCCGGGTCGATTCACGATCGTGAGCTCGACCGGCATTCCCTCCACGCTCTGCCTCGACACTCCCTCTGATAACTCACCGCTCGCAACCACCACGTTCGGCGAGCGAAGGGCGACTGTCTTCTCTTTCGAGATCGGCGGCATCCCATTGGCGCCGCGGTCGGTGTATTCCGCGCGCAATACCAGAGCGCCGGCCGGTGCGTCACCGGATCCAGCGGGCGGAACGTATGCGCCCTCGACAGGCAGTGACGGCGCCGTCGTCTTGCGGTCCGCAAGGCTCAGGATATAGGCAACCATTGCTGACGCCTGCTCCTCAGTGATCGCAGGATGCGCGGGCATCGTCACCTTGCCCCAAACTCCGGATCCACCTTCGCGGATCTTGCGGACGAGACGCGCAGTTGCCGTGCTGTCATCGTGATACTTCCGCGCGACATCCACGTACGCGGGGCCAATCGACGCTCGGTTGAACTGGTGGCAGGAGAGACAGTCGCTCCCTTCGATCAGCCGTCTTCCATTCGCGAGCGCGCTCTGGCTCGCCGGCCCCCACGCTTTCACGTTTTGCGCACTTACGCTAACGCGATTGGCTGGAATAGACCCGCTGCTCAGCGAGCCGTCCTCGCGATCGGTCACGCGCACCGCGTACCGTACCGGAACGCCCGCGAAAAAGAACGACTTGTTGCTGCCGACGATATCGATGTCGACGTTTGGTGGCTCGTTGCCCGCGACGATCTGCACATCCGCGGTGGAGCGTGCGCCTTTGGGATCCGTAACCGTAAGAGAGGCGGTGTACGTACCAGCGCGCGTGAACGTGAACGATGGGTTGGGTTGGGTGAGGCGCTGCAACACAGGCCCGCCTTGCCGCCTGATAGTCCACACGTACCGGAGCGAATCTTCGTCGAGATCCATCGTTCCGGCCGATGAAAGATTTACGCGCAGCGGGAGCGCGCCGGCGGGCTGATCGACGGCTGCCGCGACGATCGGCTTTCGATTGCCGGCGTTGTACTCGATGCGCACCAGGCGAGCATCCGGGTTGGCCTGGAACCATCCGCTGCCGTACTCCAGCATGTAAAGATCTCCATTCGGCGCGAACTCCATCTCGATCGGGGCCGTGAACTTCGCGCTCGGCATGAAGCGTTCAATGGAAACGAGGTCACCCTTCGCATCCATCGTCACCGCCATGATCCATCGACGCATGAATTCGTAGATGAAGAGCTTGCCGTCGTAGTACTGCGGGAATGGCCGCGCAGCGCCGCGGAAATCGTCGCGGTGAAAAACCGGACCTGCCGCCGCCGCTCGTCCTCCGGTGCCGAGTATCGGGAATTCAGTCGACGGTGCGTACGGATACCAGATGAACGCGCCTCGCGCCGGTGGTAGCTCGTTGAGACCGGTGTTGTTGGGAGATTTGTTGATTGGATGCGCCGGATCGAACTGCTCTCCTCCCACCACCGTCACAGAATCCATGAAGGTCGTTCTGTAGTACGCCTTGTTGTCCGCGACGAAATACGGCCAGCCATAGTTGCCCGCGCTACGCGCCTGATTGACCTCGTCGTAGCCACGCGGACCGCGGCCAACAGAGTCCACGTTCGCGTCGGGACCGACCTCGCCCCAATAGAGAAATCCGGTGTGTGAGTCCACCGAGATGCGATACGGATTGCGGTGGCCCATCGTGTAGATCTCGGGGCGCGTCTTCGGTGTGCCGGGTGGAAAGAGGTTTCCCGCGGGGATCGTGTACGTACCGTCGGACTCGGGATGGATGCGGATGATTTTTCCGCGCAGGTCATTGGTGTTCGCCGACCCTTTCTGCGCGTCCCATGGCATGCGGCCGGGACGCTCGTCGATTGGTGCGTAGCCGATCGCGAATGGATTGGAGTTGTCGCCGGTGGACAGATACAGATTGCCCTTGCTGTCGAATGCGATGGATCCACCCGTGTGGCAGCACTTCAGGCGCTGCGTTCCGACCTCGAGCAAAATCTTTCGCGATCCGAGCTCGAGCGAATCGCCTTTCATGTGAAAACGCGCGAGCACGTTCTTCGGCTCGGGTCCGGCTGGCGAGTAGTACATGTAGACCCAGCCGTTCCTGGCAAAGTTCGGATCCGCGGCGAGGCCCAGCAGTCCGTCCTCGGCCTGAGAGCTATCGGCGTACTTGGTGCTGACCGGGATCGTCGCGATGCGTTTGGTACGACCGTTCTTCGGCGTGTAGAGGTTTACGTAGCCGTGCCGCTCGATGAACAGCACTCGGTTGCCGGTCAGCACGGCGAGCTCCACTGGCTCGTCCAGCTTTTCGGCGAGTACTACTTTCGTGAATCGATTCTCCTCCGGACGGGCTCGGCTGAAATCCACCTTCCCGGTTCCAATCGCGTACCGCAGCCCACCAAGGAGGTGCCGCAGAAAAAGCGGCTCCGAGAAAGTCGCCTCGGTGTGACCCATGTTCGTGTACCACGCACGTCCACCGTCGAAATCGTGGTACCAGCTCATTGGGTGGTGATCGCCGTTCGTGCCACCCTCATAGGTTTTCTCGTCGATTTCCACGAGGACGTGGATCGTCGGATCGATCGACTTGAAGTTGTAGAACTCATCTTCGCGGTCCCACGTGTCGGGGAACCCCTGCGTGGACGGATGATTTTTGTCGAGGACGCGGTACGTCGCCTTCCGAACGTTGGGATTGTTGGGATGACCGTTGAACCACGCACCGGCGAGGCGGCCGTACCAGGGCCAATCGTACTCAGTGTCGGTCGCCGAATGGATGCCGACGTATCCACCGCCCGCCTGGATATAGCGCTCGAAATCGTCTTGCTGCGCGTTGTCCAGCACGTCGCCGGTGGTATTGAGAAACACGACTGCTCGGTATCGCCCGAGATTCTTCGATGTGAACGCGCCAGCGTCTTCGGTCGCGTCGACGGAGAATCCATTCTGCTGCCCGAGCTTGCGAATCGCGGCCAGTCCAACGCCGATGGAGCTGTGGCGGTATCCGGCCGTCTTCGAGAAGACGAGCACGCGAGATTCCTGGCTGCGTGCGGCGAACGGGAGGCAGAAGGAGGCGGAGAGAAGCGCGAGCGAGACGAGACGTTGCATTGGCAGTGCAGGGCTCAAGGGTGACGTTTAGCGATAGTGCCACGCCAATCTGCACCGCCGCCCGCGCTGTGGACAGAGCGGGCAGGTCCCGGCGGTGGCAATCTGACCCCTTCTGCGGTATAACCGCTCATGGCGGATACTGAAGTTCTCGTCGCCGGTGCCGGACCGACCGGGCTCGTGCTCGCGCTCTGGTTGACCCGGCTCGGCGTAAACGTGCGCATTGTCGACAAGACCGCCGAGCCGGGCACGACGTCGCGCGCGCTGGCAGTGCAGGCGCGGACGCTGGAGTTCTACCACCAGATCGGAATCGACCAGGCAGTGATCAACGCCGGCGTCAAGATCTCGCACCTGAACTTCTGGGTGAAGGGCCGCCGCGCGGCACGGGTGCCGCTGGGGCTACTCGGTGAAGGGTTGAGTCGTTACGCATTCGCGCTCGTGTTTCCACAGGACGCTCACGAGCGGTTGCTGATCGAGTGCCTGGACACGCTAGGTCTACGAGTCGAGCGGCGAACGGAGCTGTTGCGATTCGTCGAGCATGACGGCGGAATCGCCGCGACACTCCGGCTGCCCGACGGTCGTGAGGAAGTTTGTAATGCAGCATACCTCGCGGGTTGCGACGGTGCGGCATCGACGGTTCGATCGCAGCTTGGCATCGGCTTTCCGGGTGGCACTTACACTGGGCTGTTCTACGTCGCCGACGTCGAGGGAACGGGCGAGCCCGTCGACGGTGATCTGCACGCCGATCTCGAGGATGCCGATTTCCTCCTGTTATTCCCAATGAAAGGACCGGGAGGGGTACGTCTCGTTGGAACCGTTCGGGACCTGCCACAGGGTGAGCACGGCAAGCTCAGTTTCGCGGACGTGCAGGGCAAAGCCCTCGAGCACCTCAAGCTCACGATCAATAAAGTGAACTGGTTTTCGACCTATCGCGTGCACCATCGTGTGGCGAACAGCTTCCGTGGTGGGCGCGCGTTCCTGCTGGGCGACGCAGCGCACATCCACAGCCCAGTCGGCGGTCAGGGAATGAACACCGGCATTGGCGACGCGGTGAATCTCGCGTGGAAGCTCGCCGAAGTGCTGAAGAAAGGCGTGTCAGCGAAACTGCTCGACACCTATGAGCCCGAGCGGATCGGATTCGCTCGGCGGCTCGTTGCAACCACGGATCGCGGATTCACGCTCGTGACGCGGAGAAGTGCAGTCGCGCGTGTTGTACGGACGCGATTCGCCCCGTTGTTTGCGCCGATTCTTTTTCGACTGGCAGTGGTTCGTCGGCTGATGTTCAGGACCGTTTCGCAGATCCAGGTGAATTATCGCAACAGCTCACTGAGCGTCGGCGCGGCCGGAAAAGTGAGAGGCGGTGACCGGTTACCGTGGGTCGATCTTGGATCGGGGAAAGACAACTTCGAGCCGCTAACGTCGCTCGCGTGGCAGGTACATGTCTACGGCGCGAACCGGGTAGGGCAGGAGGCGATCCGCGAAGCGTGCAACGACCTTGGGATTCCACTGCACACGTTTGCATGGGAGCGACGAATGCAGCACGCTGGTCTGCAACGAGGCGCAACGTATCTCGTTAGACCAGACGGGTACGTTGCGCTCGCGGATCCGAGTGCCGAACCGCTAAAGCTGAGGAGCTATTTTCAATCCAAAATCGGGAAACGGGCAACGGGTAACGGGTAACGGACATCGGGTTACGCGTTACGGGTTACAGAAAGCGCGCTTTCCGTTTTGCCGTAACCTGTAACCCGATGCCCGTTACCCGTTACCCGTTTCCCGATTCCCGATTCCCGATTCCCGATTCCCGATTTTGGATTCAAAGCCTACGGTTTGCTCCGCTCCGCCATCCACTCGAATCGGTACGCCATTGCCGGCCCGCGTTCTCCCTCGTACGCGAGCTGCGCAACGAGCAGCGCGTACGGCTCCGTGTAGCGCGCAATGCGCAGCGGACCGGCATCGACCGGCTCAAAGCCGACATCATTGATCAATTGCGCCGCTACCTTTTTTGCCGCGGCGTTGTCGCCGCAGTAGACCAGACTCGGCCGATCCCCGCCACCCGCCTTCCTCGTCCCCCCATCCCCCGTCCCCCTTCCCGCCCTTTCAAACACAGCAAACAAAACCTCACTCGGCACCGTATTGAACGCCGAGACAACTCGAGCCTTCGGACGCTTTCTCGCCAGCTTTTCAGCGCCGGAGGATTTGTGGGCGACCACGAGTGCAGTGTCGTCCGCGTTCATTGGGAGCGAACAGCTCACGATGATCTTGCCGGACAAGTTGCCGGCCTTTTTCAGTACATCATCGACGCGCGACCAGTGCACGGCGAGCAACAGTGCGTCGGCGTTACGCGCTGCGTCCGCCGGTGTTCCCCAACTAGCGCGGGCTCCGGCATCACGCACCAGTCGCTTTAGCTTCGCCTCGCTGTGTGAGTAGCTGAATACTACGTCGTGGCCAGCGCGCGCGAAGATCGTCCCAAGCTTCGCCCCCATCAGCCCCGAGCCAAGAATACCGATTCGCATCGTTGTCTCCGTTCCGTTGATCTTTCAGTCCTTCAACTCTCGCGTCATCTCGATCATCGTGCGTCGAAATCCAGCTTTCTCGAACAGGCGTTGTGCCGGTTCGTTGCGCTCCGCGGTCGAGAGTACAACGCGTGGCGCACCTCGCACTTTGAGTGCCTCGAGCGTCGCATGGAGCAGCCTCCGCCCGACTCCGCGCCCGCGGTGGTCGGGATCGACGACGATGTCGTACAGCGCGCCGGCCGGTCCGCGGAGCGACATGTAGTCGTAGTCTTCGATGCCCGCGTACGTGTAGCCGATCACCTTGCCCTCCAACTCGGCGACAAGCACGATGATGTCCGGTTCATCGAGCTGCGTCCCGAGGAACGAGCCATATCCCTGCGCGGTACCTGGCCTCGCGGCGATGAAGCGTTCGGGATCAAATTCGTGGTGCGTTCGGACGAGGAGCGCCCCGAGCCGGCCGATGGTTGGCACGTCGGCTTGTGTTGCTCGGCGGATGCTTACGGTGGTGCTCACGTTGTTGCTCTACGTCGAGTCTTGCGGGTGAAGTTCCAGCGTGGATGCGCGGATTCCTCAAACCAGTTCAGGCTGATCAATCGATGCGAATGAACGCGAGTGCGTTGTTGGCATTCATCGGAATCACCAGCTGGTTCGCGCCGGCGTCGTAGCACATTGACGCCGCGCTCGGGATGTTGCGCGCAATGAGCTCCGCGGGTTCTCCAGGGCGAATGCGCGACACGCCTCCGCTCAATACGCTGCTGACATACTTCGTTCCGTCGCGCAGGATCACCAAACCATCGTTGCCGGCCTGAACGGCGTTCTCGGTCTTGAGCAACGCACCTGCTGGCGAGAATGTCAGTACCTCGGTGCTGCCAATGTTGACGACGACGATATTTCCTTGTTGATCGAGAGCGACGCCGTTCGGCTGTTTCAGCGGCGCGCCCTGCACGAATATCGAGGC
>JBJMOA010000126.1:0-4219 GCA_045803975.1 Gemmatimonadaceae bacterium
CCGTTCGAGCTGTCGAGATTGGCCGCAACCGTCGAGCGAAACGTCAGACTCATCGCTCCGTCATCAGGCGCTTCCACAGCAACGCCAGCCCGCTGAGCGTGGATTATCATCAGCTCCTGCGCGATTCGCTGACGCGACTGCCGACCGTCGCCGCAACAATCGACAGCGTTCGAAAGGCCGTCCAGGATCGCGGCGAGATCGTCATTCTCTATTTCAACTTCGATCGCTACTCCAAAGTCGAGGAGATCTACGGCTGGGAAAAACTCGACAGCGTGCTCGAGACAACGGGCGCGGCCATGCGTGAATTCCTCGCGAAAAGCCCACTCGCATCGTCGAGACTGATGGTCGCATTCCCCAACGACGACGACTTCGTCTTCTTCCACGTTCCGCAGGACGATACGCCGGCGGCAACCGACGCCGAGATCACGGAGCTGACGGCGGGACTAAAGGACGCCGTGTCGTCGCAGATCGAGCGAGTGCACGGTGACGACGTCGCGGCGCTGTTCGACATCTTCGTCGGCCGAGCGTTGGTCGTGTACAATCCAAAGCTGCGACTCGAGCGCCAGATCTACCGCGGCATTCGTGAGGCTGCCAACGCCTCGAAGAGTCTCGAGCACCGCGAGCAGGCAAAGAAAGTCGCGGACCTGCGCGAGACGCTGCGCAGTCGCGGGCTGTACATCGAGTACCACCCGATCGTCATCACCGACAACCAGAAGGTGTTCGGCTACGAGGCTTTGGCGCGCGGAACAATGCGCAGCATGAGAAGTCCGGAGGTGATGTTCGAGATCGCGGCACAGTCGGATCTGATCTGGGACTTGAGTCGCCTCTGCCGCGATCGTGCAATCGAAGGCATGACGAAGCTGCTAAAGGATGGTGAGCTGCTATTCATGAACGTCGATCCGGCTGACTTCGCGGATCCTTCCTTCGACGTGAACGCTTTGAATGTGAAGGACCCCACTCGCGTCGTCATCGAGATCACGGAGCGGACAGCGATCAAAGACTATCCGAAGTTTCGCGGCCGGCTCAAGGAATTCCGCGACAAGGGCTATCGTTTCGCGGTCGACGACGCAGGGAGCGGCTACGCCGGCCTCGGCTCGATCGCTAATCTCGAGCCCGATTTTATCAAGCTCGACATGTCCTTGATCAACTGCATCGATCAGAACTTCATCAAACAGAACCTGGTCGAGACGATGGTGAGGTTCGCCAATGAGCACGGCGCGATGGTGATCGCCGAAGGCGTCGAGCGAAAGGAAGAGTACGAAGTTGTAAAGCAGCTCGGCGTGCACCTCGTGCAGGGCTTTTTCGTGCACAAGCCGAGCACCAGCGCCGTTACGTATCGGCCACCGATGAATCCGGAACCGGCGCTCAGCGGCCAAGCAAAGCAGTAACGAGGTCGAAGGAACGTTCGGCGGCGCCGAGGCCAGCCTGTACCATCGATCGCGCGCTCAGCGCGGCAGCATCTCGGGCCTGTACCGAGCCAAGCCAGTCGGAGAGACGAATCGAGAGATCGACGGCGCTGGATACAGCCGCTCCACCGCCGGCTGCGATAAGTTTTGCAGCGTCACTGCTCCGCTCGTGGCGCGGTCCGAAAAGGACGGGTGCGCCGAACGCCGCCGGCTCCAGAACTGAGTGCACGCCGGCCGAATGAAATCCGCCGCCGACATAAGCGACGTCGGCCAACGCGTAGAGATCGCCAAGGATTCCGAAACGATCGACGAGAATGACGTCGGCGTGTGGCGCATCGTTCGCATCCACGCGCGCAATGCTGAATTGTCGGTCACGGGCCCAGCTTTCGATCGAGCGCAGATGCGCGGATTCGACCTCGTGGGGCGCGAGGATGAGGCGTGCATCGGGAATCTTGTCGCGGATGCGGATCCATGCCGGCAGGAGGTGCTCCTCGTCGGATGGCCAGGTCGAGCCGGCGACGAGCGTGGGTCTCGCCGATCGCAGGGACTGAACGAGCGAGGAAGGATCGCCCCTGGCGCGCAGCCACACCTGATCGTAGCGGGTGTCGCCGGTCACACTGATTCGGTCAGTGCGAACACCCTGCTCACGCAGCCGCTCGGCGTCGCGCTCATCGATTGCGCCGGCCCGGACGATCGCCGCGTACGCGTCGCCCAGAAGTGCGCGCGCGAAAACGCCACGGCGCCCTGATGATTCAGGGATCGTTGCGCTGATTACTCCGACACGAACTCCTGCGGCGGCGGCGGTCTCGGTCAATGCGGGCCAGATATCGAGCTTGCTGAATATGAGCGCGGTCGGCCGTAGCGCAGAAACGATCGCGCTCGAGTGCGCGAACGTATCGAACGGCAGGTAGTCCGCGAAGTCGCACTTTACCGAGCGAGAGAACTGCTCCGCGCTGGGCGAGTAGAAGGTGTAAGCGATCTGCACGTCGGGCCGGCGAGCACGGATCAGCTCGATAACGGGAAAGGCCTGAAGTCCTTCTCCAACCGAAGGTGCGTGGAACCAGACGAGCGGGCTAGAAAGGTCCCTCGATGCGCGAGCCCATTCTTCGTACCGATGGACGAGACCGCGCCGAGCGTTAAGTCCACGGCGGAACTTGGAATTGCCGGACGGTACGGTGCGGACGAGCGCTTCTGTGGCGAGGCCGGCGAAGGCGTACGGAATCCGCAGCAGCGAATTCACGACTGATCGTGTGTATTTACGGAGTTGACTTCGTGGTCCTCACCCGCGCGGAATCGATCGCGCGTTGCAGCACATCGATCGGTTGTGCGCCGGTCAGAATCTTGTCGCCGATCATGAAGCTGGGTGTCGCGCTGGCGCCCGCCCTCGCGGCGCGGTCGCGGTCCGCCTCGATGAGCGGTTTCATTTTTCCGGATGTAACGCATTCGCGCCAGCGGGGCAGGTCCACGCCGACGTTTCGCGCGAGCGAGTCAAATACGGCGGCCGGTGTGCTGGATGATTCCCATCGCGCCTGGTTTACGAATAGTGCGTCGTGCATTGGCCAGAATTTATTCTGCGCTCCAGCGCACATCGCCGATTCCGCGGCCGGCCACGCGAACTGATGACTGTTGAGCGGAAAGTTAACGTACGCGAGTCTGATCTTGCCCGTCTTCACGAACTGATCGCGCAGCGCCGCGTAGGTCTGGTCGTGCCATTGCTTGCAGTACGGACACTGAAAGTCGCTGACTTCGATTACCCACACTGGTGCGCTCTCGCTCCCTTGAATCCGCGCGAGGTCAGCGCGCGTAATATTGGAGTCGCTCGGCGCATTGGGGGCCGCGACGGAGGTCTTTTCGGTACGGGTGACGGCGGTGCTTTCGCCGCCTTGCCTGGCGTTGCCGGCCGGAGCGCACGCAAGCGCGAGCGCAAGGGCTGGTACGAGCGTGCCTGGCGTCCGAATGCGGTTAGCTTTTAGTGCAGTCATCCGCTAAATAGACCTCCAGCGAAACCATGAAATCAAGGGAGAGTAGATACTTACCTCGGTTCTGACCGGCTTTGCATCGTCGCGATCGATGTTCGCCGTGCTGAGGGCCGCCTGGCTCTTCCTCCTTCCGCAAGGCATCCAGATCCCACCACCGACGGGACTGGTCAACGATTTCGCGCACGTGATTTCTCCCGACGCGGCTCAGCTCATGGAGCGGATCGCCGCGGACGTCCGCACAAAATCGCGCGGCGAGATGGCAATCGTGACACTGCCCGACATCGGGACGCGCGACGTCCAGGAAGTCGCGCTACAGATCGGCCGGCAGTGGAAAGTCGGCAAGATCGGCGATCCGGGCGACCCGACGCGAAATGCGGGCGCAGTGATCCTTCTCGTTCCAAAGGAAACGAGCAAGGATGGACGCGGACACTGTTTCATCGCCACTGGGCGCGGCGCCGAGGGATTCATCACCGATGCCGACGCGGGCGACATCTGCCGCGAGGCGACACCCGCTTTCATCGCCAAGGATTACAGCGCTGGACTCTCGCTCGTGACTCTGCGGACGGCGGAGCGCTTCGCAAAGGAATTCAACTTCACTCTGGACACGGCATTCGTGCCGCCCGCGGCCGCCGCCCCCGTCGGCAATTATCCGAGTGATGGCGACGGCGGAATTCCACCATTTGCGATCTTCATCATCTTCATCGTGATCCTCTTTCTTCTGAGCAACTCGCGGCGGAGTCGGCGCGGAGGGTGCGGTGGACCAGGCTGTTTCCCGATCATCATTCCGGTTGGTGGTTTTGGTGGCGGGCGCGGGCGCACCGGATGGGGTGGTGG
>JBJMOA010000127.1:0-46639 GCA_045803975.1 Gemmatimonadaceae bacterium
CTTGATCGTCTCCAGCTTCGAGACATCTCGCTCCAGCTCCTTGAGCTCCGCCTGTCGTCGCTCGAGCGTTCGGGCGACGATGTACGAGACGAATTCCTCTTGAAGGCGCATGTTGTCGTCCGAGTCGTTGAACGCGACTTCGGGCTCGACCATCCAAAATTCGGTGAGGTGACGACGCGTCTTCGATTTCTCCGCCCGAAAGGTCGGACCGAAACAGTAGATCTTGCCAAGCGCAGCTGCTGCCGCCTCGCCGTAAAGCTGTCCGGTTTGGGCAAGATAGGCGGTGCCTTCATCGAAATACTCGGTCGCGAATAGCCCGCTCCGCTCGCCGATCGCAGCGGTGAGGATCGGCGTATCTACGAGCGTGAAGTCCCGCTCATAGAAGAAGTCGCGAATTGCCTGCTCGACCTCGTGACGAACGCGTGCGATCGCGCGCTGTCGTGGCGTCCGGAGCCAGAAGTGCCGATTGTCGAGAAGAAAGTCGATCCCGTGTTCTTTCGGCTGAATCGGATAGTCGATCGGACTCGATCCGTAGATCGAGAGGTCCTTGATGGCGATCTCGAAACCGCCGGGCGCGCGCGCGTCGGGACGCACCTCGCCTTCGATCTCAATCGAGGTTTCCTGGGTAAGTTCGCCGAAGCGTTCCCAGCTCTCCGGCGAAACGGCGGTCTTCACGAGCACAGCCTGCAACAGTCCAGTCCCGTCGCGCATCACGACAAATGCAACTTTTCCCGAGGAGCGAACGTGGGCAACCCAGCCGCGCACGCGCACGTTCTGTCCGGAGTGCTGCGGGAGCTCCGATACTCGCGTATAAGGGGTCGTCATGATCCAGGAATGTACAGTTGGGGGGAGGTCGAGCCGTGCCGTTCTTGTATTATCAGCGGCGTCGCGTCAGGCGATATATGAGAATGGCCGCGCGCTCCGTTGCGGGCACGATTGAGCGTAGATTCACACGCTCATCCGGCGTGTGCGATCGCATCCCCTTGACGCCGAGGCCGTCGAGCGCGTCGACGTACTCAGAGATGTACGATATGTCGCCCCCGCCACGCCGGCCGGGATCGAGCGGTTCGATGGGACCTTGTCCAAGTGCACGACTGACCGAGTCTTCGACGGCGAGTAGTGCCAGGTTCCCTTTGGTCGGCGGCATCGCCGGATTCCCATCTTCGAACGTGATCGTTGCAATCGTTCCCGGAAGATGATCGGCGACGATTGCACGCATCGCCTCTCGTGCTTTGAGCAGCTGCTCTTGCGAGATAAAGCGTAGGTCGCCACGTGCAAAGACTCGTGGTGCGATGATGTTGTCCTTGCCCGCCGCCGTCCCGGAAATCTTCGTCGAGTCGTAGCTCACATCAGTCCCGCCCACAATCACAGCCGGATTGAAAGTGAGATACTGCTCCTTCGACAGCTTCTCGCGAAACTCGTTCAGGATTCTCGCCGCCTCGTAGATCGCGCCGTAGCTGCTGCCGGCGGAGAAAATGCCCGACGAGTGCGCCTGCCGCCCGCCAACGACCAGCTGCCACCCGCTCATTCCGCGCCTCGCCACAGTCCCCTTGCCCGCATCCTCCTCGAAGGCGAGCGCGATATCACTTCTTTTCGCGACGTCGATCAGCGGCTGTCGAGACACGAGATGCAACGGTCCAGCATCTTCTTCGTCCCCTGTCAACGCGACAACGATTCTGGTTCCATCCAGCGCCCCGACGCTTTGAAGGGCCTTGAGCGCGTACAGTATTACCACATCGCCGCCCTTCATGTCCGCGCTGCCAGCTCCGGCAGCGAGCGTATCCAACCGGACAAACTTCTCGCCCTCTCCCTCAAACACCGTGTCCAGGTGCCCAATGAGAAGAAGCCGCTTCCCCTTCGAACCTTTGCGCTCGGCGAAGAGGTGGCCAGCCCGACCGACCGCATCGGGCAGTGCGACCCAGGTCGGAGCGAAGCCCAGCGAGGAGAATTCCGGCTCGAAGAGTTTTCCGACGGCGCGGACTCCCGGAAGATTGAACGTCCCGCTGTTGATGTTGACTGCTTTCTCCAGGAAGGCGATCTGCTCTCCTTCATGGGCGCGCACGTAGTTGCGAATGCGCTGCTCGATGGCGGACAGTTGCGGAGTGTCGCTCGCCTGTGATGACGCGCTGGAGGGGACCAACGAAGCTAGCGCCAGTAAGCTCACCGTCGCGCCGGCGAGGGCGGCGCGTCTGGCTAGCAACGACAGGATAGAGATGAATGTCATATCGATTGAGAGTATCATTGGGTCACAATTCCGTCCAGCTTACGCCAACGGTAGTTTTACAGGCCTTCCAATCTCAACATCATAAGATGACCTTGCGCGCCCGCCTCGGGTGGGGCCTGCTGGCGATCGCTGTCGTTTTGATCGTGCCGCTGCTGCTCTCACTCAGATCGCTCCAGTATTTGTATCAGACGAGCCGGCTGTTGCGCGACAGGGAGTTCGCCGCTTCCATGCTTCTCGGATCGTTCCGCGAACGCACCGACGATGCCCGGCGCGCCGAAGATGCGCTTCTGTTCATTCATGATCAGAAGAGCGAGAGGCGAATGCAGAGTGAGATAGACGGCTTGGTCGCGTTGACTGATTCGCTCGATCGCTACCGGCTCGACATCTCCGCTAACCAGATCCGCGCATCTCTCGATGCTCTGCGATCCGCCGCGCGCGAGGAGTATGCCCAGGCCTCGAGCGGTCGGGCAACCGTAGCCGAGATGATCTCGCAGCAACGAACTCGGCCCGCGATCGCGGCGGTGGATAGCGCGCTTGGCGCGAGCGCGACAACCCTCCGTAACCGAACGCGACAGCGTGTCGCCGACGCGACGAATGAGACCCTCCAAGCCGAGCGACTCGTTGCCGGAGCGCTGCCCATCGCGCTCCTCGTAGCGTTGGCGATCGCTATTTGGCTCATGAAGTCGATCAGCCGACCCGTGCACGAGCTCGAGCGGGGGATGCAGGCGGTCGCTGAAGGGGATCTGACGCATCAGCTGGCACTTCCTCGCAATCAGGAAACCGAATTCGGCAGGCTCGCCGCAAGCTACCAGATGATGGCAAGTCAGCTGGCCGAGCTCGAGCGCCTGCGTGCCGAGTTCGTCGGCGTCGCCTCGCACGAACTGAAGACGCCGATAAACGTCATAATCGGCTATCTCGATTTGCTGCAGGAAGGCATCTACGGCCCAATGCCGCCTCAGCAAAAAGAGGTGCTGGAGACGATCAAGAAACAGGCGGACAGCCTCACCCGTCTCATCAGGCGTTTGCTCGACATCAGCAGGTTCGAGGCGAGCGGAGGAAAGATCGAGGTCCGGGAAGTAGATCTGCCTCGCCTTCTCACAACCTTGGAGAGCTCATTCTCCGTGCTGGCGTCGCAGCGGGATATCAAGTTCACGATCGATCACCGAGATCACCTGCCGGCAAAGGTCCAATGGGACGAGGACCGGATCAACGAAGTCCTTGGCAATCTGCTCTCGAACGCATTCAAGTTTACCGAGCGCGGTGGGAAGGTTGCGCTGACTGTCGCGCCCGAGGATGGGAAGGTCGCCATCACGGTTGCCGACTCAGGCGTCGGGATCCCGCCGGAGCAGCTGCCTCACATCTTCGACAAGTTTTTCCAGGCCGATAACCAGGCTGCGGCGGCCACCAAGGGCACGGGTTTAGGCCTGGCGATTGCGAAAGAAATCGTCGAGGCACACGGCGGCCAGATAACCGTCGAGAGCGAGGTTGGTAAAGGGACAACCTTTATGGTGACACTACCGATTCAGCCGACGGGCGCAAGAAAGCGGCGCGAGCCCGCACTCGTAGGCTGAGGACGACGCATGACAAGAGCCCTTCCAATTGTCCTTGCAGCGCTGATGGTGTTGGGATGCGCGACTCTTCCCCCCGTCGACCCTGTCGTGCAGCGCGACTGGGACCGGACGTTGTTCTACGCGCGTCAGGACGTCGACTCGGGGAACTATTTCGCGGCTGACAAACTTCTCGATGAATTCGTACGCGTTCATCCCGATACACGGCTCGCACAAGAGATCGCATTCTGGAAGGGCGCGTATCTGGTCGACCCGATGAACGAGCGCGGCTCGCTGGAAGCGGGAATCGCGGCCCTCGATGGCTACTTATCGACCAACCCGGTGGGTCGTTACCGGGATGAAGCTACGGTATTGAGACGCACCGCCGCCGTCGCCCAGGGAATCATCGGTCCGCCACGCGCGACGACTGTCGTCGATACCGTTCAAGTGCCCGCTCAAACACAGGCCAAGGACACCGTCGTGATCGTCAAATCGCGTGACGAGCAGATTGCCGCGCTGCGCGACCAGCTCGCGAGGAGCAAGGAGGAGCTGGCCAAAGTGAGCGCCGAGCTGGAGCGGATCAAAAAGCGACTGGCAAACCCGAGTAGCTAGCGTCCAGCGCGTTAGCCGACCCTGAACAAATCGAGAGCGCGCGCGTAACGCGCGCTCAGCATTTTACGGATCCCTGCGTTGGCCTTCGTCGTCAGATCGGGATCACGGTCAAGTAACATTTCCGCAGCCGCGCGTGCCTTCACGTTCAGGTCCTCGTCGCGCACTGGATCAGCGATGCGGAACGTCGCCTCGCCGCTCTGCTCTTCGCCGAACAGGTTTCCCATCCCTCGCAGCCGGAGATCAGCGCGGGCGATTTCGAAGCCGTCGTCTGTCTCCACGAAGATTCGAAGGCGCTCAAATGCTTCCTCTCCTACATCCCCCAACAGGATGCAGTACGACGCCTCGGCGCCGCGACCGACTCGACCGCGGAGCTGGTGAAGCTGTGACAAGCCGAAACGTTCTGGATGCTCGACCAGCATCACTGTTGCGTTCGGGACGTCGATCCCGACTTCGATCACGGTTGTCGAGACGAGGACGTCGATTTTGCCATCGCGGAACGCACGCATCACGGTCTCACGCTCGTTCGCGGGCACGCGTCCGTGAATGAGCGCGACCACTCTGCCTGCGAACGGCCCGGCGGATAGCTGCTCGTACATCGTCGTTGCTGCCTTGAGATCCGTCTTCTCCGATTCCTCGATGACCGGGTAAACGACGTATGCCTGCCGACCCTTCTCGGTCTCGTTCGCGACGAATTGGAGAACCCGATCGCGCGCCGATTCAGGGCGCAGCACTGTTGTGACTGGCTGCCTACCGGCGGGTCGTTCGTCGAGGGTGCTCACGTCGAGATCCCCGTAGACGGTGAGCGCGAGCGAGCGTGGGATGGGTGTGGCGCTCATGAGAAGTATGTCGGGAGACTCTCCCTTCCCCGAGATCGTGGCGCGCTGCTCGACGCCGAAGCGATGCTGCTCGTCGATCGTGACGAAGCCAAGCCGGCCGAAGACGGCGGTTTCCTGGAGGAGCGCGTGCGTTCCGACGACGAGCTGGGGTTCCACGCGGGCAAGTTTTTCCGCCGCGGCCTTGCGCGCGGCGGTCTTGAGGCTGCCAGTCACGAGCACCGGCTCGATTGACAGAGGCGCCAGCAACCTGGCGAACGTTCGCGCGTGTTGTTCGGCGAGAAGCTCAGTCGGCGCCATGATCGCGGCCTGGTAGCCATTCTCCATCGCGAGCAGCGCCGCGAACAGCGCGACGACGGTCTTGCCGCTTCCGACGTCGCCCTGGAGCAAACGGTGCATCTTCCGGTCGCTCGCCATATCGACGACGATCTCCCGAATCGCCACGGTTTGCGCATGGGTGAGCGTAAACGGGAGCGTTTTCTTTAGCGCGCTCGTTAGTGTGCGGCGATTCTCGAACGCGATCCCGCTGCGGCGTTCTCGCTTGAGCGCGTTGGCGCGGCGATGCAGGATATGCACGAACAGAAGCTCCTCGAACGCCAGTCGCGCGCGGCCGCGCGTACCCTCCGCAATTGTGGCCGGTCGGTGGACCATGCGGATAGCCTCTCGTAGGCTCGGCAATCCGGCGGGATCGAGCACATCTGCCGGTAGGTATTCCTTGAGGAGTGGAAGCAGGGTGTCGAGATGCGTGTCGATGATTCCGCGAATGACCTTGAAAGACAGTCCTTCGGTGGCTGGATACACGGCGAGAACTTTTCCGCTTTTGATATCATCCTCGTCGCCGCCGAGCTGGATGTATTCGCGGGGTTGGAGCTGCCGACCGTGAAAGAAGCGGACGGGCCCGGTGAGCAGCATCACGTCGCCTTTTTCGATCGTTCGATCGAGAAAGGGTTGGCCTGGCCAGGACGCCTCGATCATGCCCGTGTCGTCCTGCAGCACCGCCTGGAAAATCCGCAGGCCGCGGCGAGTCGGGATGATGCCCTTGGAGATGACTCTCCCGACGATTGTGCCGTCCATGCCGGGCTCGAGCGAAGAAATCGGGTTGATCGTGCTCGCATCTTCGTAGCGATGCGGAATGTGAAAGAGCAGATCACGTGCGGTGACGATGCCGAGGCGCCGCAGCGATTCCGCGCGCATCGGTCCAACCCCTTTGAGGTAGTTGACCGGCATGTCGAGATAAACTTTGCCGCCGCGCGTTTCCGTTCGCGCGCTCATCTAGCCTTGCAGCACCTCGCGCGCGAACACCGCCGCGTCGAATGGCTCAATGTCGCTCGCCTGTTCACCGACGCCGATGAACTTGATCGGCACGTCGATCGCGTCGTGGACGGCGAGGACGATTCCGCCCTTCGCCGTGCCATCCATTTTCGTGACAACGAGCCCGGTGATTGGAATGGCGGCGGCAAAAGTCTGGGCCTGCGCGACCGCGTTCTGTCCAATCGTACCGTCGAGCACCAGTAGCGTCTCGTGCGGTGCCGATGGAAGTCTCTTTCGGATGACACGGTCGATCTTCTTCATCTCGTCCATCAACGATTCGCTCGTGTGGAGGCGGCCAGCGGTGTCTATCACAACGACATCGCAGACTCTATTGATTCCGGCATCCACGGCATTGAAGGCGACCGATGCCGGGTCAGAGCCTGGCTTTCCGCCAACGAAATCCGCTCCGGTACGCTCCGCCCACGTTCGCAGCTGGTCGATGGCGCCAGCACG
This sequence comes from Gemmatimonadaceae bacterium, assembly GCA_045803975.1. Classification (GTDB taxonomy): domain Bacteria; phylum Gemmatimonadota; class Gemmatimonadetes; order Gemmatimonadales; family Gemmatimonadaceae; genus UBA4720. The sequence continues at coordinate 6,981 of JBJMOA010000127.1, forward strand.
AAAGGTGTCGCCCGCCCCGACGAGGACCGACATCCTATTCGCCTTCAGGAAATCGCACAGCTTCCCGATAAATGTGGTCTTTCCGGCGCCATTCACCCCGACCACGAGCACCACTGTGGGACGTTCGTCGGCGCGCCTGATTTGCGGCTCGCTATTGCCCGAGCGAAGTGAGAGCTCGATTGCACGCTCCAGTGCAGCGAGAAACTCGTCCTCGGTTTTGATTATTCCACGCCGCGCCTGACCCTCGATCTCCGCCACCAGGCGCATCGTCGTGGGGACGCCGAAGTCCGCCTCCAGGAGTATTTCCTCCAGCTTCTCGAGCGATCCGTGGATCTTCCCCACGCGGGCGATCGCGGTCACGTCGGTGAGCGCGATGTCCTTTATCTTCGTCCACAGCGAACGCGTCGGAACATCACCGGCGCGGCGGAGGAGTCTGCCTACCATTTGGTCTGATTCACTGTGAGGGTGATAGTAACTACATCTCGCAACCGCGGTTAACGCATCGACGGTTGCCGGTAGCCCGCAACAAAAAACCCGGGCAGAGGGCCCGGGCTTCAAGATAAAACGATGGCAGCTTGTTTAACGCTATTCTGCGATAGTCGCCAGTCGTGAGTCGCTGAGGCTCGCGAGTGTCTGATTTCTCATCTTCTGGAAGAGCGAGCGCTCATTGGCGGGGATTGGCTCTCCGCCGCGGCTTTGGAGCGCGAGCCTCGGATCGTGGGCGACACCGCGGACACGGATCTCGAAGTGCAGATGAGGCCCAGTCGCCCAGCCCGTCATGCCGACGTAGCCGATCGTCGAGCCCATCGCGACACGGGTTCCCGGACGCATGCCCGCCGCGAAATTCCGCATGTGGCCGTAGCGACTCACCATGCCATTGCGGTGACGGACGTCGATCATGTTGCCGTAACCGCCCTTGCGTCCCGCAAAGACTATCACGCCGTCGCCAATCGCCCTGACAGGCGTGCCTTGCGCTGCTGCGTAATCGGTACCTGTGTGATTGCGCCACTCGCCGAAGATCGGGTGCTTGCGCTTGCCAAAAATGCTTGTGATGCGGCGGAACGTAACGGGCGCGCGAAGGAAGGCGGCCCTGAGCGACATTCCGCTCGCGTCATAGTACTGACCCGTGCTGGATCCCGGCGTGTCGAAGTGAATTGCCTCGAGCGGGTTGTGGCCGTTGGAAAGGCCAAGCTTCGCGCCGAGAACCTTGTTGACGATTATCGCGCCATTGGGCTTCTGCAGACGTTCGACGAGCAGGTGGAACCTGTCGCCGTCTCTGAGATCGCGACTCATGTCGACCTTGTACTCGAAGATGTCGGCGAGTGACCAGGCGAGCTGATGACGGGCGGAAGGCGGAAGGACGCCAACCCCGCTCTCATTGAGGGCGTTGTACAGGCTGGAGTGGATGACGCCGCTAATCGCGAGGGTGTCCACCAGCTCGGTGTTGGAGGCCTGGATTACAAGCGGCGACAACATGAAATCCGCCGGCTCGAGGCCCGGTCGTGAGACGACAACCGGCGCCATTGGGAAGATTTGCTTCTTCTCGAGGCTAGGGGTAAGCCAAATAGCGACCACCGCGAGGATCGCCACGACAGCATAACTCACTGGCCGCACGCTGAACTGCTTCAATCCATTTGTCTCCGAATGAACGTCGGGATCTCCATGTCACTCAGATCCTGTTCGGGAGACGACCGATCTCGCTCTGGCGTCACTGCTGGATTGCTCGTCGGAGTGTTCCTCCGTGGAAGCTCTAGAGGACCGACACGCGAGGCGCCATTTCCCCGCGGTGGCCTCAGGGGAATCACCGGCGCGCCTCTCACAATTGGCGATGGCGTCGTGATCACGTTCGCGAGCTGACTGGACGACGATGTCGACGTCGACTGTGGCCGGTCGAAGCCGGTCGCAATCACCGTTACTCTGATCTCGCCCTGCATCGCCGGCTCGTGGACGGCGCCAAAGATGATTTCGGCTTCTTCGCCGACGGCGTCGTGGATGATCTCGTTGATCTGGTGGACTTCGCCGAGGGTGAGATCGGCGCCGCCGGTAATATTCACGAGCACGCCGGTCGCGCCTGATACGGAAACGTTGTCGAGCAGCGGGCTGGCGATCGCCTGCTGTGCGGCTTCGATGGCGCGATTCTCACCGCGACCGATACCCGTTCCCATCAACGCGGACCCGCCTTCCTGCATGACGGTGCGGACGTCGGCAAAATCCACGTTCACGAGACCGGTAACGCTAATCAGCGAGGAAATTCCCTGCGTCGCGTGGAGCAGGACTTCATCCGCTTTCTTCAGGGCGTCCTGGAATGGGATTCCTTTGCCGACGACGGCCAAGAGCCTCTCGTTCGGAACCACGATCATCGTGTCGACGTTCTTCCTCATCTCGGCGATGCCGAGCTCCGCCTGACGCATGCGCTTGCGGCCTTCGAAGAGAAACGGCTTGGTCACGATGCCAACGGTGAGGGCGCCGGCTTCACGAGCGAGCTCGCAGAGGACCGGTGCCGCGCCGGTCCCCGTTCCACCACCCATTCCACACGTAACGAAGACGAGATCGGCGTTGTGCATCGCGCGGGCGACCTCCTCCCGGCTCTCGTCGATCGCCTGCTTACCGATCTCTGGCCGCGCTCCAGCGCCAAGCCCGCGGGTTAGTTTCTTACCTATCTGGATTTTGACGTCCGACTTCGAGTTCAGAAGCGCCTGGGCGTCAGTATTGACCGAGATGAACTCGACACCTTCGAGGTGCTCTTCGATCATTCGATTGACCGCATTTCCGCCCCCGCCACCGACGCCCACGACCTTCATGCGGGCGGCTTGCGAATGGCTCTCCTCGAATTCGAATATCATCAGGTGGGAAACTCCGGCACTGCGGGATTTGTGGAAAAAAATCTCGGGCTAGTATAAGCGCGTTAGTCCAATCGTACCATAGGCAAAGACGAATGGGCGCGAAAAAAAGTACAACGCGTGTCAAGCGAGTTATCCACACCGCGTTTTTTGTCCACACTTTTATGATTTTTTCATAGGGCGCGCGCGGGAATGGGCTTCCGCTCGCGCTTCGCGCTTACTAGAAGAAATCCTCTAGCCAGATCTTCAGCCGCTTCGTGAAGCGGTCCACCCCTGCGCCGGCAAGCACGCGATTTCTTCCGCTAGTGGCAAATCCGGACGCGGAGCGGTGCGCGCCATAGAGGGCGAGGCCAACGACCGTCGCGAAGCGAGGGGCCTGGACCGAGTCGCTGAGGCCGCCGATGTTTTCCTCGGGCATACCGATTCGCACGCCGGTTCCAAAAACATCGGCTGCGAGCTCTGCGACGCCCTGCATGGCAGCGGCGCCCCCAGTGATCACAACGCCGCCGTTCAGACGCTGCGCAAAACCGGCACGCTGAATCTCGCTCAGCACCAGATTGAATATCTCGTCCATCCGCTGGTGGATGATGTGGGCAAGAACCTCGCGACCGATGTGACGCTCGCCCTGTGCGACTGTGCTCGGCAGCTGGATGATCTCCTGCGGGTCGACGAGCGGCTCGTACGCGCACCCGTACCGTTCCTTCAAGCGCTCTGCATCCGCCTGTGTGACGCCCATGCCTTGCACGATGTCGCTCGTAACATTGTTGCCGCCGTAGTTGACAGTTCCCAGGTGCCGGATCTTCCCCTCGTGGAACACCGCGATGTCTGTCGTCCCAGCGCCCATCTCCACCAGCGCGACGCCGAGCTCCTTCTCGTCTTCAGTGAGAACGCTGAGCGCGCTCGCCAGCGGCTCGAGTACGAGCTCACGCACGTGGTAGCCGGCGCGCTCGACTGACTTTCGCAGATTCATCGCCGGCGACGCGCCAATAGTCACTAAATACATCTCGGTCTCCAGTCGCGTCCCGATCATGCCAATGGGGTCGCGGATTCCCTGATTCTTGTCGACCGAATACTCCTGCGGAATCGCGTGCAGCAGCTCTCGATCCTGCGGCACAGGCTGAGCGCGCGCAACGTCGTTCGCCCGATCAACATCCGCCTTGGAGATCTCGTCGCCGTTCACCGCGACGATTCCCTTGCTGATCATCGCACGAACATGCTCGCCCGCAATTCCCGCGTAGATCGTGTCGATTTTCGTGCCCGCCATTCTCTCAGCATCTTCCACCGCTTTCTTGATCGACCGCGTCGTTTCCTCGATATCCGAGACAATGCCCCGACGCAGTCCCGTCGTTCTTGCCTGGCCCACACCAAGGATCTTGAGCGATGGCGCGCTCTTGCTGCCGCCAGCGCCGACGGCCTGGGCGATCACGGCAGTAGTTTTCGAGGAACCGATATCAAGACCGGCGATGATACGTTCGGGATTCATTTAACTCTTGCGATGACCTGGTCGCGGTAGCGTAAATCGAGCTCTCCAACAGATACCTGTCGGCGCGCGAGATCGGTTTCCACGGGAAAGATATCGGCCAACCGCTCCACTGACAGTCCTACAGGAACTCGCACGCGCAGCGTCCGACCGTTCTGAGCCGTCGCAGCGCTGGCCGGCCGCGGAGAATCCGAGCCGCTCGCGAGCGTGAGAAGGATCTCGTCCCGCCCCATCCGCCTCACTTCCTCGATGCGTTCGAACAGTCGAGGGTGCGCACCGCGAATGGCGCCGACGAGATTAAGAAGAACGGGATCGGCTGTCGCAACAATCGGCAAGTCGAGATTCGTCCGCGCGGGATCGATCGGCAATCGCCTGCCGAGCGAGTCATACGGGGCAAGACCGGTCGGTGTCTGGATCAGTCCCACCGGCAGATTTTCGCGGATCGTCACCACCAACGTGCCCGGCATCCGCCGCGAGATGCTGACTTCGGAGATCTGCGGGTGGCGCCGTATTCGGTCCCGGTACGGTCCGAGATCGTCCCACAACGAAGCAAGAGTGTCGACACTGAGGCGAGAGACAATCACGTTCGGTTGCAGGTATCGTGTGCCTCGGACCTCAACGTTGCGCACGCGAAAGAACGCCATTCGCCGCGCCGCCGCTCGGGTCCCCCAAGCCGCGGCCATGATGATCGCGACCAAAAGCAGCACGCCCAGAATCTTCCAACCTGGCCGGCCGAGGCGCTCGCGCGAAATCATGTGCCTCGCGACTCCAGCTGCTGTTTGAGCTCGGCACCGGTTTGCGTGATGTCGCCCGCGCCGATCGTGAGCACTACATCGCCGTCGCGCACGAATTCGTTGAGCGCTGCTGCCAGATCGGTCCGTGCACCCTGCCAGATCACGGGATGTCCGCCGCGCGCCATCGCGGATGCAACCAGGTCTGAGCTCACTCCCGCGATCGGTTGCTCACGCGCCGGATAGATCTCCGCGAGGAACACGCTGTCTGCAGCGGACAAAGCTTCTCCGAAAGCCTCGGCGAAATCGCGTGTTCGTGAAAATAAATGAGGTTGAAACGCGGCGACGATACGACGGCCTGGATACGATGCGCGCGCCGCCTCGAGCGTCGCGGCAATTTCGGTAGGGTGGTGCGCGTAATCGTCGACGATAGTAACGCCCGCGACGTCGCACAGAAGCTGGAAGCGCCGCTCGACGCCACCGAACTGAAAGAGCCCAGGTCGTATGGCATCGAGAGACAGGCCGAGTGATAATCCGACACCGATGGCGGCGAGCGCATTCAAAACGTTGTGTTTCCCTGGGACACGCAGGGAGATTTCGCCCTCCAGGCGTCCGTCATACGTGACCGCAAAATTGGTGGCGTGGCCGTCGGAGCGGATCTCGCTCGCAACGAGCCGAGCGTCCCGCGATCGCAGCCCGTAGCGAATGATCTCCGCACTGGGCGGCAGCGTAATGCTGCTCGCGCCGGTATCGTCGTCGCACAGAACAATGCATGCGGCGTTCAACACGAAGCGTGAGAAAGTCGCTCTGATGTCATCGAGATCCCGATAGATGTCGAGATGATCGGCCTCGACATTGGTCACGACCGCAATGTTCGGCGACAGCGTCAAAAACGACCGGTCGTACTCATCGGCCTCGACGACGAAAAGCTTGTCGCCCTCGTACCGCAGATTACCCTTCCATTCCGCCACGCGTCCTCCGGCGATCCCCGTCGGCTCGAGTCCCGCGGCATGGAGCGCCGACGTCGTCATCACCGTCGTCGTCGTTTTGCCGTGAGTGCCGGCGATCCCCACCACCCGGCCGTCTTCGACTGCACGAGCAAGGGCCTCCGCTCGCCTGGTGATCGGGATTCCCAACTCGCGAGCCTGCGCAAGCTCGGCGTGGTTCTTCGGCATCGCCGAAGTGACGACGAGCTCGCGCGCACCTGCGACATGGTCCGGGCTGTGGCCTCGCACGACACTAATCCCGAGAGCCAGCAAATCGTCGATCGACCCGGGGTTTGCGTCGCATCCGGTGACGACGACACCGCGCTTGGCCAGCAGCTCTGCCAGCGCACGCATCCCCGCGCCAGCAATGCCCACGAAATGAATCGGGCGTCGGTCAGACGTGTCAATCGGCGGCATTTCGACCGTAGCTCGGCGCCGGGTTCACGTCAGCGCTGCACTTGGCCGCGTCTGACGAGATGAAGGATCTGCGTTGCGATGTCGGCAGCGGCGGTCGGCCGCGCGCGAGCAAGCGCCTGCGCCCGCATTCCAGACAGCTTTCCGGGATTTGTGAGCATGGCATCGATCGTCCGCGCCAGTGTGTCGGTGTTGAGATCCGATTGGCGTATCATCTCCGCCGCACCCGCTGCCGCGAGCGCTTTGGCGTTCGCCGTTTGATGATCCGCTGCCGCCGTCGGCAGGGGAACGACGATCGCCGGGATTCCCCACGCGCAAAGTTCGGCGGTCGCCATTGCGCCAGCGCGCGAGAGCGCGAAGTCCGCTGCCCGATACGCTTCGGAGATGGGTGCGATGTACGCTCTCACTTTCACACGCGAGTTGCCATAGCGGGCGAGCTTGTCGTAGTTCGCCTTGCCGGTGGCCCAGATCACGAACAGATCTGCAGGTAGTCCTCGCTCTATCCACGCTGCCACCGCTTCGTTTATCGCCTGCGAGCCCTGGCTTCCACCGTAGACGAGGAGAACCCTACCGCCTGTTGACGGAAATCCCCATTTCGTGCGCGCCGGCGCTTTATCGAGCGCGTCGACCGGAGGGGGGTCGATCGGGTTGCCTGAATCGAAGACTTCGGTAGTCCTGGATGGCGCGATGTGTCGACGCGCTTCTGGAAAGCCAAGATGGATCTGCGCCGCGAACCGACTGAAGAATCGGTCGGTGATGCCCGGGACTGTGTTCTGCTCCTGGAGCACGAAAGGGATGTGGTGAGCGACAGCGTAAGCGAGGGTCACACCGGACGCATAACCGCCCGTGCCGACCACGCACGCGGGCGGCTCACTTCGCACCTCCCCGGCGATTCTTCGCCACGCGCTCATCGCGCCGCGCACTGTCTTCCAATTTTCCCACGGCCTCGACCGGTACAGAGGGTGCAAGTCGAGCAGCTCGAACGCAAAGCCCACCTGTGGCAAGACATCGCGCTCGATACCGCGATGCGCGCCAATGAAGAAAGGCTCGACACTCGGGTCAGCTTTTTTTAGCGCACGCGCAATCGCCAAGCCCGGGTAGAGATGTCCACCCGTGCCGCCTCCAGCGAAAAACACCCTCATCGCGCCGGAAGGGCGCGCAGAGGTAGCGGATCCGTGGCTTCCCTACCGAAGACCTTTGCGCGGGTGCTGCCGATGTTGACGAGGATTCCGGTCATGATGAGCGAGAGAACCAGATTCGAGCGGCCATAGGAGATGAAAGGGAGCGTCAGGCCCGTAGTCGGAAGCAAACCGGTTGCCACGCCAATATGAAGATAAGCGGTCAGCACCGTAGTTACCGTCACTCCAACAGCGACAAGCTGTAGAAATGGCGTGCGCGCCTTGCGCGCGATCCTGAAGCCGAGTGCGGCGTAGATGGCAAACGCAAGCACGAGCAGCGCAAGGCCGACAAACCCCCACTCTTCGCCGATGTGCCCGGCGATGAAGTCGTCGTAGCCAAACGGCAGGAATCCATACTGTTGGCGGCCCCGACCGAATCCAACGCCGAAGATCCGGCCCGATCCCACCGCGATTAACGACTGACGGAGTTGGTAACTAGCCTCGAGCGGCGCCGCACCCGGATCGAAGAACGCGGACATCCGCAACAGGACATAATTCAGCCGCTCGACCTTCACGTAGACGAGCGGGATCAGCATTACACCGAGCGTTACGAAATGGCCGATTCGCACCCCGCCCGCGAAGAGGATTATGCCCATCACGAGCGTGAACATCATCGCTGTCGAAAGATCGGGCTCGAGCATCACCAGTATGTCGAGCGTTCCAATCACGACGAGGAATGGCAGCAAGCCTTTCGTCAGCCTCCTGAGCGCCGGACCTTTCTTTATCACCAACATCGACGTCCAGACGATCACAGCGAGCTTTGCGAGCTCGGACGGCTGCAGCGAGCTTCCGAAGAGATAACGACGCGACCCGTGCACGCGCGGGGCAATTGTGGCAGTGAATGGGAGAATCACGACAAGCAGCAGCACCAGAGATCCGATCATGAGCGGCCATGCCCACCTCTCCCAAACCTCGGCATCCAGTTTCGCCGCGATAGCGAACAGTGCAATGCCAAGCGCCATGCCGAGCAGTTGGCGGACGAGCAAATGCGCGTGTCCGTACCCGGCCTGCATTTCGACGATTGCGCTCGCGCTGTACACCGTCGCAAGGCCGAACGAGAGCAGGACGCCAGTGAGGATTACCAGCGCGCGCGCCTCGAATCCCATTTGCCAACGATGAGTAACCTCCGCGAATCCTTCCATTACGCTTCCTTCGCCGCGAGCATCCGGAAGCGCTCGCCTCTCTCCTCATAGTTCGAGAACATGTCGTAGCTGGAGCACGCCGGAGAGAGAAGTACGGCCTCGCCCGCGCGCGCCGCGGCGCGTGCCGCCTGAATCACTTCGTCGAAATCGGATCCCAGGCGCACAACGTCGACGACCGGGCGAAGGTCGCTTGCAATGATCGGCGCTGCCTCGCCGTACGCGATTACTCTTTTCACTTTTCGCCGCACCGGTTCCGCCAACGGAGTATATGCCTCGCCCTTATGCCGTCCCCCGAGCAATAGGACGGTTGGACGCTCCATCCCGTCAATTGCCACCGCGGCGGAGCTGACATTTGTTGCTTTGGAATCGTTGATCCACTGTACGCCGTCGAACTCACCGACCAGCTCGAGTCGATGGGGAAGCGAGCGAAAACTCTTTAGCGCCTTGGCGATTCCCTTTCTCGCCTTTTGGGTCTGGTGCGAGCGGTCGGCTGCCATCACCGCCAGGGCTGCCGCCAGCGCGTTCGCGACGTTGTGATCACCCAGCAACGGCAAATCCTCACGCGCGAGCAACGGCACGCCGAGCGCCAGGAGCTGATGCGTTTTTGCATCGAGGAATGCTTCCGCCTTCTTCGTCAGCGAGAACTCGAACTTGTGTCCCGCGACGTCACGAACCATCCGCGCTACAGCCTTGTCGTCACGATTCACCACCCACGCCGAGTCTCCGTCAGCGTTCGCGAAAAGGCGCGCCTTGTCGGCGTAATACTCGGCGACCGTGGGATATCGATCGAGATGATCGGGGCTCAGATTCGTGAGCACACCGACAACGGGCTTTAGGCTGGGGGTGTCGTGAAGCTGAAACGACGACATCTCCAGCGATATCCATTTCGGCTGTTGCTCGCGGACCGCGATCTCTGAAAGTGGGGTACCGATGTTTCCGGCTTCGACGGCGTCCAGGTCGATGCCGCGCAGCAGATGCGCGATGAGTGCCGTCGTCGTGGTTTTGCCGTTCGTGCCCGTGATTGCGATGACGCGCGCACCCTCGATGAAATTGAGCGCGATCTCGACTTCGCTGGCGATCGGGATGTGCATTTCTCTGACGAACGCGAGCGGGCGTGCCGATGGAGGTACGCCGGGGCTGGTCACGACCAGGCGCGCCCGGGCCAAACGCTCCAGGTCGTGGCGTCCGATGTCTACCGAAACGCCATGGGCGCGCAATTCTTCGGCGCACCGGCCGGTGTCAGGAGAGGAAGCGACGTCCGATGCGTAGACGTTATATCCGTGCTTTCGTAGAAGCATTGCCACGGCGCGTCCACTTCGCGCGAGGCCGATGACGGCAATCTCGCCTTCGCGCGGCGCGAGCTCGCGCGGAGTCATCGTAACTTGAGCGTGCTCAGGCCGATGAAGGCTGACAACACTCCGAGAATCCAGAACCGAACAACGACCTGCGCCTCATCCCAGCCCTTGACCTCGAAGTGATGGTGTAGCGGCGCCCGCTTGAACACGCGGTGCTCGCGCGCATACTCGAGCCCGTATCGTCGCTTGCGATACTTGAAAACGAAGCGCTGCAGGATCACCGACATCATCTCCGCGACGAATACGGCGCCGACGAGGAGGAGCAGAAACTCCGACTTGAGAAGGATGGACACCGCCGCCAGCGCGCCGCCAAGCGCGAGCGAGCCAGTGTCACCCATGAAGACCTCGGCGGGATGCGTGTTGTACCACAGGAATCCGATGCACGCACCCATGAGAGCGGCGCAGAAAACCGTCAGCTCGCCAGAACCACGCAGGAAGTACACGTGAAGGTATTGGCTCGCATCGACGCGCCCGACAACGTAGGCGTAAAACGCGAAGGTCAACGCCGCGATAGCCGTAAGCCCAGCGGCCAGACCATCGAGGCCGTCAGTCACGTTGACCGCGTTGCTGGTCCCCGTCATGACAAACGTCACGAACAACACGTATAGCCAACCGAGCCCCGCCGTGAGCGGAACGATCAGAATGTATTTGTAGAACGGCAGAGTGGTCGAAGCGCCGGGAAGCGTCGAGAGTGGATGCTTCCAGAGGTAATACCCGACGGCAAAGCCCAGCGTGATCTGCCCCGCGAGCTTATAGCCCTCGACGAGGCCAGTGTTCTTTCTGCCCGCGAGCTTCTGTTTCAGCTTGAGATAATCGTCGAGGAAGCCGATCGCGCCCATCCACGCCATCGATGCCATCGCGATCAACACGTACCGGTTGTCGAGCCTCGCCCACAACAATGTGCTGATTAGAGTCGCACCCAGTATTATCAGGCCGCCCATCGTCGGCGTTCTTCCCTTCTGCTGGTGCGCGTCGGGAGTGCCTTCGCGAATTACCTGATGGAGGCGCATGCGCCGAAGGCGCCGCATGATTCCTGGCCCCACGATCCAGGTAAGAAGGATCGCGCTCACGGCGGCGCCCGCAGCACGAAACGTTATCCACTGAAACAGTCGCAGAAACCCGAAGTGCGGCAATCCCACGAATGGAACAAGCAGATAATTAAGCACTATGCCGTGGCCCAGTTGGTTAGATGTGGAACGAGACGCTCGAGCTGCACACCACGCGATGCTTTGAGCAGGATGATCGCGTTACGCTGCAGCTTTGCCTTGAGCTGCGGCCATAGATCATCGACGTCGGAGGCGGTGATCACCCGATCGCGCTGCTTGTGACGTTCGAGTGCTGGCGCAAATTCACCAATTCCCGCGACAATGTCCGCGCCAGACGCCAACGCGAGACCAGCGATGTCAGCGTGACACTGCTCCGAGGCCGCACCGAGCTCTCTCATCGTACCAAGGACGATTACCCTCTGACGTCCGCTACCAGTTCCCTTCAACAATTCGATAGCCGCACGCGTCGACCCTGGATTTGCGTTGTAAGCGTCATTGATCAGGGTGACATCGCCTACCTGTTCCCACGCTGATCGCATCTTTGGCTGCGGCATCGCCGTGATTCCGGTGGCGGCATCCGTGTAGCTCACCCCGCACTCGCGGGCGACGGCAAGCGCGAGCATCGCGTTTCGCAGGTTATGCAGGCCACGCACGGGTGGCCGGACCACCGTACCGTCGATCTCGATTACGCCGAGTCCGTCTGGTCCAATTTCCCAGCGCGTTGGGCGGAAATCCGCGTTGGCGTCGAGGCCGGCGACTACCACGCGTTTTGCCTTTCCGCGCGCCGACTCGGCGATTTCCGGCTGCGCAGAGGGTGCGATGCCAAGATCCACTCCCTCATAGGCGGCCGCTTCTTCGCGCAAAACGCCGGCAAGATCGCCGAGACCCTCCAGATGTTCTTCAGCGATCGAGGTCACCAACGCGATGTCCGGCTCGGCAATATCGCGCAGTATCGCGACTTCGCCTGGCAAACTCGTCCCGAGCTCGATTACCGCAATCTCCGCCTCCGGCGGTATCGAAAGCAGCGAGAGTGGAACGCCGATGCGGTTGTTGAGATTTCCAGTCGTTGCGTGGACGACATACCTGGTGCTGAGGGTCGCTTTGAGAAGATCCTTCGTGCTGGTCTTTCCATTGCTTCCCGCGACGCCGACGAGCGTCTTGCCCCAGGCGCGACGCCAGTAATTGGCGAGCGCGCCGAGTGCGACGAGCGTGTCACGCACCTCAAAAACGGGGACACCGAGTGCGTTGATCCGCGGAACGCGCGAAACGACCACCGCCGACGCGCCATCGCGTACCGCATCCTCCAGATAATCGTGCCCATCGAACCGTTCGCCACGAAGCGCAACAAACACGTTTCCTTTGGCAATCTTCCGGGTGTCGGTAGCAATCGCGCTGACTTCCCCCGAGCCGCGCGGCAGTTTGCCCACCGCCTCGGCGTGCAACGCCGCCGCGATACGATCGAGAGTCCAGAATCCTGTGCTCACGCGGAGCTCACGGTCATTTCTCTCACGATCTCTTTTTCGTCGAATGGATACGACGTGGTCCCGCGTATCTGATACGTCTCATGTCCCTTGCCGGCGAGGACGACGATGTCGTCGCCTCGAGCCAGGTCGATCGCCCTCCGTATTGCGGCGAGGCGATCGGTCACGCGCTCGTGCTTCGATCCATGCATTCCCGTCTCGATCTCATCGATGATGGCGTCGGGATCTTCGGTACGCGGATTGTCACTCGTGACGATCGCGTAGTCGGCGACACGCTCGGCGATGGCGCCCATGAGCGGTCGCTTTCCGCGATCACGATCCCCTCCGCACCCGAACACGACGATGAGCTTTCCAGCAGTGAACGCGCGCGCGGTCGTCAGAGTTCGTTCGAGAGCGTCGGGAGTGTGTGCATAGTCCCGGAGTATCGTCGGGTCCGTTGCGATGATTTCGAGCCTGCCCGCGACCTGTGGCACTGTGCGAAGGCGCTCGGCGATCGATGCCGGTGATTGACCAAGCGCGAATGCCGCAGCAGCCGCGGCGAGCGCGTTCTCTATGTTCACGTCACCGATCAATGGCAGTCGCGTCTCCGCCACACCGTCGGGCGTGACGAGTCGCCACTCGCTTCCGCGCGCGGTGAAGCGAACATTTGCCGCTTCAATATCGGCGGACTCGTGGACGGCGAACGTGAGCGTGCGCGGTCGGACTTTCAACTCTGCCCACTCATGAGCGTCGGCGTTGACGACTGTAGTGCCGTCGCGCTTCAGGTAATCGAGCAGCCGAAGCTTCGCCTGCAGATACCTCTCCATTGTTCCATGATAATCGAGGTGGTCACGCGTCAGGTTGGTGAAAACAGCGACATCGAACTCGATCCCATCGACGCGGCGCTGATCGAGGCTGTGGGATGATACTTCCATCGCAATCGTGCGCACACCGTGATCCGCAAGCTCACGCAGAACTCGTTGCAGCTCGACAGGACCCGGCGTTGTGAGGCCGCCACCACCAGGCACCGAACTCCCCTCGCTACCCAGAAGAACACCGAGCGTGCCGACGGACGCTGCTGACTTGTGCCCATCATCGAACAGGTGCCGCATGATCGAAGTCGTTGTCGTCTTCCCGTTGGTCCCCGTAACGCCGATGAGCCGGAGGTTCCGCGCCGGATTCCCGTATGCCGCCGCGGCCGCCAGTGCTGCCGCTCGGCGACCCTCGCGCACGACAAGAGCTGGGAGCGTTGTGCGGGTCGGATCCTCGACGATTGCCGCGGCAGCGCCGCGCTTGGCGGCGGCAGCAAGGAAGTCGTGACCATCATTGCTCCAGCCACGAACCGCGATGAATAGCTCGCCCTCCTGGAGCTTTCGGCTATCGTCGGAAATACCGCGTGCACCTTCGGGAACGTTGCCCTGCACGCCGACGAGCAATCCACGCTCGAGAAGCGCGGCCTTGATCGCGTCGAGACTTACGTTCATCCGCGCGGACGGCTTAGCTGGACGATTGTGCCTGGCCCGACGACGGTTCCGGCCGCCGGGACAGTTGCTGGAGGCCCCTCGGTAATTCGCACCTGAAAGCCCGCTCTGTGGAGAGCGCGAACTGCCTCGCGCAATGAAAGTGCGCGAACATCGGGAACGGGTCGCGGCGAAACCGAGATGGGAACGCTCGCGGGTGGCGCCGTCACGTCGAGAACGTAGGAGTTGCCGGTCTCCCGGTCCTCCGCTTTTCCGAGATTTCCGCCCGGATCGTACGAACCAACATCTGGCCGAAGGGACGTCCCCTTTCCCCCTTCCCCCGTCCCGCTTCCCCCTTCTACAGTCTTCTCCGAAGCAGCCAGGCCTTCTCGATCCAGTGCTGCATCGCGCGCCGCGAGCGCCGCCCTCAAGACGATTCGGCTGACGGGCGCCGCGATGTCTCCGCCTGCGTAGTGCGCGCCCTGCGGGCTGTCGAGTTTGATTAGCACCACATACTGCGGATCATTTCCCGGAAAGAGGCCGACAAACGACGCAGTGTAGTTCCCGCTCGTGTAGCCGGCGTTAGGACTCGTTCGCCTCGCCGTGCCGCTTTTTCCGGCCACCTCGAAGGTCGCGAGATCGGCTTTCGTTGCCGTGCCCTCCTGCACAACGGCGAGAAGCATTTCCTGGATGGTGCGAGCAACTTCGCCGGACATTACGCGTCGCACGGCCCGCGGCTCAGCCCTGTACGTCACCTTGCCTTCGGCGGAGCGAATTTCCTTGACGAGGTGCGGTTCGAGCACCTCGCCGCCGTTCGCAATCGCCGAGTACGCGGTGACGAGCTGGAGCGGAGTGACTGCGATCTCGTAACCCATCAGAATCGAAGCACTCGTTTGTCGTGACCACTGTCGCGGCTCCCGGAGAGTGCCGGCGGCCTCCGCTGGGAGTGGCACACCGAGCGGCATACCGAATCCAAGATCGCGAAACGTCTCGTATTTCTGGCGTGGTGTGAGTCTCTGCCCAAATTCGACGATGCCGACGTTGCTCGAATAGCGGATCACATCGGCCAACGAGAGTGAAGCGGCCTTGTGCATATCGTTGATCACACGGCCATCGAGCTCGAGCTTGCCATTGTGCGTGTTCACGACGTCGGTCGGCCGAGCGCGCCGATTCTCTAGCAGCGCCGCCGCAACGAACGGCTTGAGCGTCGATCCAGGCTCGAAGGGCTCAGTGACCGCAGTGTTCGACAGCGTCGTCCGTCCGACTCTGTTGCTCGCCAGAGCCAGGATCTCTCCCGTGTGCGGATTCATCACGACGATGTCGCCGCCATCAGCGTGCAAACTGTCGACGGCAATCGAGAGCTCGCGCTCGCAAATCTCCTGCAAGGTATTGTTGATGGTGAGAACGACCGTCGATCCGGTTTTCGGTTGATCAACCCATCCCTCGGGTGAATCGAACGGCCGGCCATCCCTGTCACGTGCCAACCTCACCGAGCCGGAATCACCGCGCAGAATTGGATCGAGCGCGAGCTCCAGCCCATCCACTGGGTTGCCACGGCCGTCAACCGTGCCGACTATGCGCCGAATTCCGCCTGACCGCGCGTACACTCGTTGCAACACCGGTGTCAGGTGAATCCCATTGAGCCTGGAGACCGATGAGAGATCCGACGTGGTATACAATCCGGGCAAGTCGATCCACCGGCGGCGGCGGGCGATCGCGGCGTGCACCGCATCGACGTCCACGCGGGCGCGGTTCAGAGCTCTGATGACGAACGCGGTGTCGCGGATTTCGGGCAGGGAGACCGCGACACGTCTCATCTCTCGATTCTCGACGAGCGTGTTCCCGCTGGCATCCAGAATCTCGCCCCGCGGAGCGGACGTCGACGACGCGAAGAAATGCTGCCGCGTTGCGCGCGCCGCCCAAGCTTTTCCTTCGATGACCTGTACTTGCCCAGCGCGCACGATCAGGGCGACCGCGAACAACGCGAAGAACGCGTGAACGATCGCAACTCTCTTAGCGGGTTTCATTCTATCGGGGCCGCGGAAGAATGACGACCTGATTTTCGCTCGGGATATGCATGCCGAGTCGGCGTTCGACGGCCAACCCCAGCGTCTGACGTGCCGACGCGTCGCGAATCTCGCTCTCCAGACGTGCTCGCTCGCCCTCGAGCTCGGTACGCCGGGAGTCGAGCGCGGCAAGTCGCTCGGCCTGGGCAATGCCGATCGTACGGCGCCAAACGATCGCAAGCGCGACAACGATGAACGCGCCCAGTACGAGTGCGACGATGCTTCTGCCCCGGAGAGCTACGCCGCTTTTCGCCATGCGCGCAGTCTGGCGCTTCGCGAGCGCGGGTTCGCGGACGCTTCCTCGGGGCTCGCCTTGACGCCCCGCTTCGTCAACAGCGTGCCGAGCGCTTTACCGCGGCAGGTGCACTGAAGCTGTTTCGGAGGGCAGATGCAGTCGAGACTCCACTCGCGCATCGTGTGCTTGACCATGCGGTCTTCGCCAGAATGGTAGGCAATGATTGCCAGCACCCCGCCGGGCTGCAGTCTGTCGCGAAGTTTCGGCAACGCCCGCTCCAGGGTCCGGAGTTCGTCGTTCACAGCGATGCGAACGGCCTGAAACAGCCGCGCGAAGTCGCTCGGTCCTGTTCGCGCGCCGAACGCGCCACGGATTGCGTCGACGAGATCATCGCTCACCCGCATTGGTTTCCGTTCGCGACGACGCACAATCTCACGCGCGAACCGCTGGGCGCGCGGCTCATCGCCATAGTCGCGGAAAATTCTGGATAGGTCGGCTTCATCGAGGGTATTGAGCAAATCGGCGGCGGTGCCAGTAAAGCGACGGTCCATCCGCATGTCGAGTAACGCGTCAGGACGAAAAGAGAAACCCCGATCGTCAGCATCTATCTGGTGAGACGAAACTCCGAGGTCAGCGAGGATGCCGTCGAACGTGCGGCCGTCCAGCTCGGGAATGCGCTCGATTTCGCCGAAATCGCCCCGTAAAGCACAAAAGCGGCCGGCCGCCTCGTGGGCCGCCAGCCGCTTTCGTGCTTCGGTAATTGCCGCGTCATCACGATCGATCGCGATGACCGAGGCGCCGGATGCCAGGAGAGCTTCAGTGTGCCCTCCGCCACCCAGCGTGCAGTCCAGTACTTCGGTAATTCCCTTGAACAGCGTCACTACCTCTTCGACCATTACCGGCGCATGGTAGGAGCTGTCCCACCGGCCGGCCCTGGATTCAGAGTCGATCACTTACAGAAGCGCTTTACCTCACTATCGACGGCGGGCGTGAACTGCGGAATCGCCGTCAGGAGCTGCGCCGCCTCCGTCGGATACTTCTGGCCGCCAGCGGGCAGATTCATCGACGCGAGATTGAACGCCTCCCGCGCAGTGCGGGCAAGCTCGCAGCTCTTTCTGTCGTTCGCATCATTAGTCGCGGTCTGGCCAATTGAGAACGCGCTGGCGCCGATCAGGAATTTCGCGTCCGCGGAGCTCTGCAACTGGTCAGAGAGCTGGAGGAACTTGATGGCTTGCTGGAAATCAGGGATTTGCTTTGACCCGGTGCCCTTCTTGTAGGCATCGCTACCCGCCTTGAGCGCGATCTGCGACAACGCGCTCGGATCCGCGCCATTGTTCTTTGCCGATTGGAGAGTGTTCATGAGGTCGTCGTTCTGACCCATCGCTCCCTGAATCGTCGCGAGCAGGAAATAGCCGTTGGCGTTCTTTGGATTCGCCGCGACGGCTCTCTTGGCGGCGTCGAGCGCCTGCTGCAGCTGGCCTGCCTTGTACAGCGCCTGGGCGTTGAAAAGCTGGAGGTTCGGATCGTTCGGGAACTTCCTGGCGCCCAGCGCCGCCGCTTCGGACGCCTTCTGCGGCTGGTTGAGAGCTGTGTACGCACCGGCGAGACGCGAATAGTAATCCGCGGTCGCCTGCGCCGTGTCGACGCGCACCATCTCGGTGCCGACGTTGATCGCGCCCTCGAAATCCTTGGCGTTCAGATACACCAGCCACGCGAGGTTCAGCAGCTTCGGATCGCCCGGATTGTTTTGCAGGAGATCGCGCACGAGCGGGATGGCCTGCGAGGCATGTCCCATCGCCGCGTACTCGTTCACGACATCCTGAATCAGGGTGAGATTGTCGGGGCTTGCCGCGGCGAGCGAGCTCAGGACTTCGAGACGCTTCGTCGTGTCGTTCCGACTGCGATAAATCTCGGCGAGATTCTTCAACGCCGGGATGTTACGTGGATCGCCCGCGCGAACGCGTTCCGCGACCGCGGCCGCCGAGTCGGGCATCTTGAGAGCCACGTAGGCCTCGACAAGACAGTCGGCAAGGATATTGGCATTGGGGTTACCTGCGAGCCCGGCACGGGCCGCGGCGACTCCCTCCTGGTACTTGCCCTGCGCGACGTTGTTGTGGCACTGCTCCTCGGCGGGCAGTTGCTTGCGTGCCGCCGTGATCGCGCGTGCGACCAGGCTCGCGGCGTCGTCGAGCTTACCCGCCTGCGCGGACGGCAGTATCTGGCTCTTCGTCATGTCGCGCGAGATGATCAGGCGCGAATCGATCTTGTATCCCGTCGGCGTCTTCGTCACCGAGCCCTCGAGGTACTGCGGCGCGCGGACCAGCGTCGCAAGCGCTTTGGCATCGCCAGCGGGCAGTGCCTCGTTTGGCGAGTAGCCGGACGACGTCAGGCTGTTGACGATGTCCGCCTTCGGAACGACCACGAGGTCGCGGACATTCGTCTGTTTCTGAAGCTGGGTGCGGATTGCCTCCGCAGCCTGTACTCCGAGTTCCTTGTCGGAGCTCTGAAGAGTTGGAATCATGACCCGCTCGCCCGTCTTGGTGCTTTGAGCCACAAGCGGCGCGGCGGCCAGCGTAGTAACGGCGGCGAAAACGAGGCCTGAATGACGTAGACTTACCAATGGTGTAACCTCCAAATCGGTAAACATTCCTACCCCACTTCCTGATCCGTGGGTCCCTGTGATTCTAAACATGGGCGAGGAGGGACTCGAACCCCCGACATCCTGCGTGTAAGGCAGGCGCTCTAACCAACTGAGCTACTCGCCCGGTGCAGAAACCGAGCCTGCCGCCTTACCGGAGGATGGCAAGCGGCACGAGCACACAGTACCCGATAACCAGCAGGATCGGGGCAAGCGTTTCGCCTCCCCGCGCGAGGTCGGCGAAGCCGGCCAGCAACACTACTGTAGCGACTGTCCAATAGATCCAGGAGCGGCGCGAACCAGATTCGCGTCCGACCCGTGGCCCGCTGGCAAGATCCGTTTTGGCCATAAGCGAGGTAGTGTATGGCTCGCCTAAATCCCTGTCAACCCAAGAGCTGCGGCGTGCGCCTAACGCTTCCCGCCTCCTGCCTCGCGCTTGCCGCTCCCCGCTTGACGCTTCCCGTTCGAATAGTGCAGCTCCACCCAGTCGCGATAGCTCCCATTCATAACCGCGCGCCACCATCCCTCGTTGGCGATGTACCATTTGATGGTCTTGAGCAGGCCGGTGTCGAACGACTCGGATGGTCCGTACCCGGTTTCCAGGGTGGCCTTCATTGCGTCGATCGCATAGCGCCGGTCGTGGCCGGGGCGGTCCTTGATAAACGTTATCAGTTCGGCCGTGTCGCCGCCTAGAGAAGCGGGGCACTTGGGGAACTGCTCGCGGATTTTTGCGTCGGCGGCGACGATCTTGTTGAGCGCCGCGCATATGCCCCTTACGACATCGATGTTCTTTCGCTCCGAGTTGCCGCCGAGATTGTAGGTCTCACCGAGGCGACCCTTCTCGAGGACTCGCTCGATGCCGCGGCAGTGGTCGCGCACGTAAAGCCAGTCGCGAATCTGAAGACCATCGCCGTATACCGGCAGCGGCTTCCCATCGAGCGCATTCACGATCGTTAGAGGAATGAGCTTCTCCGGGAAGTGGTACGGCCCATAGTTGTTCGAGGAGTTGGTCGTCGTCACCGGCAGGCCGTAGGTGTGGTGATACGCACGCACGAGGTGGTCCGAGCCTGCTTTGCTCGCGGCGTACGGCGAATTCGGCGCGTAGGCTGTGTCCTCGGTGAACGGCGCCGCATTCGGGGCCAGGCTGCCGTACACTTCGTCGGTCGAAATGTGGTGAAAGCGACGTGCCCCGCCCGACCAGTCCTCGGTCCACACCGCGCGCGCAGCCTTCAGTAGCTCGTGCGTGCCTCTGACGTTCGTATCGATAAACGGATCAGGCCCGTGAATGGACCTGTCGACATGCGATTCCGCCGCAAAGTGGACAATCGTGTCGACGCCTTCGCGCTTGATGATGTCGCGCATCGCATCGCAATCCCGAATGTCGCCCTTGACGAAGGTGAATCGCTCGTGATTTGCGAGCGGCTCGAGACTCGCGAGGTTGCCCGCATAAGTCAGCGCGTCGAGACCGATTAGGGTATCGCCGGGATGATGCTCGGCCCAGAAGTGGACGAAGTTGCTGCCGATGAATCCGGCCGCGCCTGTTACCAGCATCCTACGCATCGTCAGTCCTTCGGTAATTCATGTTCCGTGGTCCCGTGAATTGTTGAGCGATCCAAAATAAGTGTCGTCGACGCTTCTCATCCTACGCACAGCTCGGCGATCAGCGGTGCGATCTCGTTCACCGCGGCCACACGATCCGCGCCCGCCGCTGCGAGCGCGGCCTGAGGCATTCCGTAAATGATCGAGCTATCGCGATCCTGTACGATCCCTTTGCCTCCCGCGCCTCTGATCCGCCGCAAACCCTCCGCTCCGTCGCGTCCCATCCCTGTCAAGACGACACCCACGGCTGCGCGACCGAACGTGTCGGCAACAGAGAAAAAGAGCGGATCTGCCGCCGGCCGCACGCCCCACATCGCCGGAGAACTGTCGAGGCGAATCGACGCATTTCCGGCTTCGCCGCCGACTGTCATGTGGTAGCCGCCCGGCGCGACGTAAACGCGGTTTTCGCGAAGCAGCTTTCCGTCGACGGCCTCGGCAACCCAGAGCGCGCTCATCATCGCGAGGCGCTCGGCGAGGAGCCTCGTGAATTCGCGCGGCATGTGTTGAACGATCACGACAGCGGCGCCCAGTTTCTCGGGAAGGTGCGGAATGATTTCGGCGAGCGCGCGCGGACCGCCGGTCGACGCTGCGATGGCGACCACTCTGTTTGCGGCGTCCGGCGATTCAGGCACTGGCACTTCGCCGCGCTCCGCGGCGAGCGCAGGCGTCGGCATTCGCATGACGCCCATATTCATCGCGCGCGCCGCTTCGAGTGCCGACATCAACTGCTCGCGCACGGTCGAGAGGTCAATGCTGACAGGGCCCGAGGGTTTGCGGACGAACTCAAGCGCACCACGCTCGAGGGCGCGCAGCGTCATCTCGTTGCCTAGCTCGGAGCCAGCCGCGCTCAGCATCACCACGGGCCGCGGCATCTCCGCCATGATCTGCTCGAGCGCCTGGAGACCATTGAGCCGCGGCATCTCGATGTCGAGCGTAACGATGTCCGGTTTGAGCATACGGACTCTCTCCAGCGCCTCGATGCCGTCGCCGGCCGTGCCGACGACGTGAAACGCACCGCTCGACTCGATGATCTCGGCGATGAGCTTGCGCATGAATGCACTGTCGTCGACGACCAGCACGGTGGTCGGCCTCTGAGTCGGCTCAGTCACCAGGACACCGTCAGATCTTGCGGAAGATGCGCTCGCGCGCATTCACCGGCGCGAAAAGATTCCTGGCGTCACCTAACAACGTCTCGACTTTTCCGAGTACGAGAAAACCGCCAGGGGCGAGCACGCGATGGAATTCCGCGAACAAGGCGTCCTGCGCCTCGCGCTCGAAATAGATGATGACGTTGCGGCAGAGAATGAGATGAACGTCGTCGAACGGCGGCGGGCTACCGAGAAGATCGCTGCACTCGAACGTGACGAGCCGCTTGACGTCGGGAAGCATCGTGTGGAGGCCCGCGACCTCGGGAAAATACTTCTCGCGGAGTTCGTGCGGTGTGTCGCCGAGTGCTGTCTCGGCATAGCACGCGCGCGCAGCGGCGCCGAGGCATTCCGAATCGATGTCCGTTCCGACGATCGAAACGGTATCGAGACTCGCATGCTCTCCCGTATCGGTCGCGTGCTTGTGTAGAAGGATGCCGACTGAATACGGCTCTTCACCCGAAGCGCACCCGGCGCTCCAGATGCGCAGCTCGCGCTCACCGCGGCTCCAAAGGGCGGGAACGACTTTGCTCTGCAGCGCGGAGTAAGTGTCCCAATTTCGAAAGAACTTGGTCACGTTGACGGTGAGAGAGCGCATCAACCGATCGTACTCGCGCGGATCAGCATCGAGCACGCCGGCATACTCGTTCGGCAGGAACGTCCCTTTGGCTCGCATGCGCACCGCGATGCGGCGCCGTAGACAGCGATCTTTGTAGCTCGTGCAGCGAAAACCTCGCTCGCGAGTGATCTTCTCGAGAAGTGCGCGGAAGGACGCTTCGTCGCCTTGGATCACGTCGCGCCTAGCCTCAAGAACGCCGCGGCGTCGGTGCCGCGCTTCGATCGGCGTGAGAAATTCCTTCGAGCGCGGCCGACAGGTTGCGCCGTAGCTGCGGCAGCTCTGGGGCGACCGCCACACCTTTTTCCGCCGCCGTCCGTGCGTTTTCGAACTCCTCTCGCTTCAGGTAGGCGGCAGCGAGGTTGTTCAGGAGCACCGCCGACTCGGGGTGAGTTTCGGTGGCCGCAGCGAGCAGTAGCATCTCGCGGTCGGGGTCATCGGTCATCGCGGCAACCTGCGCAGCGTAGTGGAACCAGACTGCCGGCGGCGCGGTCGCCGTCCAAAGGCTTCTCGCTTCGCTCAACCGAACCTTGGCTGTTTGGTAGTCGCCGAGCCGCATCGCGACGATGGCCGCTTCGAGCTGAATGAGTGGATCGCCGCTGCCGCCCGCGCCGAGGGCGCGCTCGATGACGAGTCTCGCTTTCTCGAGTTGGCCAAGCTGCTCATAGGCGAGCGCCAGGTTGTGAAGCAGCGATGTCTTGCTCGGCGCGTTGGGAGCGGCGGTCATGAACGCGTTCACAGCGGCAGCCCACTCTTTTTGGCGAAGCGCGATGAGCCCGAGGTGGAATGACGCGACTGGATCAGCCGCTTCTTCCACGAGTGCCCGGAATTCACGCAGCGCTTCGTCGTGCATGCCGGCCCGGTATAGCGCACTCGCCAATTCGCGACGCTCGAGCGGGCTTGCGTTGCGCGGCAAGGTAGGCGTTGTCCGCTTCCGTCCGACGGGCAGCAGGAACGACGCGTTCAACAAACCGTACAGCGCTTTTCCAACCTCGAATTCGCCCAGTCCGGAATCGCGAATCAGACCATTTATGTCCCGGTGTCCGTCGATGAGCGGTAACAGCGCCTCCTGCTCCTGGGAAAGCGGATCCCTGTTCATCATCAGGCGGTTTCGATCGAGACTGTAGACGACGTCGAAGCTCGGGATTTTCTTTTCGATGAGCGACCACTCGTCCACGCGCCGCGCCCCCTCGAGCAGCAACGACTGTGGGTCGACAGAGACGCGCTCCGCACCGTCTTCCGGCGCGACGCCCGGCTCGAAGTTGAAAGTCCCGCTCGTCCACGTGAACAGCGTGTAAACCGCGTTCTCGGTGTCGAGTGGACGATTCACGATTGCGGCGTGACAGATCCTGCCGCTATCGAAATAGATGGAGCCAAAACTGTCGTGAAAGGAAAGTCCGAGGCAGCCGGTCTTTTTGCCCATCGAGAGCAGCTGTAGAACGTCGGGAAGACTCGCCTCTTTGAGGCTGCCTTTAATCGCCATTAGCGAATTTCCTCGATCATTCGGTCAGCAACGTTGGGCCACTCGACGATCACACCGGCGTCTGCCGCGACCGGCGTTTTCTTCTTCTCTTCCGCGGGAGGTTTGGACCGCGGCTCCAGCGACTCGACGCGCTGGGCGATCTCCTGGCTGATGTCAGCCATGAACTCGGCGAATTCACCGCCCTCTTCCTCTTCGGTGGTCTTCTTCGCCTCTTTCGCCACGATCAGGATTCCTTGGTCGCGGGCGCGCTCAGTCGGGAAAGCACCAGCGTCGAGATGCTGCGAAGCGTCTCGAACACGCCGCCGCCGGTCACCGCGGTCGCAGAAAAGTGGGGTACGCCTCTGAAGTTGAGCGTCTCGTCCAGATCTTCCACGGAGCTGATTTCTCCGGCGGGCAAGTCGCGCTTGTTGTACTGCATCACCAGCGGCATCGTCCTCGGATCGAGGCCTTCGTCAGCGAGGTTTGCGTGGAGGTCTTGCAGGCTCTCGATGTTCTCGGCGAGCTGCCTCGACTGACTGTCGGCCACGAACACGACGCCATCGACGCCCTGTAGCACGAGTTTGCGCGTGGCGGCGTAGTACACCTGGCCGGGGACCGTGTACAGCTGAAACCGAGTCGCAAAACCCGAGATTGTGCCGAGGTCGAGCGGGAGAAAGTCGAAGAACAAAGTCCGGTCGGTCTCCGTCGCAAGCGAGACCATCTTCCCCTTCCGCTCTTCCGGCAGCTTGGAATACACGTGCTGCAGATTCGTCGTCTTGCCAGACCGGCCCGGCCCGTAGTAGACGATCTTGCACGTGATTTCGCGCGTGCCGTAATTGACGACGGACACGCTAACGCTTTCCTATCGGACCGAAGAGCGCGTCGAGGCTGCGATTGAGCTCGCCTTCGAAATCCCCGGTGGGGCCGGCCGCGACGCCCTGCTTATCGGGGCGCAGCGTCTCCAGCGCCTTCTGAAATTCGGCGAAATAGATCTCGACGACACCAAGAGAACTCTCGCGGTCGAATACGCCGACGAACAGAAATTCCTGGGAGCCCGCGGAAGCGCGCGCCATGAAAACCTGGCGCTCCGCTCCGGCGTGGTGCATTTCGTAGAACGGCCTGCCGTCCAGCTGACGACCGAGCTCCCGCGCGGATGCGTTGATCGCCGAGGTAAGCGCGCAAATCGACATTACGTCGGCGGCATTCGAGAAGCCGAACTGGCCGACGGCGCGCCCCGACGGATAGAGCAGTACGCCGGATATGAGTCCCGCGTCCTGCATCAACCGCGTCAGCGGCGCCGCGACCCAGGCCTCTGCTACCGTTGGATCGCTCACGCGTCGCTTCTCGCTGCAGTAATCATGTCGAGCCTCACTCGGCCGAGGTTTGCATCAGGAGTGACGATCGTGACGAGCACCACGTCGCGCGCGCCGACGACGCAGATGTGACCACGCTGCGCCTCCAGTCTCATGAAGGCCGGCGTCCCAAGGCGGGCGGCATCCGAGGCCCGGGTAACCTTTGAGTACAGGTACGCGGCGAGCGCGGCGGTATGTTTGCGCGGATCACCATTGGTGTCACCGGTGACCGTACTGGCCTCCACGATCAGGCCATCGTTTGCCCCTACGACCATCGCTGTGACGACGCCAGGAACCCGCGACAAGGTGGCAACCACCTGGCTTACGGCTCTCACTGCTGTCCCCGCATCCAGCTGATGGCAAGCCCAACCGACCGGGTGAGGACGCGTCGAACGAGGCCGAGTGGTACGGAGGACGACGACGCGAGGAGCACGACCGCGTCATCGGCCGCCGGAGCGAGCGCAATGGTCGCTGCATCGGTCTCGACGACAACCGCCGTCCACGCGCCGATCGAAAGCAAGCGCATAGACCTCGAGACCTCGCGGCTGACGCCGCTGAGCGCGGCCCCGATCTCACCGGCGATCTCGCGTCCGTTGTGGTCGAGATAGCTGCCCGCGAGCGGCGTACCCGCCGCGTCGAGCAGCAACGCCGTTTGCTCGGCGTCCCCGATCGCCGTCGCGAAAAGCACGCGCGCGGCCTCAGACACGGGCGACATCTTGCTCCTGTGGAGTGATCTCGATGAGCCCCGTGCTCAGCATGCCGTAGATGATCTTTGCGACCTCGAACTCGGGCAGAACCAGGCGCTTCGCGATCTCGTGCAGATTCCGCTCACCGTCGATGATCGAGAGAACCTCCCATTCGCGCGGGAGAAGATCGATGAATGACTCCGGCCCGTCGTCGAGTGGCGCGAGTCGTGGAACTACGCGGGCGTCAGGGATCCGGTCCGCCATCCGCGACCATTCGTCGATGCGACGAGCGCCTTCCATCAGCAGCGATTCGGTGCTGACACGAACGGCGATGTCCTTGCGAATCGGACGCGGCGGTTCCTCGGTGAACGAGAAGAATCCCTCTGACCACGACATCAGATCGAACACGACTGTCTCGATCTGCTGGCGCATGAAGCGGTCGATGTCGCGCGGCGTGACGATTCCGTGCGCAACCAGGATCTCACCCACTCGCCGCTTGTCACCGGCGCGCTGCATTGCCGTCGCCCGAGCGAGATCTGCCGGAGTCGCTTTGCCTGAACGCTCTAGGATCGTTCCGAGAAGATGTGGATTGCTCTTCATCGTGGCCGCGACGATGGTGCCGGCATCGAAGTACACGCTTCCCTCGTTGTTTCGCTCGGGAGAGTGAACGCGCAGCGTTCCCGTCTTCCGACTCAGATCGAGAAGCTGGAAGACGTCGTGGATGCCGAGCTCGCGGAGTGGGCCTTCGATCGCCATTTACAGGCGCCCTCGGAGCAGAAGCCGCCGATAACGCAGGGCCTCGGAGTGATTCGGATCGAACCGCAACACCCGCTCGAACGCCTTGAGCGCGTCATCCTCGCGCGCGAGGTCGATCAGGATCTCGCCCAACGCGATCAGCGCCGTGAAGTGGTAAACGTCGCGACGGATAAGTGCGACGATTCGCGGCAGCGCGCTTCGTGAGCGTCCTGTACGACGATAAGGTCCGACCAGTTCCACGACAGCATTGTCGTGATTCGGTGCGGTGATGAGGACTGTCTCCAATTCTCTGATCGCGGCCATGTCGTCGCCACTCTTCGCGAGCAGCCGACCCAAGGCGATGCGAGCCTCGATCTGGCGCTCGTCGATGCTGAGACTGCCGCGGTACGCAGCAATCGCGTCGTTCACGTCGCCGAGAGCCGTATAGAGGTCGGCGACGCGCTTAAGGACATTGGCGTTGCGTCCTTCGCTTTTTTGCAGAGACACAAGAATTTCACGGGCGCCTGGCTTGTCGAACGACGCGACGCGCGCTTCGGCTGCCAAAAGCAGCAGATTCACATCCTTGATTCCTGTCTCGACAAGCGCTTCGGCATACGGCCGCGCTTCTTCGGCTCGGCCCAGGGCGAGTAGCGATCGCGCGATGCCCTGCCCCGCGTAGCTATTTCGCTCGTCCATATCCAGCGCGCGACGATATCTCTCCAGCGCTTCACCGTGGAGCCCTTGCGCGGCGAACCCGTCGCCGGCGAGCACGAGTCCGAGAATTTTGTCCCCGCCGCGCGCGAGAACGCGCGCAATCTCGGCTTGCGCGCGATCGTAGAGACCCTTCGTGATGAGATCACGGGCAAGTGAAAAACCGGCCATCGGATCTTCCGCCACCTGCTGCGATCGCGTCGGCTTTTCGGCGAACAGCTCCTCGATGATCGCAGGATCGAAGTGGAAGTCTTCGACGTGCTCCACAGTCGAGTCGGACTCGGTGATCGGCGGAGCAACCGTAAGCCGGATCTCCTCGTGCGGAAGCTCTATCGCGAGCTCCAGTTTCTGCGGCGTGTACATCGGGTCGAGCGCGAGCGCCCGCTTCGTTTCACGCAGCGCCGACGCGAAATCGCCGAGGTTGGACAGCGTGAAGCTCATGTTGTAGTGAGCTTCAGCGAAATCCGGGTTTGCCTGGATCGCGCGAGCGAACGCGTTGCGAGCGTCGGAATACTTCTCGAGTTCGACGAGGATGAGACCGATGCCGTTCCACGCGACAGGGTGTTCGGGTGCAGCGCTCAGCACCTGCCGATATGCTTCCAGCGCCAGTTCGGTGTGCTTCCTTCGGAACAATCCGAGGGCGAGGTTGAGGCGAGCTTCCACCGGCGGAGTTGGCGCCTGGAGCGCGCGTCGGAACGAATTGATGGCGCCTTTGGTGTCGCTCTTGTGCCAAAGCAGCACGCCGAGATTGTTATGCGCGAACGGGTAGCTGGAGTCGATTTCCAGTGCGCGCTTGTAGCTCTCCTCTGCTTCCGCGTGTCTTCCCTCGAGTTGCAACGCGACGCCGCGTCCGTTCCAGGTCTTGGCGGTCGGCGAAAATTCTCGCGCGAAGCGATCGGCGGTTGCAATCGCGGCGCCTGTGTCGCGCTGGAGCAGGTAGAGCTCGAGCATTGCCTGCAGCACTTCGGCGTTCGCCTCGCCGCCTTCGATCGCCTTCTCGTATTCCCGCAGCGCTTCCTGGAAATAGCCTTTCTGTCTGAGGGCGCGTCCCAGCGTTATATGCGCGCCCGCCGGCGTCTTTTGCTGATGACTCGGCGTCATCTCGTGGCGATACGTCTCGAGCGACAAGTTCGCCTGCGCCCGCACGAGCGTCGGATTCAGCATCACCGCGCGTCGGTTTGCTTCCGCTGCTTCTTCGGCGCGGCCAAGATCGCCGAGGATGAAGCCGATCAGATAAAGCGCGTCGGGGTTTTCCGGGTTCAGCTCGATAGACCGCCGTACCGACCGCATTGCGTCTTCGTGGAGGCCGCGGTTGTAGAGCGTCTCGGCAAGCAAAAAGTGCAAAACGGAGCTGTCGGCATCGAGCGCGATGGCGCGCTGGAACAGGGCATGAGCGCGCTCCAGACGACCGGCAGTCTTCTCGGCGATGCCGCTTTGGACGAGTGCTTCGAGATCCTCCGGATTGGCGCGAAGGCGCTCCTCAAGCTCCTGCAATCGCCGCTCGAGAATGCCGCTCTCTCCGTAGGCGATCTCGAGGTTTCTGCGCGCGACGCCCATGCGCTCGTCGAGTGCGAGCGCGCGCGAAAACGAGACGATTGCTTCGTCTGTCAGCCCCTTTCTGAAGTAGAAGACGCCGAGGTTGTTGTAGGCGCCCGCGTCCGACGGATCGATTCGCCGTGCGAACGACCGTAGAATTTCTATCTCACCGCCGTGCGCGGCTGCCTGTGGGCGGGCAGTTGCCGCTGCGCTCATGGCTACTCTACGCGCACCGCGCGGAAGATGGCGTCGAAAGCCTTGGGATCGGGAACGAGGAGAAAGAATCCATGCAGGCTTTCCGCCGGCTCCTCGAGGAAGAACTCGGTTTCAACGCAGAGAATAGGAGAGTCGACGCGCGGCGCGTGGTCACCGAGCGTCGCGAGCGCTTCCGACGTTGGACCTGTTGTGAGTGAGGGTGGCGAGAGCATCAGCCGCATGTCGAGGAATTCGCTGAGCGCGGTGAGATACGCGCCAGCAAGAATATTCCCCGCCTCGTTCAATGCCGACTGCTCGAGCCGCCCAAGACTCGGAGACGTGCCGCGCTTCCGACGGAGCATTCGCTCAGCGAGCCGCAGGCCCGCCGGAATCGCGAGCAGGAAGACCGTCTGCCCACCAATGTCGCCGCTCATCGCCATGCGAACCGCGACGATCTCGACGCCTGGCGCAATCTCCGGGACGTAGTCACCGGGCGGAACGATGTTAACCATCGGCACGCTGATCATGATCCGCGTCGCGGTGAGCGTCGACAACGCGGTCGCCGCGTGCCCGGCACCGATATTCGCGACCTCACGCAGCGCATCGAGTCGCGCGGTGCTGAGTAGTGCGGTGCTATTCTCGCCTGCCGGCGTGTTGCGCGGATTTGTCATCTCAGAGAAGGCTGGAAGCGTCGACGATGAGTGCGGCGGAACCATCGCCAAGTATGGTCGCGCCGCTGAAAAGTGTTTTGCTCTCTTGCACGCCGTCGAACTGCTTGACGACGATTTCCTGCTGGCCGACGAACTGGTCGACGATTAGCGCGGCGCGACGCTCCGCCAATTCCACCAGCACTACCTGCCCGCTCGTCGCGCTCGCGGCGGGTGGAAGGCCCACGCGATCGCGAAGCCAGATTGCCGGAAACAGGTCGTCGCGTATTGCGACCACCTGCCTGCCCTTCGACTCGAGCAGCATCGGCGCTGAGAGGCTGAACGTCTCGAGCACGTGCGTTATCGGAATCGCGTAAGTCTCGTCTGCAACCTTCGCCAGCAACGCACGGGAAATCGCGAGCGTCAGCGGCAGCCTCATGCTGACGCTGGTGCCCAGGCCCGCGTCGGTGTGCACTTCGAGCGAGCCGCCGAGCGAGCGAACGCGAGTAGCGACGATGTCGAACCCGACCCCGCGCCCCGAGATTTCCGTTACCTTCTCCGCGGTCGAGAATCCCGGTCGCGAAATGATCGCGACGAGCTCCTGCTCGGAGAGTTTTTGCGTATCTCCCTCGACGAGGCCGAGCTTCTTCGCTCGCGGCAGCACACGCGACTGGTCGATTCCACGGCCATCGTCGGTGACTCGAATCAGCACGGTCGCGCGGTCGCGCTCAGCGGTAAGAATCAGGGTGGCGACGCGTGGTTTACCCGCCTTTTCCCGCTCGGCGGGCGTCTCGATGCCGTGATCGAGTGAGTTGCGGAGAAGGTGAAGAACGGGCTCACCCATCTCGTCGAGCATCGAGCGATCCAGCTCGATCTCGCGGCCCTCGATCTTGAACTCGACTTCCTTTCCCAGTGACTTGGCGGTGTCGCGTACGACGCGCGGAAAGCGCTCGAATACCTGCGCGACCGGGACCATGCGGCTCGTCATGATCTCGTTCTGCAGGTTCGAAAGAATCTGCGACGCTCGCAGCGTCGCGTCGAGCAGCGCCGGATCGCCGAGCTGCTCGGCAATTTTAGCAATGCGGTCGCGGGCAATTACGAGCTCGCCGACGACGTTCATTAGCGTATCTAGACGCTTTGCGTCGATGCGGATTTGGCGAGATGCTCTTTGCGGAGCGGGAGCCGGCGTCGGGTTCTTCTTGTCGACAGCCACCGTTGCGAATTCCGCAGTGGAGGCCGGTGGCGTTTCTTCACGCGCCGCCTGATTGATTCGGGCGATGATGTCCCTGACGTCGAGCGGCTCCGCGGTTGACCCCGTGACCAGCTCGACCGCCCGCTCCAGCGAGTCGACAGCGTCGAACAGCGTGTCGATGATCGGCCGTGTCACGATGATCGCGCCGTTTCGAAGTTTGTCGAGAAGAGTTTCCAGCTCGTGCGACAGCTCACCAACGGCCGTGTAGCCCATCGCCGCGGCCATGCCTTTCATGGTGTGGACGGCGCGGAATAGTCGCGCGATCGCGGCCTCGCCACCATCTCGCTCCAGCTCGAGAAGGGCGGTATTCATCTCGGCGAGGTTTTCCTTGCTCTCCGAGAGAAAAAGCTTCGCGTAGCGGCCAGTGTCCACTTAGGCGAGCACCCGTTGGACTGCCTCGAGAACGCGGCTAGGCTGAAACGGCTTGACGACGAAATCGCGCGCGCCGGCCTGTAGCGCTTCCTGCACCAACGCCTGCTGTCCCATGGCGCTGCACATCAGAATTCGCGCGCCCGGATCCATTTGCGTTATTTGCTTGACGGCCTCGATTCCACCCATCTCCGGCATGATGATGTCCATCGTCACCAGATCGGGTTTCAGCTGCTGATACTTCTCGACGGCCTGTTTGCCGTTCTCTGCCTCGCCAACGACCGTGAACCCCGCCTGCGAGAGGATGTCGCTCACCATCGTTCGCATGAATACGGCATCGTCACACACCAATACGCTGCTACTCACCCTACCTCCCTTGTCCGAATACTTGCTGAACCACCGTCTTGATATCGAGCACCAGAACACGTCGACCATCCATCTCGATCGATCCAGTCACTGCGCCCGGCACCGGGATCTCCGTTTCGCCGACCGTACCGAACTGGTCAATCGGCACATCCTGGATGTCGCGGACGTCGTCGACACCGATTCCTATCCATCTCTCGAGATAATCCACCACCAGAATCAGCCCGTCCGCCCGCTTGAATGGTCGCCTGCCCAGGACCACGCCGCCGTCAATGATTGTGACGATCGTCCCACGCAGGTTAATGAGTCCACAGACAGACTCGGGCGCGCCCGGAAGGCGGGTCGTAGGCTGCACAGGAAGAATCTCGCGAAACGAATCCATGTCGCAGCCGAAAGGAACGCCACCAAGCTCGAAAACGAGCAGGCGACGCGTCGGAACATGTGGCTGTTCCTCGACAATCTCCTCGGGAGGCAGGGCGATCAGGTCACTCATAGAAACGAAATGCGACGAGCGCATCCGCATCCTCGGACAAGGCGTGCTCGCCCGCCATCACCCTCAGCGCGTGTCGCAGGTCCCCGGGGAGAGGTGAGCGGAAATCCAGCGGTTTGCCCGTCACTGGGTGACTGAACGCGAGCCACGCCGCGTGGAGGAAATGTCGTTTGGGAGGAAGTCCGGCCACACGACGTCCTCCGCCTCCGCCATAAGTGTCGTCGCCAATGACAGGATGGCCGATAGACGCGAGATGAACGCGGATTTGGTGAGTCCGTCCGGAATGGAGATGCGCACGAAGAAGGTCCCCCGCGTCGAACCGGGCAAGGCGTATGAGGTCGGTCTTGGCCGGCCGACCCTTATTGACGATTGCCATGCGCTTCCGGTCTCGCGGATCACGGGCGATTGGCTTGTCGATCGTGAGGGTGTCCGAGGAAAGGTGGCCCCACGTCATGACCGCGTATCGACGGACCACGCGCCGCGCGGCGATCGCGGCGCTCAGTAGTCGATGAGCGCGGTCCGTTTTGGCAACCACGAGCAGTCCCGACGTCTCTTTGTCCAGACGGTGGACCATGCCGGCGCGCTCCGGCTCGCCCTCCGTCGACAACGCGCCGCCACGGCCGAGCAGTGCGTTGACGAGCGTCCCACTCCAATTGCCAGGCGCGGGGTGCACGACCATCCCCGCCGGCTTGTCCACGACGAGCAGCGCATCGTCCTCGTAGACGACGCTGACGGGAATGTCTTCGCCGGAAATCGTCCGCTTTTCGACGACCGGTATCTCGATCCGGATGACCTCTCCCGGTTCCGGCTTGTAGCTCGCTTTTTCGCGTCGCCCGTTCACCAGGACGCGCCCCTGCGCGATCAGTGTCGCTGCCTGAGTGCGCGAGAGCTCCGCCCGCCTGGCTACAAACAGATCGAGGCGGACATCGCTGTCCGCCTCGACGGAAAACTCTTTGATGTCGCTCAGATCAGCTCTCCGCGGGCGTGTCCGAAACGGGTGAAGCCGCGACGACGGGCGCCGAGGATCGCTCTTCGCCCCACAATACCCAGGCAAGAAGGAATGCTCCCACGCTCACTGCCATGTCCGCGACATTGAACGTCGGCCAGCGAAGATCGCCGACACCCACATCGATGAAATCCACCACGCCGGACGCGGACCGAATGCGATCGATCAGATTCCCGACGGCACCACCGCACACGAGTCCAAGCGCAATCGTACGAAGGAAATCACCCTGCCGCGTCGCCTGGTAAAGGCGCCCAAGGATCACGAGCGCGCCCGCTGTCAGGGCCATGAAGATCCAGCGCGAGTAAATACCGAGGTTCAGCCCGAAAGCGGCGCCGGGGTTGTAGACAAGCGTGAGCCGAAGGTGGTTGCCCAATATCTCGTGCGGGATATGCGCGGGCGACAAGGTGGACGCGGCAATCAGCTTCGTCAGCAGGTCAACCGCTACAACCGTGACGAGCGTCCCCCAAAAAAGGGGCGGGTTAGGCCTGGCGCTTTCCATCTTCCTCGCGCTGCTTGCACTCGATGCAATATCTCGCGTGCGGCAGCGCGTCGAGACGCTCGAAGCTGATGTCCCGGCCACAATTGTGGCATTTGCCGAACTGCTCCGGATTGCGATAAAGCCGACGCAAGGCTTCGTCGATGTGCCAGAGGAAGCGTCCCTCCTGGCTCGCGAACAGAAACGCCTTCTCACGCTCCATGGCGTCGGTACCCTGATCCGCCATGTGGAACGAATAGGCGCTCAGGTCGCCATCGGCGCCCTGCGGTGTCGATCCGAATGTCTCGTCGTAGTGACCGAGCTCTTTCAGCACGCGCTTACGCTCCTCGAGCAAACGCTTCTCAAAATGCTGAAGGCTCTTCTTTGTCATAGCCTTAGGCTTCTTGCTGGCTGCTGTTGCCATTTCTAACCAACCCTCTCCAAGGCGACTTCGACGCTCTGCCCATCAAGGTCGAACGCGTGCGTCGCGTGTTTTCCTTCGATTTTCTCGCCGACCGTCACTTTCACGGCGAGCACTTCATCGGCAATCCACTGCTGGAACGCTCTCACTGCCTCCTGGATCTCCGCTCCACCGGCAATCGAGAGCGTGATGCGGTCACTAACGGCGAAACCCAATTCCTTGCGCAATCTCTGAATTTTGCTGACGATTTCGCGGGCCAGGCCCTCCAGCCTCAACTCGCGCGTTACTTCCGGTTCGAGCGCGGCAAAATAGCCAGCTTCTTCCTTCACTACCATATCGCCGGAAGCAGTGCGCACGATCACAAAATCTTCGGCACTCAGCTCCCGTGATTCGTTTCCCACGGACACGTACAACGCCCTTCCTGCTTCGAAATCCCTTAGCGCGTCGCTTTCCAGGGCTTGCACCGCGTCGGCTGCTAAAGGGGTGTCCTTTCCGAACTTCTTACCCAGCGACCGAAAATTCGGTCGAGCCTTTAAAGTTACTAGGTCGGCCGCGCTTGTGATGAACTCGATTTTCTTAATGTTGAGCTCAGAAGCAAGTAAAGGGCTAAGCTCGTGGAGTACCCTGGCGTTGTTGCCGTCAGCGACGCTTGGGCCGACGCCGTGGAGGGGGACCACGCAGATCATCCGTGCGAGTGGCTGGCGAACCTTGACGCCCGCATCTTCGCGCGCAGCGCGACCAAGGGTCGCCAGAGTCCGAATGTGTTGCATGGCCCGCTCGAGATCGACGTCGACGTGCAGCTCGCCCGAGACCGCTCGGCTATAGGGTGCGAGGTGCACAGAGGTCCCAGTCAACTCCCGATGTACCCAGTCCGTTATGAATGGAGCGAATGGAGCGAGCAAACGACAGCTCACGACGAGGATCTCGTGCAGAGTCGCAAATGCCGCTCGGTTATCGTCGCCGTCAACGTCGTAAAAACGGTGTCGGCTCTGACGCACGTACCACTTCGAAACGTCCTCGTCAAAAAATGCCATCACAGCCTTAGCGGCGTTGGTGGCTTCATATCGATCGAGCAGGTTCTGCGCTTCGCCTTCCACGGTCCCGAGCCGGGAAAGAATCCACCGATCCAGCAACGGCCTGTTTCCGAAAGGGGGATCCTGGTCCGAAGGCGCCCATCCGAAATTTGCGTACTCCGCGAAGATGCCGGTGTACACGTTCTTGAAGGTTAGAAGGAAACGGCCAGCGGTGTCGCGGATTCCCGCCTCGTCGAATCGGCGTGGCGTCCACAGTTGGCTCGATGTCGTGAGAAATAGCCGCACTGCATCGGCGCCGAAGCGCGGTATCACGGTCTCGGGAGCGATGATGTTTCCGAGTCGCTTCGACATCTTCTGGCCCTGCGCGTCGAGAACGAGATCATTGACGACAACGGTGCGATAAGGCGCTGTATCACCGCCGCTGGCCGAATGCGCCTCCTGCGCCAACAAATTGTTCGGTAGCGCGTCCCCGAGCGCGGTCGCAATTGCAAGCAGTGAATAGAACCAACCTCGCGTCTGGTCGATGCCTTCGGCGATAAAGTCCGCCGGATAGTAGCGCTCGAATTTCTCCCGATTCTCGAATGGGAAATGCCATTGTGCGAACGGCATGGAACCGGAATCGAACCACGCGTCGATCACTTCCGGCGTGCGCGTCATACTACCGCCGCACTCACATTTCCAGGAATAGCGATCGATGAACGGCTTGTGCGGATCGAAATTCTCGGGGAGGGCCGCGCCCGATTTGTCGGCCAGCTCTGCGTACCCTCCGACAGCTTGCGCATGTGAGTCGTCGCGGTCGCAAACCCAGATTGGCAGCGGCGTGCCCCAGTAACGGTCGCGTGAGACCGCCCAGTCGATGTTATTGGTGAGCCATTCGCCGAAACGGCCAGCGCCGACCTCGGGCGGATGCCAGTCGACGCGCGAGTTGCGCACGAGCATCGCGTCCTTGAACTCCGTCGTGCGAATGAACCACGAGGTGCGTGCATAGTAGAGAAGCGGCGTCTCGCACCGCCAACAGTGCGGATAGGCGTGCTCGAACTGCGACGATTTCCAGAGGACACCGCGTCGCTTGAGCTCCTCGAGTATTAGCGCGTCGGCGTCTTTGACGAACATCCCGCCAACGACCGGCATGTCAGCAGGAAATTCCCCGCGCAGATTTACCGGCTGCAGGAAAGCAAGACCGTTGCGCTGCCCCGCGGCGTAATCATCGGCACCGAATGCCGGCGCCATGTGGACCACACCCGTTCCCTCTTCCGCGGACACAAACGACTCACCGACGATGATCTCGTGCTTCCCGTCCTTGTACTGAACCCAGTCGAGCGGGCGTTTGTAACGCTTGCCAACCAGTTCACTTCCCGCGAAGGAACGCACAACGTCCCATCGATCAGTGTAGTCTTCGCCCAGAACGGCAGCGGCGCGAGTCAGTGCGAGAACTACCGTCTCGCTGGCATCGGCCTTCTTTTTTCGCAGCTCCACATATTCCAGCGTGGGGCTCACCGCGAGTGCGACGTTAGAGACCAGCGTCCAGGGGGTCGTCGTCCACACGAGGATCCGTCGCCGATTCTTCGAATCGCTTTGGTCGACGATGTCGAGCGCAACGAACGCGCTCGGGTCCTTCACATCCTTGTATCCCTGCGCAACCTCGTGACTCGACAGCGTCGTTCCGCAGCGCGCGCAATACGGAAGTACCTTGTGACCGCGATACAGGCGACCCCGCCTGAACATCGTCGCCAGCGCCCACCAAACGCTCTCGATGTAGTCGTTCGAGTAGGTAACGTATGGGTCGCTGTAGTCGAGCCAGTAGCCGATTCGCTCGCTCAGCTGTTCCCAATCGCTGCGATAGCGCCATACGCTCTCGCGGCACATCTCGTTGAATCGTTCGACGCCGATTTTCTCGATCTGTTGCTTCGCTGTGCGGATCCCGAAATCGGTCTCGATTCTTTTCTCGACTTCGATTTCGACCGGCAGACCATGCGTATCCCACCCGGCCTTGCGCGCGACGTGATTACCTCGCATCGCGCGGTAGCGGCAAAAGAGATCTTTGACCGTCCGCGAGAATACGTGATGGATGCCAGGCTTCCCGTTGGCAGTCGGGGGACCCTCGAAGAAGACGAATTCCGGCTTCCCATCAGACTGGGCGAGAGTCTGCTCGAAAAGCTTTTCCTCTTTCCAGCGGGAGAGCATCTCCGTTTCGAGCTCGTCGGGCGAGCGGTCGGTTGGTAGTAGACGGAAGAGCTCACCGCGGTTCCCGCTTCCCCCTTCCCCTTTCCCGCTTCCCGCCTTATCCGGGCGGACAGCGGTCATTCTCGATTCGGTCCCGTGGAGTTGGAGCCTGCGCCCCTGAGTGTGCTCGCTACCACCTGGGAGTCCGACGCTTCGACCTCCGATAGCTGGCGAGCGATCAATGTCCGCATTTGTGCGAGGTATGTGCGGCGCGACCGATCGAGATTGTCCAGTTCTTCTTCCATCCGGCGGACGTCCGCTTTTGCAGCCTCGATTATCCGCTCCCCTTCCGCCTGCGCTTCCCGCAGAATGAGCTGCGCTTCTCGCTCAGCCTGCTCACGGACTTCGCCGCGCAATTGCTGCGCGGCGATGAGCGCATCGTTCAACGCCTTGTCGCGCTCGCGGAACGCGCGAAGCTGCTCATGAAAGCTTCTCGCTTTGGAATCGAGATCCTGGTTGATCCGCGTGAGACGCTCCATCTCTTCGGCGACCTGATCCCTGAACTGGTCGACGCGGGCCGGATTGTATCCCCGCAGCGCCCGACCGAAGTCGTAGCGCCGTACGTCGAGTGGTGTCAGGTGAAACGCTTCGTCGATCATTTAGCCCTCGCTCCGAAGAGTGTGGTACCCAGTCGGACCATCGTCGCGCCTTCCTCTACTGCGATCTCGTAATCGTTGGACATTCCCATCGATAGCTCCTCCGCCGGATGGCCGACCCCGACGAGCGCGGCTCTCGCTTGCCGAGCCTCCGCAAAGGTGCGATGGAGCTGTGCTTCCGTTGCCGTAAAGCTAGCCATTGTCATCACTCCGCGGACGCGAATGCCCGAGAGAGAGACAAGCCGCTCAGCTTCCGGAAGCAGCTCAGAAAGACCGTAACCGCCCTTCGTGGCTTCCCCGGAAATATTCAGCTCGATCAGGACGTCGACAGCTCGGCCTCGTTCGATTCCAAATTTGCAAATGGCATCGGCGAGTCGCGGGCTATCCAGCGAATGGAGCAGGACGAAATGCTCCAGCTCCTTGATCTTGTTCCGCTGCAAATGGCCAATGAGGTGCCAACGCACCGGCACATCGACAGCAGACATCTTCTTCAAAGCTTCCTGCACCTTGTTCTCGCCAATGTCGTGCAGCCCTGCATCGTAGGCCGCCCGCACGGCTGCCGCCGGGTGCGTCTTGGTGACCGCGACAATTGTGACCTGTTGGCCATGTCCACCGCGCTCCGTGGCCGCCTGAATTCTGGCCCGCACATCGGCTACGCGCTCCGCCAGGCCCGGAAAAGCCATAGCTGCCAAATTTACCCGCGCGAGGACTGTCGTTCAATTCAGCGCAGCATTCTTCCGCACGCGTCGTGAACTCAGTGACTCCGCCTGCCCAGGCGTCGCCCAAGCTTCGTCAACATGTCCTCGTCTGGACCTTTAACCATCACTTCGACGTTGCCGGCGTAGACACTTCCGGTGATGCGCACGGTTCTATCGCGATTCGCAGCCGAAGGGCTTGCGGCTCCGTGATATTTGACCGCGAAGGAACCGAGGAGACTGTCACCGTCGCACTCAACGGCAACGTCGGGTGGAATTGTGATCTCGATGTTGCCAAACACCGACACTGCTTCGATCGTCGACAGACCGTACCCGATTTCTGCCTCGCGCAAATCCAGCTCGACGTTTCCCAACACCGCGAGCGCGCGAAACTGACGCGGCAGCTCCCAGCGTCCTTTTCGCTCATTGCTGCTCAGGAACGATACCACGCCCGACATGACCTGCGACGCCGGCACTTCCGCCAGTTGTTCGGCTTGATGCGGATTCTCTTCGAGTGCACCGATCCGAAGCTGGTCGCCGAGGCGATAGTCTTCTGCTTTTAAGTCAGCCATGCGATCCTGCCGAGTAGTTCAATTTCGTACTACGGATAATTAACGGAAATGGTTTTGGCTCACCCATCAAAAAATCCGACCCACAAACCGTACGATGTCCTGCATGTTGCGGCTGATGTCGTTGAACATCACGGTCACGAACAGCAGGCCAATGATCAGCAGGCCTCCCCTCAAAATGCGCTCGCGCGTTTGACTGCTGAACGCGCTGCCTTTGATCGTTTCGGCAATGTTCAGGAGTATCTGCCCGCCATCGAGAATCGGAATCGGAAGGAGGTTTAACACCGCTACGTTGATGCTTATGAGTGCAACAAGGAGCAGCAGGGTCTCGAACCCCCCGCGCGCAGCCTGAACGGAAACCTGTGCGATTGCAATTGGACCGCCGAGATCGGACACTCCCACCCCGTGCGCCAGCGCGCCGAGCGCCGCGAAGATCCGGCTACCGTTGTCA
>JBJMOA010000128.1:0-40813 GCA_045803975.1 Gemmatimonadaceae bacterium
CAGGAGCGAGCTTTCGGAACCGTGGCTCTTCCCCTTTACGCCGTCGTCGACAGCGACGGGAAAACGCGGGCGACGCTTAGCGGGCTGACCCGCGACCCGGCGGAGTTCATCGCGTTTCTCGAGAGCGCCCTCACTGCGAAAGTGGCGAGTCGCTAGGCAGCAGCTTTTTTTCTTCGATCTTTTTCGCCACAACTTCGGTCTCGCGATCCTTCTTGCCGCGGCGGAAGATGAACTCCGGCGCGAGCGCCACGCCGAGCAATGTCAACGGCACGATTTGCAGCGTCTGGATGAGAAGTGAAACCGCAATTGCGTCGTTTCGCGGGACACCGAATTGCTCCGCCATCAGCGCATAGACGAACTGAAAGAAGCCGACGTTGCCGGGCGTCGCGCGAATGATCAGCCCGACGTTGATCCCGAGGAGGCAGGCCAGGCTTCCGGCGAGCGGTATCGATACGTGCGCGGCTGCGGCGGCGAGCTGAAAGGTCCAGAGCTGGGTTGCCCACGCTCCAAGTGACAGGAAGATCGCGATGAGGAACCGCGGACCAGTTGCAAGTCGGCCCGCCGTCTTCCCGAAGCTGACGAAGTAGGCACGGATTCTTCCGCCGAGCGTTCGCGGTCGGGCGCGCCGCTCTGGAACATATTCTGGCTTTAAGTGCCGCGTCGCATAGACGAAAAGAATCAACAGCAGAACTATTACGACGAGCAGAATCTCGGCGGGAATTTTCCAGCGATCGAACTCCGGCGGAAGCTCGAACGCGAGAACGCCGAAAACCAGCAGTACCACGAACCCGATCGGATCGAAAAGCTTCTCCAGCGCCATCGAGGCAAGCACGGTGGAGCTCGGAACACCACTGACTCTGGAAACGAAAACGACACGTGCCGCATCGCCACCACTTGCGACGAGCACGTTGTTGAGGCCCGCGCCAGCGACGGTTGCACGCACAGCGAGCGGAAGCGACTTGATACCAAGTGGCCGTAGAAACAGCCACCAGCGAATGCCCTTCAGGAGAACGGAGAAGATGTTGACGCCAATTGCCGCGGCGAGAAGCGGCAGCGATGCGTTGCGCATCTCGCGTCCGGCGGCATGCCAATCGATTGTGCGGGCGAACAGAACGAGGAAGACGAGAATCGCGGCGGATAGCGCCCAGCGAATGCCCTTCTTCAGTTTAGGGCTCATTCAGTCGGCAGCGTCGCGAACTCGTAGCCTTGTTCTTTGAGGCGGTCGATGATCTGTGGCAGAGCCGCCGCGGTCTGCATTCTGTCCCCGTCCGGATTGTAACCGTCACCGTCGTGGAGGAGTACTATCGATCCGGGCGAAACGCCCTCGAGCGTACGGCGCACGATCTCGTCAACACCGGGTCGATCGCTGTCCCACACGCCGAGCGACCAGCCGACTGTGCGCTCACCGTAGGAGCGCGCGATGGGGGTCGTCCACGGGCTCCGGAAGCCGTGAGGGGCGCGAAAATATCGCGGTGCCGCCACGCCGGCGCGTCTGATCGCCCTGATACCGAGCCGAATGTCGCGACTCACGTAGAAGGGACTCTTGAACTGCAGCTTGCGATGGAAGTAGCCGTGATTGCCGATCTGATGACCGTCGTGCGAGATCCGCCGCACGAGCTCGGGCCACCGCTCCGCGTGACTGCCGAGCACGAAGAAAGTCGCCCGCACGCCTTTCTCGGCAAGCGTATCCAGAATGAGTGGCGTTGCGTCCGGATTCGGTCCGTCATCGAACGTGAGCGCGACCACCTTCCGGTCACTGGGAATTCTGCCGAGGGCCGGGCCAAATAAGGGACTGTTGCGGTGAAAAGCGCCGTGCACAGCACCGCCGATTACCGACAATCCCAACGCCGCTATTCCGATCATCCGTGCGTCGCCCGTCCCAGCACCGCTGTATAGATGTCCAGCACAGCCTCGGTCACCTTGCTCCAGGAATATTTCTCGGCCTCCTGCCGCCCACGCTTCCCGAGACGTGCCCTGAGGGTTTCGTCATCGAGAAGTCTTACGAGAGCGTCGGCGAGAGCATCCCGATCACCACAATGCACCATCAGTGCCTCGCGCTCGTGCTTCACGACGTCGCGGAAGCCGTAAATATCGGAGCAGACCACGGGCGTCTCACATGCCATCGACTCGAGGAGCGTGATGCCGAAAGACGCTTTGGTGGTCGGGCACGCGTACATCGCGCTGTGCGCGTAATAACCAGGTCGGCCGCTGAGGACCGAGCCCACGAAGGTTATGTCCCGATCGCCGCCCGCGGCTCGGTAATAATGCTTCCGTAGCGGCCCGTCGCCGACGACTACCAGCTGCGCGCGACGATGGCGGCCACGAACTTTTTGGAACGATTCGATCAGAGTGGTGAGGCCGTTGCGCGGGTCGAATCTGCCGAGAAAGAGGATAACGGGAACATCGGTGCGCAGAGCGGGAGGGCGGGGGACGTGCGGGTTGAAGACGTCGGTGTCGATACCGTTCGGGACGATCGTCCAGTTTGCCTCGAAGTATCGATTGAGAGCGATCGTAGTCGAGTGGGAGACTGCGATCGCGGCGTGCAACTGATCGAGGCGCTTCTGGAAATACCGCTTGCCGAACGTGTACGCGATCGACCGATCGAAATAAGTGTGGAAGGTTCCGACGACCGGACAGTCGGCTTCCTCGATCGCCATCACCGGTAGCACAGGACTGAGCGGCGAGTGAACGTGGATGATGTCGTACTGACCAAGGCTGAACACCCGCCGCAGATCCTTCCTCAGCTCGAGTCCCCACGTAAATCGCGCCTGTGACCCGTTCGCATACACGGGCTGGCTCTTTCCGATGCGAATGACATGCGTCTCATCACGAGCGCCTGGAATGTTCGACGTGATGATGTCGACCTGGTGTCCGTAGCGCCGCGCTTCGCGCGCGAAGAAATGCACGTGCTCGCAAATGCCACCGAGGTGTGGATAGTAGTACTCCGTGACGAGAGCAATGCGAAGCGGCCGCGCGTGCTGAATGCGCGCCATTGGCAGCGATTCGGCCGGCATGAGATCCATCCGGCGCGAGTGGGCGAGCCTACGCGTCAAGAGCGGCATGGGCAGCGGCTAACCGCGCGATTGGAACTCTGAAGGGTGAGCACGACACATAATCGAGACCGAGTGAATGGCAGAAAGAAATGGAGCGTGGCTCGCCGCCATGCTCCCCGCAAATTCCCAGCTTGATCTTCGGACGCACCCGCCGGCCGTCCTCAACAGCTATCCCTACGAGTCGACCCACGCCTTCGGTGTCAAGAATCTGAAACGGATCATCCGCTAAAATACCCCGCTCAATGTAAGACGGAAGGAAGCGGCCGGCATCGTCTCGGCTCAGTCCCAGCGTAGTCTGCGTCAGGTCATTTGTTCCGAAAG
Source organism: Gemmatimonadaceae bacterium (assembly GCA_045803975.1). Classification (GTDB taxonomy): domain Bacteria; phylum Gemmatimonadota; class Gemmatimonadetes; order Gemmatimonadales; family Gemmatimonadaceae; genus UBA4720. The sequence goes on from JBJMOA010000128.1 coordinate 3,375, forward strand.
AGAAGAATTCCGCAGACTGCGCGATCTGTGCCGCGGTGAGCGCAGCGCGCGGGAGCTCGATCATCGTGCCGATCAGATACGCAATCTTCTCTCCCATTCCGCCGAGCACGCGCTCCGCCACATCCTCGATGATCGCGCGCTGATTCTCGAACTCCTTCACCGTCGAGACCAGCGGAATCATGATCTCTGGCTTCACGACAATGCCGCGACGCATCGCTCTCACTGCTGCCTCGAGGATCGCCCGTCCCTGCATCTCGGTGATCTCGGGGTAGGTTATTCCAAGCCGACAGCCGCGATGACCAAGCATTGGATTGGTTTCACGAAGTGACTCGATGACGCGATTGAGATCGGCGCGCGGCATGTTGAGCGTGCGAGCCAGCAGCTTCGTCTCCTCACCGCCGTGCGGGAGGAACTCGTGCAGCGGCGGATCGAGTAGCCTGATCGTCACCGGTAATCCATCCATCGCCTCGAAGATTCCCTCGAAGTCAGTGCGCTGCATTGGGAGGAGCTTGTTCAGCGCGCGCCTGCGGCCGCCTTCCTCGCGGGCGACGATCATCTCGCGCATGGCCGTGATCCGATCACCCTCGAAGAACATGTGCTCCGTTCTGCACAGGCCGATTCCCTCGGCGCCAAAGCTCCGCGCGATGCGTGCGTCGCGCGGCGTGTCGGCGTTTGCGCGGACGCGTAGCTTGCGCACTTCATCGGCCCACCCAAGCAGCTCGGCGTATGACTGGAAGAGAGGCGCCTGCGATGCAGGAAGCGTCCCATTGGTCACGCGCACCACTTCACTCGGAATCGTCGACAAATCTCCCGCGAAGACGCGGCCCGTCGCGCCGTCGAGCGTCAGCCAGTCGCCCTCGGCGACCACTATTCCGTCCGCCCCGTCGACATGAAACAGCCGGTGCTCCGGATCAATGCGAAGCTCCTTGCAACCGACGACGGCACATTTCCCCATTCCGCGCGCGACGACCGCGGCGTGACTCGTCATTCCCCCGCGCGCGGTAAGAACAGCGCGCGCGGCAACGATCCCGTGGAAATCTTCGGGCGTTGTCTCATCGCGGACGAGGATTACGTTTTCGCCGGCGCTCGCTCGTTGCTCCGCTGTCTCAGGATCGAACACGGCGCGTCCGCTCGCCGCCCCGGGACTGGCGGGCAGTCCCTGACAGAGGGGCGTCGCGCGAATCGACGGATCGATGATCGGGTGGAGCAGTTGATCCAACTGTCCGGCAGGGACCCTGCGTACCGCTTCGATTTTGTCGACGAGGCCTTCCTTGACCATGTCGCAGGCGATGCGCACCGCGGCGGCGGCAGTACGCTTTCCGCTTCGCGTCTGCAGCAGGTAAAGTTTGCCGCGTTCAACGGTGAACTCGAGATCCTGCATGTCGTGGTAATGCTGCTCGAGTCGATCCTGCGTCTCGAGCAGCTCCTTGTAGGCCTCGGGGAGCATTCTCGCCATGTCGTCGATCTCGAGCGGCGTGCGAATGCCAGCCACGACGTCTTCACCCTGCGCGTTGACAAGGAATTCGCCATAGAAGCGCTTTTCTCCGGTCGACGGATTGCGCGTGAAAGCCACACCGGTGCCCGAGTCGTTCCCGAGGTTGCCGAATACCATCGCCACGACGCTGACCGCGGTGCCGAGGTTTTCAGGGATTGCGTTGACCTTGCGATAGTCGCGCGCCTTCTTGAGCGTCCACGATTTCCAGACGGCTTCGATGGCACCCCAAAGTTGAACGATGGGGTCGCGAGGAAACTCCGCGCCGATCCGATTCCGAACGAGCGCCTTGTATTCCTCGACGAGATTGCGGAGATCGTTTTCACCGAGATCCGCATCCGACGCTGCGCCCGCGGTCATGCGCTTTGCCTTCAGTAGGTGCTCGAAGTCCTGGCTCGATAGCCCGAGGACGACACTCGAGTACATCTGAATGAATCGTCGGAACGAGTCGAACGCGAATCTCGGGTTTTGGCTCTGTTCTGCCAGCGCCATTACGGCTCGATCGTTCAGGCCAAGGTTGAGGATGGTCTCCATCATCCCGGGCATCGAAATCGGCGCACCCGATCTCACCGAGACGAGCAATGGGTCGCGCGAGTCGCCGAGCTTCTTGCCTGTTGCTTCTTCCAGCCGCGCGACGTTGCCCTCGACTTCCGCGCGTAGCCGATCGGAATACTTTCCCGTATTCAGATACTCGATGCATTCGCTGCACGCGATCGTGAAACCAGGAGGAACCGGCACACCCAGGTTCGTCATCTCGGCGAGGTTCGCACCTTTGCCGCCGAGGACGCTGGTCATGTCGCGGGTTCCCTCGGCAGCGCCGTTGCCGAAGAAAAAAACTGACTGCGGCATCGGCGTTAGCAGCCGCAGCCGAAGCGGAGCTTCTCCGGGTCGGCGGGTGGTGGCGTCGGATAGTCGCCCGAGAAGCAGGCGTGACAGAAGCCCGACGGTCCGCCGGGCACTGATTCAAGCATCCCGTCGAGCGTGAGATATCCAAGCGTATCGGCGCCGACTTCATGGGTGATCTCGTCGATGCTCATGTTCGCCGCGATCAGCTCTTCACGCGTCGGCGTGTCGATGCCGTAATAGCAGGGACCCGTAACCGGCGAGGAGCTCACGCGCAAATGAACTTCTCGCGCACCGGCCGCGCGCACCATGTTCACGAGACCGCGGGTGGTAGTTCCACGCACGATGGAGTCGTCCACCATCACGACGCTTTTGCCGCGCAGCACTTCGCGAACCGCGTTGTACTTGACCTTTACCTTCGCATCGCGTCCGGCCTGCGTCGGTTGAAGAAAAGTGCGGCCGACGTAGTGGTTGCGAATCAGTGCCAGCTCGAGCGGCAGTCCCGACTCCTCGGCGAAGCCGAGCGCGGCGGAATTGGAAGAGTCCGGCACACTGAAGACGAGGTCGGCGGTTGGCGCAGGGAAGTCGCGCGCCAGACGTCTGCCCAGCTCGCGTCGCGCGCGATCAACCGACCCGCCAAATACCTGGCTGTCCGGGCGCGAGAAGTACACGTACTCGAACACGCACTTTCGCGATTCTTTTTTCTCGAGCGGAAACATGGAGCGCGTGCCGTTCGCGTCGACGGCAATGATCTCACCGCATTCGACCTCACGCTCGAGCGTGGCTCCGAGGAGATCGAGAGCGCAGCTCTCCGAGGCAAAAACCGTCGCGTCACCGAGCTTGCCCATGACGAGCGGCCGCCACCCACGCGGATCGCGCGCCGCCAGCAACGTGTTTCCGACAATCACGACGAGACAGTATGCGCCCTCGACGCCGCGCAATGCATCGGCGAGACGATCTTCCGGTTTGACCGAAGAGGAGTGCGCCATGCGATGAACCAGAACCTCGGAATCCATCGTCGACATGAAGATCGACCCCTCGTTTTCGAGATCGCGTCTCAACTCGGTCGCGTTGGTAAGATTGCCGTTGTGGGCCAGCGCGATGTGCCCGTCACGGAAACGAACGAGCACCGGCTGCGCGTTCTCGATCGTCGACGAGCCAGCGGTACTGTACCGTGTGTGGCCGATCGCAATATTGCCGCGCAGCGATTGAACTTCGGGGATGGCAAACGCTTCGGAGACGAGTCCCATTCGCTTGACGGCTTTCGCGCCGAGCTCGGGGTCGACTGCTACTATCCCTGAGGATTCCTGGCCGCGATGCTGAAGCGAGTAAAGGCCGAGGTGCGCCATTGCCGCTGCGTCGTCATTGCCGTAGACACCGAAGATTCCACACATCTTAGTGCGCCGCCACAGGCGCGAGCTCGTCGAAGGTGGCATGCTCGGGAGTGCGCGCCATGATCGACGGAATGGTGGCGTGATACGCGCGCCGCAGATCTGATAGCCGAGCTCGCATCGAACCTCGGGGAAGCGTGATCTCCAGGTTCTCCGAGTTCCGACGCACTCTGCCGATCTGCGCGGATGGCACCCCCGCTTTCGCGGCGATCTCCTGAATTCGTTCCGGCGCCGCACTGGAGACAATGATGCGCGCCTGGGTTTCGCCGAACAGGATCGCGCGATTGGCTATCTGTGCATGCCGCGACAGATCGATCTCGGCGCCAGTCTCATTTTCGCGGTCGGCGATACAACATTCGGCCAATGCCACGGCTAACCCGCCGTCGCTGCAGTCATGCGCGGAGCTTACTACCCCCGCGCGAATTGCATCGAGCAAAGCATCGATGACCTTCCTCTCAAGGTCGACATCGCAGCGTGGAGGGGCACCGATGACTTTTCCGTGAATGGATGCGAGATACTCACTGCCACCGAGCTCGCCGCCAATGTCGCCAAGTAGGAGGATGGCATCACCGTCCTGCTGGAAGGTTGCGCGGGTTATGTGCGAAAGGTCGTCGATCAACCCTATCATGCCGATCACCGGAGTCGGGTAGACCGCGCCGGACTGACTCTCGTTGTAGAGTGACACGTTGCCGCCTGTAACCGGCGTTCCGAGCGCGCGGCATGCTTCGCCCATGCCCGCGACCGCTTCCTTGAGCTGGTAGAAGACCTCTGGTCGCGTCGGGTTTCCGAAATTCAGGCAATTGGTGATTGCCAAGGGACGCGCGCCAGTGCACGCGACGTTGCGCGCTGCCTCCGCGACAGCGATCCGTCCGCCCACGCGCGGGTCGAGATAGACGTAGCGTCCGTTGCAATCTGTCTTCAGAGAGATCGCCTTGTTCGTACCTCGAACGCGTAGAACAGCGGCGTCGCCTCCCGGGCCAATGACAGTATTCGTCCGCACCGTGGAGTCATACTGCTGGTACGCCCACGCCTTGCTCGCGATGGTCGGCGACGAGAGCAGGCGTTCGAGTGTCCACGCGGGATCGCTCTCTTCATCGCGCTCGGGTATGGCAAATGGATCGGCGGCGCGCAGGTCCCGGATCGAGCTCGATTCCCGCGCGTCCGGTGAATAGCTCGGGCAATCCGTGACGAGGCGAGACCCCGGGAATTCGGCGACGATTTTGTCCCCCTCCGTCACTCTGTAAACGGGCTCGGAGATCACCTCGCCGATTACTGCCGCTGTCAAATCCCATTTCGTGAGGATCTCGCGAACCGCGTCCTCGTGGCCTTTCTTTGCGACGACGAGCATGCGCTCCTGCGACTCACTAAGCAAAATCTCATACGGAGTCATTCCGCTCTCGCGCGTCGGCACCTTCGTGACATCGATCGTGACCCCGACATCGCCGCGCTCCGCCATCTCCGCGGACGACGAGGTGAGACCGGCAGCGCCCATGTCCTGGATCGCGACGATGTGGCCGCTCTTGATCAGCTCGAGACTGGCCTCGAGTAAAAGCTTTTCAGTAAACGGATCGCCGACCTGGATCCGCGGCCTCTTGGCATCGCTTGCCGACGACAGATCCTCCGAGGCGAATGACGCGCCGTGAATACCATCCCGGCCCGTTCGCGCACCGACCGCCATTATCGGATTGCCCACACCCTGTGCTTTGGCGCGAATCAAATCTTCTTCGTGCAGCAGACCCACGCACATAGCGTTGACGAGCGGATTGTTTTCGTACGCCGGGTCGAAAACGATCTCGCCGGCGACCGTTGGGATGCCGACGCAGTTGCCATAGTCGCCAATGCCTTTCACGACTCCCGCGAACAGATATCTCACTCGCGAGTCATCGAGGCTGCCGAATCGAAGCGAGTTGAGCATCGCGATCGGACGTGCCCCCATCGTGAATACGTCGCGGAGGATTCCGCCGACACCGGTCGCCGCGCCCTGGTATGGCTCGACGGCGGAAGGATGGTTGTGCGACTCGATTTTGAACGCGACAGCCAGACCGTCGCCGATCGAGATCACCCCGGCATTTTCGCCCGGCCCCTGCAGCACGTACGGCGCAGTGGTCGGCAGCGTCTTTAAAACCGGACGCGAATGCTTGTACGAGCAGTGCTCGCTCCATAGCGCGCTGATGATCCCGAGCTCGGTGAAGGTCGGCGTTCGACCGAGCATTGCGAGCAGCCGCTCGTACTCCTGTTTGGTAAGTCCGTGTTCGGCAACCAGGGCCGGACTTATGACAGGATCACCCTCGCGCGGGAGGACTTGGGACATCAGGCAGCCACTCGCGTAAGAATTGACTCGAGCAGCCGCACGCCGTCGCTGGAGCCAAGCAGCGGACTGCAAGCGCGCTCCGGATGGGGCATCATGCCGAGCACGTTCCCGCCCTCGTTGATGATGCCGGCAATGTTGCGCTCGGAGCCGTTGGGGTTGGCGTCCGCGCTGATCGTGCCATCCGCGTCCGCATACTTGAAGATAACACGCCCTTCTGCCTCGAGCTCATTCAGGACTTCAGGGGACGCCACATAACGCCCGTCACCATGCGCGACTGGAATGCGTAGCACTTCGCCCCGTTCGTACAGATTTGTGAAGATCGTATCGGAGCTCTCGACGCGAAGGCGCACCGGCGCGGAGACAAACTGCAGATGCGCGTTTCGCATCAACGCGCCGGGAAGCAATCCCGCTTCGCATGCGATCTGGAAGCCGTTGCAGATAGCCAGAACCGGCGCTCCCGATTTTGCGTGAGCGATTACCTCGTTCATGATCGGACTGAAGCGCGCAATCGCTCCGGCACGCAGGTAGTCGCCGTAACTGAAACCGCCCGGCAGAATGATCACATCTGAGCCGCGCAGATCGGGATCCTTGTGCCACAGGTATTGCGCGTCCTCGCCAAGAATCTCGGTCACGGCGTGGAACGCGTCGTAGTCGCAGTTGGATCCGGGGAAGGTGACGATGCCGAACCTCACGCGGACACCGCCGATTCGATCTCGAAGTCTTCCGTGACAGGATTCGCGAGCAGCTTGCGGCACATGTCGGTGACGGACTCTTCGGCCGTGATGGCATCGTATGAATCGGTCTCGATGATGATGTACCGGCCGACGTGCACGTCTTTCACCGATTTGAAGCCAAGCGTGTGCAACGCGTCCCTCACGGCGTTGCCCTGCGGGTCGAGCAGCCCCTTGCGCGGGGTGATGTGGACCGCGATGCGAAACCGCGCCATCAGAGGGGACCTCCCGCAGGTCCGGACGGTGGGGGCATTCCAGGTCCACCGCGCGGCGGCTCACCCGGTCCAGGCGGACGACGCCTTCTGCGACGCCGGTGCTGGCGCTGACGCAATGGCTCGTCGAGTGGTTCGACGATCCCCGCGGCGGTCAGAAGCAACGGCTCCTCGTCGTCGATCACGGGAGAATCACCACGCGGCCGGCGGTCGAGCAGACCGAAGATGAAGGTCTTCGCAAGCCCATAAAGCACGTAGCAAATGAGAGCGGGGAAATAAAATTCCTTCCTCAGGAAGAGCACACCCAGAAACGTTCCGACGACGACGAGCGTGCCCAGTATCTCGCTGATTTTTCTGAAGCCAACGGTCGGCACCGCCGGATACGACACCGGGCTGATCATCAGAAACGCGAGCAGCAGCATCAAGCCTCGCATACCGGTCGTCCAGTTCAGATCGCCGATAACGGTCTGGTTGTATAGCGATGTCTGGCTGAACCAGTAGTACGTGGCGAGGGTCATCCCGGCCGCCGGGCTCGGCAGCCCGTGAAAATATTTCTTGGCACGACCGGCCTGCTCGACATTGAATCGCGCCAGCCTGATAACGGCGCAGGCCGTGAAAAAAAACGAGATGATCCAGTCCCAACCGTTTCGGTTGAGCACGGCGAAGTACATGATCATCGCCGGCGCCAGCCCGAAGGTGATCGCGTCGACGAGCGAGTCCAGCTCCGAGCCGAATCGCGATCCGGTGCCCGTTGCCCGGGCGACGCGCCCGTCGAGTCCATCGCACACGCCGCCAAAGACTACATAGAGTCCCGCGGTGTCGAATTCGCTGCGCGAGGCAGCGACGATCGCGAACATCCCGAAAAACAGGCTGGCGAGCGTGAACCCATTGGGCAGAATGATGATCCCGCGGCGCGATGGCTCGGCTGCGACTCTCAAACGTTGCCGGCGTTGATGCTCCGGCGGCGGCATCGTCATTTGGGAAGCTCACCGAGAACTGTCACACCGGCGCTAGTCACGTCGCCAAGCTTGGCGCGGATCACCGAGTGCGTTGGCAGAAAGACATCTACGCGCGAGCCGAATCTGATGATTCCCATCCGGTCGCCCTGCTTCACCTTGTCGCCAAGTTTGCTGTACGTCACTATTCGCCGCGCGATCAGGCCGGCAATTTGACGTACCAACACGCGATAGCGCCCGGTATCGATGCCCACCGACATCTGCTCATTCTCCAGGCTCGACTTCTCGGCTGCCGCGTTCAGGAACTTGCCCTTGTTGTAATGGATGTGGCTGACGACACCGTCGACCGGGTATCGGTTCACGTGCACGTTGAACACGTTCATGAAGATCGACAACCGTGTGGCGCGACCGTGGATGAAGCTTGGCTCATCGACTTCTGTGATCATGATCAGCTTCCCGTCAGCGGGCGCGATCACGAGGGAAGCGCCTCGTTGCCCGGTGCGCTCCGGATCGCGGAAAAAATACGCGACCCAGAGCGCGAGCAGCAGTAACACGAACGCCGCCAACCAAAGTCCCCACGAGCGCCTGCTGATCGCGAACCCGAACGCTCCGGCAGCGATGACGCCGGCGATTGCAATGAAAAGAAGTCCTTCGCGCGCGAAGCTCAATGTGTGCCGTTAGGGTCGAGAGAGTGTCCCGTCAGTCGACGGTAGATATCGAGGTAGCGCTCGCTCGTCGCGTCGATCACTTCTTTCGGCAGGCGCGGCGGCGGATAGTTCCCGTCCCATCGGCGGGCGCGCCTTTCCGAGTCGAGATAGTCGCGCAGCGGCTGCTTGTCGAAGCTAGGCTGGCTATGTCCCGGCTCGTATCGATCGGCCGGCCAGAAGCGCGAACTGTCGGGAGTGAGCACTTCATCCACCAATATAACCTTGTCAGCGGGCTCACCCCCAGTGCTTGCGGGGGTTCCAAACTCGAATTTCGTGTCGGCGATGATTATTCCGCGCGCGGCCGCGATGCTGCGACCGGCTTCATAGATATCGCGGGACAAGCTCTCGAGCAGCTTGCCAGCCACCGGTCCCACAATGGAATGCATCCGGTGGATGGTGATATTCTCGTCATGACCTTCGTCAGCCTTCGTCGCTGGACTAAAAAGCGGTGGATCGAGACGGTCCGCCTCCCGCAGGCCAGCCGGCAATGATTCGCCAGCCAGCGTGCCGCGCTCGCGATACTCTTTCCACGCCGACCCCGAGAGATAGCCGCGCACGACGCACTCGATGGGGAACACTGTCGTCCGTCGCGAGAGCATCGTGCGACCCGCAAGTTCGTCCTCGTACCCGCGGAGTTGCGGCACTTCGCGAACGATCTCGTGGATGTTCGCGGACAGCATGTGGTGCTCAACTCGCTCATCGAGTTGGCGCAGCCACCACGCCGTTATCTGGGTGAGTACCGCGCCCTTGTGCGGAATCGTCTCAGCCATGACCACGTCGAAGGCGCTTACTCGATCCGTCGCGACGATCAGCAGACGATCTCCATCCACCTCGTACACATCGCGCACCTTGCCGCGCCTGAACGGGGTCAGTGGAAGGGCGCTGCTCTGCATCAGCATCAAACGCGCAGCTCCTCGCCTCGCTCGGTGCTCACCGTCTCACCCGCGAAGAGCGGGGTGACGACGTCGCGAAGAAAATCATCGACCTGCTCGGGGGCTCGCCCTACAAAACGCTTCGATTCGATAGCACCTTCGAGATCCGCGAGCTTCACCCCAAACGATTTGTCTCGCGCCAGCCGGTCGAGCAAGTCGTTCGCGTCCGCACCATCCTTGAGCGCCCGAGCCGCCGCGATGCTGTGCTTTCGGATCGTCTCGTGAGCGACCTGTCTGTCGCCGCCGGCGCGTACCGCACGCACGATCAGCTGCTCGGTCGCCATGAATGGCAGCTCGGCAGCGAGACGTCGTTCGATCACGGCCGGATGCACCTCCAATCCGCGCGCAATGTTTGCCATCAGCAGCAAGATTGCGTCGGTCGCGAGGAACATCTCCGGGATTACAAGTCGCCGATTCGCGCTGTCGTCGAGCGTACGCTCGAAGTATTGAACCGCATGCGTCTGATTCGCGTTTCCTTCCAGCGAGTTGACGAAGCGCGCGAGCGACGAAATGCGCTCGGCGCGCATTGGATTTCGCTTGTAGGCCATCGCCGACGACCCGATCTGCTCGCTCTCGAACGGCTCTTCGATTTCCCCGAATGATTGCAGCATCCGAATGTCGCTCGCGAACTTCGCCGCGCTTGCTGCCAGCCCGGCGACGACGCCGAGGACGAACGCGTCGAGCTTGCGCGTATATGTCTGGCCGGTGACGGGCAGCGGTGCGGGGAACGACATTTTTTCCGTGACGAGGTAGTCGAGGCGACGGACCTTGTCGTGGTCTCCCTCGAATATTTCCAGGAAGCTCGCCTGGGTTCCTGTCGTTCCTTTCACTCCACGGAACGGCAGGGTACGGCGTCGGTAGTCGATGTCCTCGATATCGAGGACGAGATCCTGCATCCAGAGCGTCGCGCGCTTTCCAACGGTGGTCAGCTGTGCTGGCTGCAAGTGCGTATAGCCCAGTGTCGGCTGGTCGCGCCATCGCTCCGCGAACTCGGCGAGCGCGCGGATCACGTCGAGCGCGCGGCCACGCAGAAGGTCCAGGCCGCGTCGCATCATGATCAGATCGGCGTTGTCCGTGACATACGCACTCGTCGCGCCGAGGTGAATGAACGGTTTGGCCGCGGGGGCGACGTCGCCGAAGGCGTGGACGTGCGCCATCACGTCGTGTCGGAACCGCTTCTCGTATGCCGCCACCGCGCCGAAATCGATCTTGTCGAGATTGTCCCGCATCTGGCGGATTGCGTCTTCGGGAATGTCGACGCCCAGCTCGCGCTCTGCTTCGGCGAGAGCTAGCCACAGTCGGCGCCACAGTCCGTGCCGAGTGGCAGGTGACCACAGCTCCAGCATCGCTGTGGACGCATACCGCTCCGCGAGCGGCGAGCTATACCGGCTCGACGGCACTATTGCAGGCTGAATTCGGTGGCATAGATCTGCCCACCTCGCTCGAAGTACATCCTGATTCCGCCACGCCCGTAGGTCGTGAGAATGCGGTTGACCGCCTCCGCGTTCGTAATCGGAGTGCGATTTATCTGGACGATGACATCGCCAGCCTGAAGTCCGATTTGTTGTTGCACGCGCTCACTCACCCTGTTCACGAGCGCGCCCTGACGGCTCTGAATCTGGTATTGTGCGCGGATCGGCGGCGTGACTGTAATCAGCTCGATCTCGCGCAGCACGGTGACACGCGGCGCGTTCACATCGGGCAGATCAACGACCTGGACGCTGATCGGTATCTCACGCGATCCGCGGCGCACGACGATTGAGTCACTCTCACCGACGCGGAGCTCGAGCAGCTCGGCGTACCAGTCGTAGGGATTTCGCAGCGTACGATTACGCGAGCGGACGATGACATCGCCGGCCCGAATCCCTGCGCGATCAGCCGGTGAGCCGGCGACGACCGATCCGACGACTACACCTGCGTTCGAGCCCGACACACCCTGCGTTCGCGAGAGCTGCGGTTGGAGCCCGATCCAGGGATGCCTCACGACGCCGTGCGCGAGGAGGTCCTCGGCAACGCGTCGAGCACGGTTGATCGGGATGGCGAAGCCAATACCAACCGAGCCGCCCGACGGCGAAAAGATGGAGCTGTTAACTCCAATCACCTCACCGGCCGCGTTCACTAGTGGACCGCCAGAATTTCCCGGGTTGATCGAGGCGTCTGTCTGAATCATGTCGACATATACGCCGCTGCCTTCACTCTCGGTGGCCAGATTTCTTCCAGTGCCGCTCACGACGCCCACCGTCACGCTCGGCTCCGTGTTAGCGAGGATAAATCCATACGGGTTGCCGATCGCGATTGTCCATTCACCGATGAGCAGATTCGTGGAGGAGCCGAGTGGCGCGACAGGGAGATTTCGCGCGTCGATCTTGAGAACAGCGAGATCGTTGGCCTCGTCGATACCGAGCAGACGGGCAGGGTAGGTTTTGCCGTCTCTCATGGCCACCGAGATTCGCGTAGCTCCTGCGACGACGTGCGCGTTCGTGACGATTGCACCGTCGTCGCGAACGATGAAGCCCGAGCCCAACCCAGCCGCGGAACGTTGACCGGATCGCCCTCCGAAGAACTGTTCGAACACGTCGGCGGGCACCCGTTCGACGACTTCAGTCTGGACAGTTACGACTGAGGGAGCAACGCGGGCGACCGCCTGCGTAATTGCGGTGCGCCGCGACGCGTCGACTGCCGCGGTTGGTCTTTCTACGGGCAGCTGCGCCGAAGAAGGAGAGCTGGATCCCTGGCAGGCAAGAAGCGAGGTCGCCGCGAGGACGACGGCAAGACCCGAAGTCATGTCGTGATTCGTGTCTTCGGTCGCTTCGCAAGCTCGCTGAGAAAGCGGTCAATGCCGCGGTCACTGAGCGGGTGGACGACGAGGTTCCGCAGCGCGCTCGGCGTGACGCAGATGATGTCCGCGCCGGCAAGCGCGGATTCCGCGAATTCCACCGATGACCGCGGCGACGCCGCCATGACGTCGCACTCCTCGCCGCCCGCGTCGAGAACGCTCTTGATCTCGGCGAGTGTGCGCGTCCCTGCCTGGCCGTAGCGCTCGAGCTCCTCCAGTGCGACGCTGACCGCGGCGGCGCCGGCCTTCGCCGCGATAATCGCCTGCGCGGGGCTGAACACATAAGTCGCGCAAACCATCACGCCCTCGGCCGTCAACCGAGACATCGGCACGAGTGAATCTTCAACGAGGGGAATCTGCACCACTATGTGATCTGACACCTTCGCGAGATCGCGTGCCTCGGTGTAAATGTCGCTGGACGTCACGGCGCCGACAGAAACGCAAACCGGAAACGCAAACTCGCGGGAGATTTCCTCGACCCGTTCACGGATTTCATCGGTTCCGCCAACTGTGCTGAGCGCGGCGTACGAGAATACAACTCCGTCTGCAAGTCCGGCGGATGTGGCGTTTCTGATCTCGTCGAGATCGACCGTCTCGAGGTAGATGTTCATTCGCTTTCCAGGTAAAGGGCTTGCGGATACTCCACTCGCTCGAGAAAGAGCGCATGCGGAGGAGCAGGTGGGGACACCTGACTATTCTCTTCGCTGACGAGGAGCTCGCTCATTACAGAAACCTCACGTCGGCCCTCGCCGATATCGAGCATTGTGCCGACGAGAAAGCGGACCATGTGGTGCAGAAATCGGTCCGCCCGAATGTCGAAGACCAAGCCACCGTCGCGCGTGCGCCACGCAGCCTGCGATACGTTGCACCGGTGCTCATCGCGCTCGGGTGCTGTTCCTTTGACGGCGAAAGCGCGGAAACTGTGGTCGCCTTCCACCGTGCGAGCCGCCGCGACAAGGCGGTCGAGGTCGAGTGGCTTCCTCCAGGCGAGCTCGTGCTTCCGGCGAAACGGTGAGGATGCGAAATCGTCTGTGCCTACGAAGTAGCTGTAGCTGCGCGAAAGCGCGCTATAGCGCGGGTGAAACTCATCATGCATCTCGAAGGCTGCCGCAATCCACACATCGTCCGGAAGAATGGCGTTCATCGATCGTCTGAGCGCGGACGCGGTCCACTTCGCGGGTACGCGCGCTCCGGCGGCCTGGCCGCGCGCATGAACTCCTGCATCCGTGCGGCCCGCGCCGACGACCGCAACAGGCTCTCCGCACAGTCTCGATACCGCCGCTTCGAGTATACCTTGAACCGTCCGCTCGTTTGGCTGCCGCTGCCAGCCGGAAAAGCCCGCGCCATCGTAGTGCAACACGAGCTGCACAGTACGCGAGAGCATCGCGTGAAATTAGCCCGTGCCGACCGACTGTCAAGGAACGTAACCCCTTGAAGATGATTGACTTTCGCTCTTCCGCTGCTCAATGTGGATCGGCCCAGCGGATGCCCGCGCGTCACCCCTGAATTTCGAACCATGGCACCACGAACACTCGCCGCTCTTTCAACAGTGCTTTCTTCGGTCGGCAACATCGCCGAGGCATTGAACGCGCTCGCCCAGGATGTAACCGAGCACGACCGGAATGGGCACGTCGTGCTGTTCATTTATGACGCGAGGCGCGACCTGTTTTCGGAGCGTCTCATCCCCGCGCACGAAGGGATGCGCACGGCGCAAATCGAGATTGCAGTCGACCACCTGCCGAGCGTCGCACGGCGCACGATCGTGGCGGGGCGCCAATTCGCGGACATGGGAACGGAGTCCGGTGATTACCAGAAGTTGCTCGGCGTAGGGGCAAGTCCGGAGGCGGGCGTACTTCTGCTCCGCGGGTTGCTCGTCGACGGCGAGCTTGCTGGGGTACTGGCGTTGTCCGAGCCAAAGACGCGTTTCGGCCATCGGCTATCCGAAAAGGTCGCGCCTGCTGTCGATTTGTTCGCGCTGGCATTCGCGAGGCTTGCCGAGCGGAAAGCGCGCGAGGAAGCGGTGCGGACCCTGGAGGACCTTACCCGCACCCTGAACGAGGAGCACACGCGGGCGCTCGCCGAGCTGCAGCGGAAACTGTCCGAAGCGCAAGCGGCCCTGAACGGGAAGGGAACCGGCGACTCTATCCGCGTCACCCAATTGAAAAGAGCGATCGAGGTTGCGGCTGTCGAAGCGCGCGCGACTGCCCAGCGACTGTCGGCGGTGGAAGAGCAGGTACGCGTAGCGGTTACCAAGCTCGAGAAGGCACACATCCAACTCCACGCTCAGGGTGAAGCGCTGCAGACTCAGAGCAGCATCCTTTACCGTGTCGAACAGGCACTGCGAGAGGCAGCGGCTGGTCAGGACTCCCGGAAAGTGATCGAAGAAGTTCTCCAGATCGTCGCGTCGAAAGAACAAACCTCGCCGTTCTAGATCCGAACGGTGAGCGCTCCGCCAACGAACGCGCTCCAGGGCGCTATCCACAAACTCGCCTTTCGCGAGCCTCTAACCGCGGAGGATGCAGAGGCGGCCTTCGACATCGTGATGCACGGGCAGGCGACAGCGGTGCAAGTCGCCGCGCTGCTGTCGGCGCTTCGCGCAACTGGCGAGAGTCCGGAGGTAGTCGCTGGCGTCGTCAGGGCTCTGCGCTCGGCGATGGTCGCGCTGGACGTGGAGGATGCCGACGGCCTCGTCGACACCTGCGGGACAGGGGGCGGTGCGGTTTCCACTTTTAACATCTCAACGGCAGCAGCGATCGTTGCGGCAGGTGCTGGAGTGCGGATCGCCAAGCATGGGAACCGATCCTTCACGTCGCGGTGCGGAAGCGCGGACGTGCTCGAGGCTCTCGGAGTACCCATCGAGGTGCCAGTAGCGGTGATGGAAGCCGCTCTGCGCGACGTAGGAATCGTCTTCATGTTCGCGCCGCTAATGCACCCGGCGATGCGGCACGTCGGCGCCGTTCGACGCGAGCTGGCAATTCCGACCGTAATGAACATCGTTGGCCCACTGGCTAACCCAGCTCGTGCCGGGCGCCAGGTTGTAGGCGTTGCGGATCTTGACCGAGCGCCCGTACTCGCGGGGGCGTTAGCCGCGCTCGGATCCGTTCATGCGCTGGTCGTCCACGGAGAGCCCGGACTCGACGAAGTATCGCCCCTCGGGCCAACCCACGTCGTCGAGGTTCGAAAAGGGTCGACGAATCGGTGGACGATTCACCCCGAAGAGCACGGATTCAAAAAACTATCGCGGGACGACCTGGCCGGGAGTGATCCAAAGGACAATGCGAGGATCATAGAAAAGATTCTCGACGGCGGTGGGCCAAAGGCTGCGCGCGCCGCGATCGTTCTGAATGCGGCCGCGGCGGTGTACGTCAGCGGGCGCGTGAAATCGTACGAGGAAGGCGTGACCGCGGCGACCACCGCGATCGACTCGGGGAAGGCGAAATCGGTTTTAGAGGGCTTGAAGCGCGCGTACGCAACGCCCGCAACAAGAAAGACTTAGGCGCTCGAGCTCTAGAACCTTCTCAGCACGCCAACGACGATCCCCTGGATCGAGATGTCGTTCTCGTGAACGTAGATCGGGTTCATCGTTTCGTTGGCCGGCTGTAGCCTGATTCGCCCATCGCGCTCACGGTAAAACTTCTTCACGGTAGCGGAAGTCCCATCGATCAACGCGATCACCATCTCGCCGTTATCCGCAGTGTTCTTTTCGTTGACGATCACGAAATCGCCATCACGGATCTGCTCATCGATCATCGAGTTGCCGCGAACGCGCAGCACGTAGTGATTGCCGCCGCGCCGCACGAGATCCTCGGGCACCCCGATCGACTCGGGCATCTGGATCGCCTCGATTGGCATTCCGGCGGCAACGCTACCAAGCAGCGGAAGCGACATCGCCCGTGGAAAGGCCTCTGACGGGACCAGCTCGATGCCTCGGCTCTCGTTGTACGCGCGCTTGATGTAGCCCTTGCGCTCGAGATTGGTGAGATGTTCGTGGACCGTCGCGAGGGAGTTATAGTTAAACTGCGTCGCGATCTCCTCGAAACTCGGCGCGTAGCCGTGCTCTTCGGAGTAGGTGGCGAGGTAGGTCAGAATCTCCCGCTGGCGTTTAGTGAGCGACATATCCTTTTTCGCGGCTGGTTTGAGAATGGACCGGTCCGCCGATCCCACCGAACATTTGCCGAATTCATACGTTAGCCGAAGATCGACCGAAGCGCAAGCTTTTGACGACTGGACTCCGCCCGGCGGCACTCTCGGCGCGTTGACGGACGAGGCACGCGCTAGAGCGGCAACTTTGCAACCGCGGGCTGCCGAGCTTCGCCAACGTGCCAGCATTGCTGACCAGCCGCCATCGTTCCGCGATGCGCTCTGCCGGACGGATGTCGCCGTGATCGCTGAGCTCAAGCGCTCTTCACCGTCGAAGGGAGCGATCAATCCCGGTCTGGATCCCGTCGCGCAATGCCTGGCCTACCAGACCGGAGGAGCCGCCGCGGTTTCGATACTCACCGAGCCAACGCAGTTCGGCGGGTCGAATGAAGATCTTAGCCGCGTCCGCGACGCCGTCTCGCTACCCTTGCTCAAGAAGGATTTTCACGTCGACGTAGTGCAGATGTTTGAGGCCCGCGCTCTCGGCTCTTCCGCCGCCCTCGTCATCGCTCGCGCGGTGCCTCCGACACGCGTGCGCGAGCTTTTTGCGGCCGCCTCAGACATTGGTCTGGAGGTGCTCCTCGAGATTCGCGACGAGCGCGAGCTGGAGCTCGCGATGTCGATTGGTGCGTCGATTGTCGGCGTGAACAGTCGCGACCTGGAGACTCTCCAGATCGATTTGGAGACGGCGCCGAGAATCCTGCCGTTGATCCCGCGCGACGTTGTCGTAATCGCGGAAAGCGGGGTTAGATCAGCCCTCGATGTTGAGCGCCTTGCCGAAGCCGGCGCGGACGCGGTGCTCGTTGGCTCCGTGGTTTCGGCTTCGCTCGATCCCGCAGGGACTGTGCGCTCACTCACCGGCATCCGACGGACGAGCGGTGCTCGCAAAAGTTAAGTTCTGCGGCATGACGCGCCGGGAGGATGCCGCGCTTGCCGCCGAGATTGGCGCGAGCTACATCGGAGTCGTGTTTGCCGATGGTCCACGGAAGGTCTCGCCCGTCGAAGGGGGCGACATCCTCGACGCCGCCGGCAAGCGCGTGAAGCGCGTCGGAGTATTCGGCACCAACGACGCTGACGCCATAGCGGGCGCTGCTACCGCTGCACGCCTCGATATCGTGCAGCTCCACGCCGACGCTTCAGCCGCTGATGTCAAAAAGCTGCGGTCGAGATTTCCAGGTCAGGTTTGGGCAGCGATCCGCATCGCCGGCACACACATCCCGAGCTCCGCGGAAGCGCTCTTCGACACTGCTGACGCTGTCGTTCTCGATGCCCGTACAGAGAAGGGTCTCGGTGGGACTGGCGAGCCTCTCCCGTGGAGCGACCTCGCCGTGGACCTGGCGCGCGATCGTGGCAGCGCGGCCGTGGTCCTCGCGGGCGGATTGAAGCCCGGTAACGTCGTTAGCGCAATACGGACGCTCGCTCCGGACGTCGTCGACGTGTCATCGGGCATCGAGTCCGCCCCCGGCATAAAGGATCCATGGCTCATGCGCGAGTTCTACGCAGCGGCCACTGGCGTGCGGGCCAGCTAGCTTGGCGACGGACACGCTTCACCGCTTTGGCGCGTTCGGGGGCAGGTATGTTCCCGAAACGCTCATACCCGCGCTCGACGAGCTCGACTCGGCCTTCGATGACGCGATCCGCGACCCACAATTCCAGAAGGAGCTCGACCGGCTTTTAAAGGAATACGTGGGCCGTCCATCGCCATTGAGCTCAGCTCCGCGTCTTTCGGACGCGGTCGGGTGCGCGGTTTATCTCAAGCGCGAAGACCTGAACCACACCGGCGCGCACAAGATCAACAACGCGCTCGGACAGGCTTTGCTTGCGCAGCGTATGGGCAAGCGGCGGATAATCGCGGAGACCGGGGCGGGGCAGCATGGTGTGGCAACAGCGACGGTTTGCGCGCGCTTTGGCCTCGACTGCACGGTTTACATGGGCGAGGAGGACATGCGCCGTCAGGAGCTCAACGTCTACCGCATGAAGCTGATGGGCGCGAAGGTAGTTCCGGTTCTTTCGGGAACCCGCACCCTCAAGGATGCCACGAGCGAAGCAATCCGGGATTGGGTGACCAACGTCGAGGACAGCTATTACGTCATCGGCTCCGTCGTCGGCCCGGCACCCTACCCGCGAATGGTGCGCGACTTCCAGGCTGTGATCGGCCGCGAGGCCAAGGCGCAGATGCTCGAGAGCGCCGGCCGATCTCCGTCTACGGTTGTCGCCTGTGTCGGTGGCGGCTCCAACGCGATGGGAATCTTCCACGCCTTCGTACCGGATCCCGCGGTGGAGCTGGTGGGGGTGGAGGCCGCTGGCCGCGGACTCGATTCGGGTGAGCACTCAGCTTCACTCGAGCGCGGTACGCCAGGTGTACTCCACGGCGCACTGAGCTATCTGCTACAGGACGAGAGCGGCCAGGTTCACCCTGCCCACTCGATTTCGGCAGGGCTCGACTACCCCGGTGTTGGACCCGAGCATTCCTACCTCAAGGACATCGGCCGCGCCCTCTACGTCTCCGTGACCGACCAGGAAGCTGTGGAGGGGCTTGGTCTGCTCAGCCGACTCGAGGGAATCATCCCGGCCCTCGAAACGTCACACGCGCTCGCCTGGGTCGTCAAAGTAAAGGAGCGGTGGAACAAGAGCGACGCGGTGTTGATCTGCATCAGCGGTCGCGGCGACAAGGATCTCGCGCAGATAACCGAAATGGGCCTTCTTCCCAAATGACAACGTCGGTTCCGGCAAAGCCGGAGAACGAGCTCGACGAGCCGTCGTTCCCGATCGCGTACGTCACCGACCTGCTCAAGGCCTTCGTAAAGGCAGTGCGCGCGCACCAACTTTATCTGCCGAACAACCCGATGCACGCGCGGTCGCTCGAAGCGGTGAAGGAAGCCTTCGCCGCGATCTGGAAGCACACCGACGAGCTCGAGCTCCAGGTGATCGAGACGCGGCTCGAATGGGAAGGACGCGTCGTCCTCGACGAGCAGGAGCGCACGAGTGACAACATGGCGTGGCTTCTCTACAAGGACGGCATCCGCGAGCTGAAGATGCTGAAAGGCTTCGAGGACGAAGAGCTCGGCGTGTTCTTTGGCCTCCTTCAGCGCGTCAGAAAAGCGACCGACGACGATGACGACCTGCTCACACTGATGTGGGAGCGGGAATTTGCGACGCTGCAGTATCGCTACGTCGATCTCACCCAGGAGACCGGCCCGGGCGTCGAATCGATGGAGCGGGCGGAGCAGAAGGAGAAAATTCTCTCGCCGGCACAGGCGGAAGCAGGGCTCGAGTCGACACAGTCTTCCATTGCCAAGCTCGACGACTTCGACTCGACTCTCTATTTCCTCGACGACCGCGAAGTCGAGTACCTCCAGCAGGAGATCAAGCGCGAATTCTCCACGGATCTGCGCCCGGCGGTAATCGCATCGCTTCTAGATGTCTTCGAAAACCAAAAGGATCCCACCGTCCGCGAAGAGATCTGCGGGCTGCTCGATTATTTCCTGTTGATTCTCCTCGCCAGCGCCCAATACCGCAACGCGGCGTACTTGCTGCGCGAAGCTGGGACGACAGCGAATCGCGCACCGGACATCCTCGAGCCGCAGAAGCAGCGTCTTACCCAGCTCAACGAGTTGATGAGTGATCCGAAGCCGCTCGGTCAGCTACTTCAGGCTCTTGAAGATTCACCGCTCCGCGCACCGCAGCACGAGCTCAACGATTTATTCGGGATTCTTCAGCCTCGGGCGCTCGAGACGATTTTGAGCTGGATCGGGCGGAGCAATAATCCTCAGCTGAAGATGCTGCTGGAGTCCGCCGCAAGCCGTCTCGCCGCGGGGAACAGCGCCGAGCTGATTCGCCTGATTGGTTCTGACGACGAAGCGGTGGTGCTCGAGGCAATCAGACGCGCCGCCGCGCTGAAATCGCCAGCTGCAGTCCCGGCGCTCGGAAAAATGCTCACGGTTGGAGAAGTGGACATGCGCGTCGCCGCGGTGACTGCGCTCGCCGAGATCGGCTCCCCGGGCGCGATGCAAATGCTGGAGCGCGCTGTCGTCGACCCCGATCGGGAAGTACGGATAGTCGCTGTGCGGACACTCGGCTCCCGCAATGCGCGTGCGGCGCTTCCGCGCATCGAAGCAGCAATCAAAGGCAAGGAGCTGCGCGAAAGCAATCTCACCGAGAAGATGGCGTTCTTCGAGGCCTACGGGTTACTCAGCGGTGATGCCGGCGTAGCGCTTCTCGACGGTCTGCTCAACTCGAAAGGTTTCATGGGGAAAAAAGACGATCCCGAAATTCGCGCCTGCGCCGCGATGGCACTCGGAAAGATCAACTCCCCGAAGGCGGCTGACTCGCTGAATCGCGCGGCAGGCGCGAAGGACGTGATCGTGAGGAACGCAGTGAGTAAAGCGATTCGGGGAGTATCCGCGTGACGGCGCCAGCGACGAGGACGGTTCGCAGCGACGGCGAGAAACAGTCCGGCGCCAATGTTCGACGCGGTGGACGTAACTTCATGGTGGCGTTCTACGCCGCGCTGCGCGCGATCAAGCTCTACCCGCTGGAGCACAGCGCCGTGCAGAAGACGCTGCTCGAGCTGTCCCAGGTCGCCGAGGAGCTGCGTGCTGAAGAGGGCGAGCTGGAATTTCGGATCTCTGGCGAGTTCATCTTCCTGAATTCGACGCGGCTTCGGCTCGACCTGAGCAACTACGCAACCTTCGGCCACATCCTCACGCTCTGCAAGCTCGCCGGCGTCGGAACGATCCACGTTGGTACGAATGGAACCGCGCGCGACTGGACGCTTCTCCTCTCCCTGCTCGGCGCCGAAACCAAGGTCAGTCCGGCGGAGCGTTTCAAGGAGATCCAGACGCGTCTCAAGGACGCGAAGATCGAGACGTTCCAGATCGACGCGCCCGCTGAGACCGCTACCGACCGAGAGTTCAACGAAGAAGCGAAGGCCGCTGCCAACCGCACGTACTCCCAGTCGGTTGCGGTCACTAAAGACGTCATCAATTCTGTCCGGATCGGCAAGACGCCCAACATCCGGAAGATCAAGCGAGTCGTGCAGGGCATCGTCGATCAGGTTCTGAACGAGGAAACCTCGCTCATTGGCCTGACGGCGATTCGCGATTACGACGAATACACGTTCACGCATTCCGTCAACGTCTGCATTTTTTCCATCGCGCTCGGCCGCCGACTCGGAATGAACAAGCTCCAGCTCTATGAGCTCGGCCTCGCCGCACTGATGCACGACATTGGAAAGTCGCGCGTACCTCTCGACATGCTTCAAAAAACGGGAGAGCTAACCGACGAAGAGTGGAAGTGGATGGCCGCACACCCGTGGTTGGGCGTGCTCGTGCTGTTCCAGTTTCGGCGCCAGCAGGAAGAGCTGTCCTACCGCGCGATGACTGTGTGCCATGAGCACCACATGAAGGTCGATCTCACGGGATATCCGAAGGCAATTCGACCACGCGAAGTCAGCCTTCTGAGCAAGATCGTCTCGATTGCCGACGGCTACGACGCCGCCACATCGCGACGCGTGTACAAGACTGTCGCACTGGCACCGTCGGACGTCCTCCAGGAGATGCGCGACAACCCGCGTCGCGGACTGGATCAGGTGCTCGTGAAGGCATTTATCAATTTGCTGGGGATCTACCCGGTCGGAACGCTCGTCGTGCTCGATACGTTCGAGCTCGCCGTCGTCTCGGCCGCCAATCCGAATCCGGAATCGCTCTCGAGGCCGATCGTCAAGATCATCAGCGATGCGCAGGGGAACACAATCAGTCCGCCGCTACAGGTGGACCTAGCCGTCCCGGAGGCAGGAGGACAATATGCCCGGACGATCATCAAGACGGCTGACCCCGAACGCTACGGCATTGTCCCCGGCGACTACCTCATCTAATTCCATCGCGCAGCGCTTCGAAGCGCTGCGAAAAAAGGCTCGCTCCGCCCTGGTTTGCTACGTGACCGCCGGGCATCCGGATATCGATCGCTCGCTCGAGACTTTGCGCGCGCTGGATGAAGGCGGAGCGGACATCATCGAGCTCGGAGTGCCGTTTTCTGACCCGATTGCGGATGGTCCGATAATCCAGGCCAGCTCGCAGCGCGCGCTCGAAAATGGAATGACATACGATGGTGTGCTCGCGTTGATCGAGCGGGCAAACCTGAAAGTCCCCGTCGTGATCTTCAGCTACCTCAATCCGATCCTCGCGGCCGGAGACGATGCGCTCAACCGGGCGGCGGCAGCAGGCGCGAGCGGAATTCTTGTCACCGACATCCCCGTTGGAGCGGACGCCGAACGAGAGAGCTGGCTTGGCAACAGTGGACTTGCCTTCATACGTCTCGTTGCACCGACGACACCTGGCGAGAGAATGGCCGAGATCGCGCGCCACGGAAGTGGATTCGTTTATCTTATCAGTCGGCTGGGCGTCACCGGCGTTCAGGAGCAGACGGCGGCTTCGCTTCCCGAAACGGTTCAACGACTTCGCCTGGCCACGAAGCTCCCGATATGCGTTGGATTCGGTATCTCGACTCCTGCGCAAGCACGCGAAGTAAGCAAACTGGCTGACGGGGTCGTCGTCGGAAGTGCGCTGGTCCGAGCGGCCGAAGCCGGTCCGACCGAAGTGCTGAAACTTACGCGCAGTCTGCGAGAGGCTATTGATGGGTAGCAGTTCTTCGACCGACGGCGACGTAGTGACATTGAAGGCGATGCGCTTCCACGCCCGCATCGGGATCCTGCCGCACGAGGCGGAGATTGCGCAGTCGATCGAAGTTGACGCTTCGCTCTGGGTCCGGCGTCCTCCCACACGTCCGACCACCAAAGACATTGTGGACTACCGACGGGTCTATGATTTGGTCGCGGAAGTCGTCACGCACGGTCACACGAGTTTTCTCGAGGAAGTAGGCGAGCGAATCGCCGATCGCGCGCTCCAGCTCCCGCTTGTCGACCGCGTCCGCATCGCGGTGAGAAAACCGAATGTCGCGCTCCCCGGGCCGCTGGCCTACGCCGAGGTGGCCGTCGAGCGAGAGCGTGCGTGAAAGACGTCGCCTACATCGCGCTCGGCTCCAACCTCGGCCAGCGTGAGGTATTTTTGGCGCAGGCGCGACGCGCGATTTCGCAACTGGCGAAGACGCGAGTGTTGGCAGAAACCGCCGCCGAGGAGACCGCTCCCATTGGACCGGTTGCGCAGGGTCCTTTTCTCAATCAGATGATCGCGATCGAAACAGAGCTGTCGCCACACGATCTGCTCGCTGAGCTGCAGCGAATCGAAGCCGACGCGGGACGAGTACGCGCCGAACGATGGGGGCCTCGCACGCTCGATCTCGACATCGTGCTCTTTGAAAAACAAAGCGTCCGCGCGCCTGGACTCACGGTGCCCCACCCGGAGCTCTCGAACCGAAACTTCTGGCTGCGGGAGCTAGCGACATTGCGGAGCGCACGAGTTGGCTAAAGCGACTGCCGAGCCGCGCCCGGTTACAGCGCGCGATTTCGCCGAGCGCAAGCGAAAGGGCGAAAAGCTGGTGGTGATGACGGCCTACGACGCTCTCTTCGGGCGTCTCGTGGACGAATCGGGCGTCGACGCCATACTCGTAGGCGACTCGGTGGGCACGGCGATAATGGGCTATCCTTCGACGCTGCCAGTGACGCTCGATCACATGATCTATCATGCGTCGGCGGTGCGTCGTGGGGCCAAGCGCGCGCTCATCATCATCGACATGCCGTTCCTGTCGTACCAGGCGAGCATCGAAAGCGCGGTGCTCAACTGCGGCCGCGCGATCCAGGAAACCGGCGTCGGAGCCGTAAAGGTCGAAGGTGGCAGCCAGGAGATGCTGGACACAGTTCACGCGCTGGTGCGCACGGGAATTCCTGTGATGGCGCATATAGGATTCACGCCGCAGTCCGTCAATACGATCGGCGGCCCGCGGGTCCAGGGGCGAGAGACGGAGGGGGCAGAGCGTCTCATCACCGAGGCAAAGGGGCTCGAGCAGGCTGGCGCGTTCGCGATAGTCCTCGAGCTCGTGCCGGCAGCTGTGTCCGCCCGAATCACGGCCGCTGTCGGTATTCCGACGATTGGGATTGGCGCTGGCGTTGAATGCGACGGGCAGGTCCTCGTCCTGCCCGACGTGCTCGGCTTGAACGACACCTTCGAGCCAAAATTCCTCAAGAAGTACGCGGAGATGGCGCAGGAAGTTCGTGACGCGATAGGAACCTGGGCAAAGGACGTGCGAAGCGGCGCTTATCCGGATGCCGAGCACAGCTTCTAGGATGAAGTTCGTCGAGACGATCTCCGAAATGCGTCTCGTTGTCGCCGACGCGCGTACGAAGGACCAGAGCATCGCATTCGTTCCGACGATGGGAGCGCTGCATGAAGGGCACCTGACGCTCGTGGACGAGGCGAAACGCGTCGCGGACCTGGTCGTAATGAGCATTTTCGTGAATCCACTTCAGTTCGGACCCAGCGAAGATTTCGCGCGTTATCCGCGGATGCTCGACGACGACGCGAAGCTGGCAAACGAGCGCGGCGTCGATTTGCTATTCACACCGCGTGCGGAGGAGATGTACCCCGAGCACGCACCGGTGATCATCGTGCATCCCGGCAGCATCGGCAAGGAATGGGAGGGCGCCGTAAGGCCGCACCATTTCGAGGGCGTGCTGACGGTCGTGGCGAAGCTCTTTCACATCGTGATCCCTGACGTCGCGGTGTTCGGACAAAAGGATCTTCAGCAGGTGGCGTGCGTCAAAGCGATGGTCCGCGACCTGAATTTTCCGCTGGGGATTCTGGTGGCGCCGACGGTGAGAGAGCCGGATGGCTTGGCGATGTCGAGCCGGAACCGCTACTTGTCTGCAAGGGACCGCGAGCTCGCGCTGATTCTGTCGAAGGCATTGTTTGCCATGCGCGACGCATTTGGCCGGGGTGAGCGACGCGCGAGCGCGCTCGAGGCCATTGGGTGGCGCATGCTCGAGCGCGTGCCTGGATTGACCCCGCGCTATCTCGCCGTCGTAAATGCCGACACGTTCCAGCGCGTGAATGCGGTGCGTCACGGCGACGCGGCTGTTGGTGCCGTGCGCGTTGGCGAGACGCGGCTGATCGACAACATCATCTTCTGATGATTCAGTTGCAGGCGTCTGGACTCCCAACCTGGGCACAGGTGAGCGAGCGGCGCTTCGCACACATCCAGCGCGTCACATCGCTTCTGCGCGCCTGGGGTGCAGCGATGCGGCTCGCGGCCGATGAGGCAAATGCGTGGATCGACGCGGGAACCTGGCACGACGCGTTGCGTGATGCGCCGGTTCCCGAGCTGCGGCAGATAACGGGCGATCACACTTCGCCGGACGGACTGTTACACGGCCCTGCCGTCGCGATCAGGCTCGAAGCAGAAGGTGAACGCCGCAAGAACCTACTCGAGGCAATTCGTTATCACACGGTTGGACACGCGCGGTGGGATCGAACGGGGCGAGCTCTCTATATGGCGGACTATCTCGAGCCGGGCCGGAAGTTTCTCGCCGAAGACCGCGGCTTTCTCGCGAGCCAGGTGCCGCACAACTTCGACGGAGTTTTCCGGCAAGTGGTTCGCTTTCGCCTCGAGTGGTCGGTGCGCGAAGGCAATCACATCTTTCCCGAAACCGTCGAGCTCTGGAACAGCCTGCGATGAGGGGCGGGAAGGGGGAAGGGGGAAGAGGGAAGCGGGAGTGACGCAGCCGCGCCGTCGGTATGGCAGGATCATTCTCGTTTTTCTGATTTTGTGCGTCACGGGCTGGATTGTTTGGCAGATCTGGAGCTTGCGATCGCCGACGCGGGATACCGACGCGCCTGCTGATGCACGAGCGCCCGAGGGTGTTCGGATCAAAGTTGAAGTCCTGAACGCGACCAAGACGAAAGGTCTCGCGCGTCGCGCGACGTTTTATCTGCGCGACAGGGGATTCGATGTCGTCGGCTCCGGGAATGTCGCCGAGCAGCGCGCTACTACGATCGTATATGATCGCTCGGGGCACCCTGAATGGGCGCGGCTCGTCGGGCGTGCTATGGACGCTCCCGTCGTGGCGCGGCCGGACAGCTCACGCTACCTGGACGTTTCCGTCCTCATCGGTGCGAACTGGCGTCCTCCGGCGCTGCCGTTCCACCCGTAATTGCCCGCATGCAGCGGCGATATCCATCCCGCGGCTCTTTCTGATTGCCACTTCGACACCCTGCGCGCGCAGCCGCCGCGCAAACCAGTGAATTTGCTGCGGCGAGCTTGGCGTGAAATCCCCAGCGCCACCCGGATGAAGCGGTATGAGATTTACGAACGCTCGACACTCGCGCGCGAGCTCGGCGAGCTGCGTCGCCTGCTCGGCCCCATCGTTCACTCCGCCAAGCATCACGTACTCGAAGGTCACTCGGCGGTCGAATACTTTTGCGGCGTCGATCACGCTGGCCAGCGGATACTTCGTGTTGATCGGCATCAATGACTGGCGGAGCTCGTCACTCGGTGCGTGGATTGAGAGTGCCAGCCGAAACTGTTCCGGGCGTTCCCCAAGCGCGACGATGCCGGGAAGAACGCCGACGGTCGACACCGTTATGTGGCGCGCACCAATCCCGAATCCCAGCGGTGAATTGAGAACCGTAAGCGTTGGATCGACCGCCTTCCAGTTCATGAGCGGCTCACCCATCCCCATGAACACGATGTTCGTTACTTGTTTGGGAGGCGACAGTAATCGCATTTCGCGAACTTGCCCCGCGATCTCGAACATCTGAAGATTGCGCGTGAAGCCCATGGCTCCTGTCGCGCAGAACGCGCATTGCAGGGCGCAACCGGCCTGGGATGAGATGCAGAGCGTCAGCCGCGACCCTTCGGGAATGGCCACGGTCTCGATGAACTCGCCATCGTCGAGACGGAAAAGAAACTTCTCCGTGCCGTCGTTCGAGGTCTGACGCATCGCCAGCCCAAGTCTCGGCATCGAAAAGTGCTCCGCCAGCAAAGCCCGAAACGCCACCGGGAGATCGGTCATGTCCGCGAAATCGGCGACGGGACTCTGCCACAGGTGCCGGACGACCTGCGTGCCGCGAAACGGCCTTTCGCCGTGCTCAACGGCGAAGGCTCGCAGTCGCTCTTCGGCCTCTGAAGGCAGCATGTTTAGCAAGTTTTCCATCATTGGCCGTGTGCGGGAAAAGCTATCAGCCGTGCGGAGCGTGCCGAGCGCAGCGCGGCACGCGGAGCTTCCAACAAGTGTATGCAGCTACTAAATTTAACCCCTCTCGATGCCTTATTCGACCCACACGGCCCGGCGCTGACCTCCACGGTTCCCCCTTCCCGCTTCGCAACCGCGAAGCGCTCGCATCTGGGCGGCGAGCTCCGGACTTCCCACATCGGCGCCACAGTCAAGCTCGGCGGCTGGGTACACCGTACCCGAAATCTGGGCGGCATTGTTTTCCTGGATCTGCGCGACCGCGCCGGCCTCGTCCAGGTATCGTTTGATCCAAAGTGGACGCCGGCTGAGGTCATCGAGCGCGCGGGGAAGCTCGGGCTCGAAACTGTCGTGGCGATCGATGGGGAAGTCGCCGCCCGGCCGCCGGAGATGCGCAATTCCGACATGGAAACCGGCGAGGTTGAAGTCAGGGCGCGCGATTTCCGGATCCTCGGTCCGGCGGAGACGCCGGCAATTCCAGTAGCGCGCGGCAGGGGAGAAAAACTGCCCGCCGAAGAGCTGAGGCTGAAGTATCGGAATCTGGATCTCCGCCGCTCCGAGCTGCAGAAGAATCTGATTCTGCGTCACCGCCTGCAGCAGACCACGCGAAGGTTTTTGGACGAGCGCGGCTATCTCGAGATCGAGACCCCGATTCTCACCAAGCCCACGCCCGAAGGCGCCCGCGATTACCTCGTGCCGAGCAGAGTGCATCCGGGCGAATGGTACGCGCTGCCGCAATCACCGCAGCTGTACAAGCAGCTGTTGATGGTTGCCGGGTTCGATCGCTACTTCCAGATCGCGCGGTGCTTTCGCGACGAAGACCTTCGCGCCGACCGCCAGCCCGAATTCACACAGATCGACATCGAAGCATCGTTTATCGAACAGGAAGACATCATCTCTCTCACTGAGGGACTGGTCGCCGCGCTATTCGCGGAGATCGGTGTCGACGTTCCCGCATCGTTCGAGCGTTTGCGATACGCGGACGCAATGGAGCGCTTCGGGTCTGACCGTCCCGACACGCGCTATGCATTGGAGCTGTTCGATGCCAGCGACGCGTTTAAGGGATCCGAGTTTTCCATCACTAACTCGGTGCTCGCCAGCGGTGGGCGCGTTCGTGGCTTGAGAGTTCCTGGCGGCGCCTCGCTCTCACGCAAGCAGGTCGACGAAATCGAGGCGATCGCCAAGTCTGCTGGCGCCGGCGGATTGATTCGACTCAAAAGAGGAGCGAGTGGCCTCGAGGGGTCTGCGGCCAAGTTTCTTAGCGAATCCGCCGCCCAGCGCCTCGCCATTGCGGAGGGAGATTTGTGTCTGCTCGTCGCTGCCGCCGAAAATGTCACCAATCCCGCACTCGATCGAGTGCGACAGGATGTGGCGCAGCGAATGACGCTCGTCCCGGAATCGAAGCGGGCATTTCTCTGGGTGACGGATTTCCCGATGTTCGTGCGCGAGCAAAATGGGACGCTGAGCTCGGTTCATCATCCATTCACGGCGCCGAATCCCGAGGATCTCGGCCTGCTCGATTCCGCGCCCGAGAAAGTTCGCGCGCTCGCGTACGACGTCGTGCTCAATGGGCTGGAGCTCGGCGGGGGCAGCATAAGAATCAACGACCCGGCCCTCCAGCGCAGAGTTCTGTCGCTGCTGGGGATCGATGCGAAGACGGCACAAACTCGTTTCGGCTTCCTGCTCGAGGCGCTGAGCGGGGGTGCTCCGCCACACGGAGGTATCGCGTTCGGGTTCGACCGGCTTGCGATGGTGCTTGCTGGAGCGTCTTCACTGCGTGACGTGATCGCATTTCCGAAAACCACCGCGGCAAGGGCGTTGTTCGAGGACGCGCCCTCGGCCGTGCCACCTGAGGACCTGAGGGAACTCCATCTTCAAATGACGAGCTGACGTGACCGAAGAGACAACGATCCAGCGCCTCTCGACAGAAGGCGCAGACATGCTGACGCTGGCCGGCGTGAACGACGAGAACCTTGTGGAGCTGGCGCGCCAGACAGGAGCAAAGATCGCCCTCCGCGGCGAAACGCTGGCGATTAGTGGCAACGCGGAAGCAGTGCAGCGCGCGCTCCCGATTGCGCAGCGAATGATAGACACCGCCAAACAACAAATGCCGCTCACCGCCGACGACGTCCTGCGAATGAGCATCGAAGGCCCGCGTGATGGCAACGGCAACGGGGTCGACAGCGAAACGCGGATCGTGCTCCCGGGTGTTCGCAAAGTCATCCAGGCGAAGACGGCCGGTCAGGCCGAATACATGAAGCTGATGGCGGAGAACGACATCGTAGTGGGCATCGGACCGGCGGGAACCGGTAAGACTTATCTCGCTGTTGCGGCGGCGGTGGATGCGCTCGCGCGCAAACGGGTGCGTCGCATCGTACTAGCCCGGCCGGCGGTTGAGGCAGGCGAAAGCCTTGGCTTTCTTCCCGGCGACATGCAGGCGAAGGTCGATCCGTATCTCCGTCCGCTCTATGATGCGCTCGAGGACATGATGCCGCACGAGCGCGTGCAGAAATCGCTCGAGACACGGACGATCGAGATCGCGCCGCTCGCCTACATGCGTGGTCGCACGCTCGCGGATGCGTTCGTCATTCTCGACGAGGCGCAAAACGCGACCACAGCGCAAATGAAGATGTTTCTCACGCGGCTTGGCGTGAACTCCAAAGCAGT
Source organism: Gemmatimonadaceae bacterium (assembly GCA_045803975.1). Lineage (GTDB taxonomy): Bacteria > Gemmatimonadota > Gemmatimonadetes > Gemmatimonadales > Gemmatimonadaceae > UBA4720. Next base: position 33,733 of record JBJMOA010000128.1, read on the forward strand.
GATCACTGGCGACAAGACCCAGATCGATCTACCCAAACGCGAAGAGTCCGGCTTGGTCCAGATCGAGCGGATTCTTCCCGGGATCGACGGCATTGGGTTCCACTATCTGAGCGATGCCGACGTCGTGCGCCACCGACTGGTGCGCGAGATCATCAAAGCGTACGCCGAAGATTCTGGCGCTTAGCACGCGCTCTGCCGACGCGCATTGAGCCTCGCGATTGATGTCTCCTCGACCGTCCGTCGCCTTCAGGTTTCGCGGGCGCGGGTCAAGGCCGCCGCCGAAGCAACGCTGAGATCGGCAGGTATAAGAGACGCGATGCTCTCAATCACCTTCGTCGGCCGCGCTACGATCGCAGGGCTGAATCGGCGGTATCTCAAGCATCGTGGCGCCACTGACGTAATTTCCTTCGGGCTCGGGCGCGATAGAAGAAAACAACCAGTTGTAGGCGACATCTATATTTGCGCTGAGGTCGCCCGGGCGAATGCACAACGCGAAGGCGTCTCCGCGCAGGAAGAGATGCTGCGCCTCGTGATTCACGGGACACTTCACGTGCTTGGACACGATCATCCGGAAGGAGCCGCACGCGTTACGTCGCCGATGTGGCGACGACAGGAGAAGATTCTTGCGCGCATCGTCTGAGCGGGTGCTCGTTGATTTCAACGCCGGAAAGCCTGCAGCGTTAGCGCGCGTAGTCAGCATCGTCGAAAACCATCGCGATGGCTTCGAGCAAATACTGAGTGTGCTGCACCCGCGAACCGGTCGGGCTCGACGCATCGGCCTCACGGGGCCACCCGGAGCGGGCAAGAGCACGATTACATCACTGCTCGTCAAAAGCTTTCGCGACGCCGGGCTGAAAGTCGGCGTCATCGCCGTCGATCCGACCTCGCCATTCACCGGCGGCGCCTTGCTCGGCGATCGAGTTCGCATGGAGAACGTCGCCCTCGATCCCGGCGTATTCATTCGGTCAATGGCGACGCGGGGTTCATTGGGCGGATTAGCGGCGGCGACGCGAGAGGTCGCCGACGTTTTAGATGCGTTCGGATTTGACCGCCTGCTGATTGAAACGGTGGGGGTCGGCCAATCCGAGCTCGATGTAGCGCGGACGGCAGATTCAACGGTTCTCGTTCTCGTTCCGGAATCGGGTGATTCCATTCAGACGCTCAAGGCGGGGGTAATGGAAGTGGCTGATATCTTCGTCGTCAACAAGGCGGATCGGCCCGGTGCGGACCGACTCCGCAACGACGTCGAGCTGATGCTCGGCCTTCGCAAAGGGGTTTCGTTCGGCAGCATGCCCGCGCATCATGGCGTCGACCTAAAACGCGTCAATCCCGCGCGTGTCGCGCGCGAAGCGGCCGCCGCGGCGAATCCAGTGGAGTGGACGCCGCCGGTTCTCAGCGCGGTTGCTACGAAGGGAGAAGGAATCGCCGAGATTGTCGCGGCGCTGGATCGACACTTCGTTTATCTTGAGCAAAGCGGAAGGCTTCGCTCGCGCCGACGCGAAAGAATGCGGGAACGCGTGATGGATGTCGTCGAGCAAAAAATCCGTGGACGGCTGTGGAAGGACACGGCCACCATGAGTTGGCTCGAGCAACAATTGTCATCGGTGGAAGACGGGACGGCGACGCCATTCGCGGTCGCCGACCAGCTGTTGCTCCAAAGCGCTGAGCTCGTACGTGGAGAAGAGACCAAATGACGAAACTCAAGAGCCCGCACACGAGCGGAGCGCCCGACAAAGAGCTTATCGCGACCATTGAGGAGCAAAGCGCCGAGTTGCGGCTGCTCCGCCAGGAAGTCGCCGAATGGCGGAAGAAATACGAGAAGGGCGAGCTGCGCGACCTCGCCTTCACGAACTCAGAAAAAGAAGTCCAGCCGATCTACACGCCGCTGGACGCAGCCGAGACGAGTGCCGAGGCGCTCGGAATGCCCGGATTCTATCCCTACACGCGCGGCGTTCACCCGACCGGTTATCGCGGGCGCCTGTGGACGATGCGACAGTTCGCCGGGTTCGGCAGCGCCCGCGACACGAATGAGCGCTACAAGTTTCTACTCGCACATGGGCAGACTGGCCTCTCGGTCGCATTCGATTTTCCGACTCTGATGGGATATGACTCCGATCATCCGCGGTCGGAGGGTGAGGTCGGTAAGTGCGGTGTCGCGATCTCCAGCCTCGCTGACATGGAAATGTTGTTCGACGGAATTCCGCTCGATCAGGTCTCAACCTCCATGACGATCAACGGGCCGGCCGTCATCCTCTATTGCTTCTACATCGCGGCGGCGGAAAAACAGGGTGTCGATTCGAGGAAGCTGCGCGGCACTATCCAGAATGACATCCTGAAGGAGTACATGGCGCAGCACGCGTGGGTCTATCCCATCGAGCCGGCGCTCCGACTTATCGTCGACTGCTTCGAGTGGTCAGCCGAGCACGTGCCGCAGTGGAATACGATCTCGATCTCGGGGTACCATATTCGCGAAGCAGGCGCGACCGCCGCACAGGAGCTCGCATTCACGCTTGCCGATGGCTTTACCTACGTAGAACGTGGTATTGAGCGGGGCCTGAACGTCGATTCGTTCGCGCCCCGTTTGTCTTTCTTCTGGGACATCCACAACGATTTCTTCGAGGAAATCGCGAAGCTGCGTGCGGCGCGTCGCATCTGGGCGCGGCACATGAGAGATCGCTATGGCGCCAAGGATCCGCGCTCTCTCATGATGCGGTTCCATTCCCAAACGGCCGGCGTGACGCTCACTGCGCAGCAGCCGATGAACAATATTATCCGCGTCGCATACCAGGCGATGGCCGCCGCACTTGGCGGGACGCAATCGCTGCACACCAATTCGATGGACGAAACGCTGGCGCTGCCGACCGAGGAATCGGTGCAGGTCGCGCTGCGGACGCAGCAGATACTTGCCTACGAGACTGGCGTTCCGAACGTGATCGATCCCCTCGGCGGCTCTTATTATGTCGAGACTCTCACCACGGAGCTCGAGCGCGAAGCGGAAATGCTGTTCGAGCAGATCGAGGAGATCGGTGGGGTCGTCCGGGGCCTCGAGACGGGTTGGCTGCAACGCCGTATCAACGAATCGGCAGCGAGGCAGCAGTGGGAGATCGAGCAGCATCGGCGCGTAATAGTCGGTGTCAACGACTTCGTGACCGATGAGCCGGAGCTCAAGATCGAGCTGCTCAAAATCGCTGAGGAAACCGAGCGCGACCAAACGCAGCGCATGGCGAAGTTGCGCGCCGAACGGGACAACAGCCTGGTCGAAAAGCGCCTCACCGCGTTGCGCGAAGCGGCGAAGACATCGGAGAACCTGATGCCGCTCATTCTCGATTGCGCTCGCGCCTACTGCACGCTTTACGAGATTCGCGCCGCGATGGAATCAGTCTTCGGTGCGTATCGGGAGCCGGTTTTCTTCTGACCAAGCCGAAAGAGTGGTGGGAGTCGGCCTTCGACGCCCACTATCTCCTCGAGTATGGGCCACTGTTTACGCTCGAGCGCGATCGCCAGGAAACAGCGCGCATTATCGAGCTCCTCGGTCTCCCTGTCGGGGCGCGGGTACTAGACGTCCCAAGTGGTCAGGGCCGCCACGCCCACTTGCTCGCTGAAGCCGGATACGATGTGGATGGCCTAGACTACTCGGCGGAGCTGGTCGCGGTCGCGCGCAAGCGGGGGAGCGGCGCGACGCTGCGTTACGCGCGCGGCGACATGCGAAAGATGCCGGGCCGATGGACGCGCCGCTTCGACGCGGTTGTCAACCTGTTCACGTCGTTCGGCTTCTTTGCCCATCCGTCGGATGATGTGAAGGTCGTGAGGGAGTTCGCTCGAGTACTCAAACCCGGCGGAATTCTCATTTGGCACGGCGCCAGTCGCGACGGAGTGATGGCGCGCTTTCTCGCGCGCGACTGGTGGACGTCAGGCACGACGCTTTTTGCGCAGGAGCGCTCCTTCGACCCGCTATCAGGACTGTTGACCGTTCGCTCGACATGGCGCCGTGGCTCGCGCAGCGGTAATCGCGAACACACGCTTCGACTGTATACTGCGACGCGGTTGTCGGAGCTATTCGCCGACGCGGGCCTCATCGTCGAGGAGGCGTTCGACGCGTTCGCGGAGCGCCCGTTGCGACGAACGTCGTCGGAGATGCTGCTCGTCGCCCGCAAGGAATGACGCCGATTGCCGCTCGCGCGCTGCTGCCGCTAACTTTGATCTCTCTATGAGACCAATTCGAGTTCTTGTTGCCAAGCCTGGCTTAGACGGCCACGATCGTGGCGCGAAGGTGGTCGCCGCCGCGCTGCGAGACGCTGGGATGGAAGTCATCTATACCGGCCTGCACCAGACTCCTGAAATGATTGCGACCGCCGCGATCCAGGAAGACGTAGACGTCATTGGGCTTTCGATCCTGAGCGGCGCGCACATGACGCTCATCCCGCGCGTTCAGGAGTTGGTTCAGGCGCAGGGAAGGGACGACATCCTCATCACCGGCGGTGGCATCATTCCGAAGGAGGATGTCGAGGCCCTGGAGGCACGCGGGATCGGCCGCTTGTTCGGTCCCGGGACGCCGACGAGCGAGCTGATCGCGTACATCAAGGAGTGGTTCGCGACGCGCGAAAAGCAGGAAGCGTAGTGAGCAGCCGCTTGCGCGAGCTGAGCGCGGAAGTGAAGACGCTCGAGGCAAAAGTTCGCGAAGCAGGCGGCGCGAAACGGCTCGAGAAGCTCCACCAGCAGGGAAAGCTCTCGGCGCGGGAGCGCGTAGAGCTTTTGCGCGACAAGGGCTCGAGCATGCTCGAGATCGGGTTACTCGTCGCCTACGACCAGTACGAGGGACAGGCACCCGCCGCGGGCGTCGTAACGGCGATCATCAGAGTCCACGGTCGCGAGACTGTCGTGGTGGCGAACGATCCGACGGTGAAGGCGGGGTCGTGGTGGCCCGAGACGATCAAGAAGATCCTGCGCGCCCAGGAGACCGCGATGCGGTGCCGGATCCCGATCGTTTATCTCGTCGATTCCGCCGGGGTGAATCTTCCGTATCAGGGTGGCGTTTTTCCCGGACAGTACGGGGCGGCGCGCATCTTCTACTACAACTCCATCATGCGCCGGTATCTGCGTGTTCCGCAGATCGCGGCGGTAATGGGCCAGTGCATCGCTGGCGGCGCGTACCTTCCCGCGCTCTCCGACGAGATCCTCATGGTCAAGGGCACATCCTTCATGGGATTGGGCGGACCGAATCTCGTGAAGGGCGCAACAGGTCAGGTGGTCGACTCCGAGACACTTGGCGGAGCGTCGACGCACACAGAGATCAGCGGGGTCGCGCACTACGCCCTCGACAACGATGAACTGTGCATCGCGAAGATTCGGGACCTCATTGAGCGTCTCCCAACCACCACACGCGACGTTGCGCTGTTCGCGCGCGAGAACGTGCAGTCACAGCCGCAGTCGGAGGATCTCTACGATCTGCTGCCGGCCGATCATCGAATGTCCTACGACATGCATGCGGTTCTGCGATCGGTTCTCGACAACGGCGAGATCGACGAGTTCCAGGAAGGCATCGCCAAAGAAATGATCTGCGGTGACGCGCGCATCGATGGAATTGGCGTAGGCGTGATTGCGAACCAGCGCGGCCTCATCAAAGGGCGAGAGGGCGAGAAGCCCCGCTTCGGTGGGATCGTATATACCGAGAGCGCGGAAAAGGTCGCCTACTTCATCGACCGCTGCGACCGCCTCGGCATTCCTTTGCTGTTCGTTCAGGACGTGTCCGGCTTCATGGTAGGAACGGAAGCGGAGCAGGAGGGAATCATTCGCGCCGGTGCTCGCTTCGTCGAGGCGATGGCGACTGCTCGCGTGCCCAAGATCGTGCTCACCGTCAACCACGCGTCGGGGGCCGGCTACTACGCGATGGCGGGACAGGGCTTCGACCCTGACTTCATTCTGAGTTGGCCGACCGGACGAATGGCGGTTATGGAAGGCGAGTCGGCGATTCAGGCCGTTCACGGTCCGGCGCTCGAAGCGGCCAAGAAAAAAGGGGGCGCGCTCGAGCCAGACATCGCCAAAGCGGTCGAGGAGATGCGCGCCGATTACGAGCACCAGCTCGACGCGCGCTACGCCGCGGCACGCGGCTTTGTCGACGCCATCGTGTATCCCGAGGACACGCGTGAGGTGCTGACGCTGGCGCTGCGAGCCGCGCGGTCGAATCCGGGCCCGCATCTGGGGCCCTTCGTCCTTCCACCGATCCCCGACGCATGAGCAGCTCCGCAGCGCAGAACCGGATCGTTCGCGTCGCGTCCGGCCAGGGCTTCTGGGGCGACTGGCTCGACGCGCCGCGCCGGCAGGTGGAGGGCGGGCCCGTCGACTACCTGATGCTCGACTACCTGGCCGAAGTCACGATGTCCATCCTCCAGAAGCAGAAGGAGCGCGATCCGGCCATGGGCTACGCGCGCGACTTCATCGGCGCGATGGAGAGCGTGCTGCCCGCCGTGGCGGATCGGGGCGTGAAGGTCGTCGCCAACGCGGGCGGCGTGAACCCGGTGGCCTGCGCGCATGCGGTGCTCGAGGTGGCGCGCAAGGGCGGCGCCGCCGGCAAGGTGAAGGTCGGCGTCGTCACCGGCGACGACCTCCTGCCTCGGATCGACGAGCTGATTGCGTCGGGGCATGCCCTGACGCACATGGAAACCGGCGAGCCGCTCAGCTCCGTCCGTGATCGCGTCCTGTCGGCCAACGCCTACATCGGCTCGACGCCCATCGTGGAGGCGCTGGCGCGCGGCGCGAACGTGGTCGTCACCGGGCGCTCCACGGATACCGCGCTCACCATGGCGCCGCTTCGCCACGAGTTCGGCTGGGGCGCGACTGACTGGGACCGCCTGGCCGCCGGCATCATCGCCGGCCACATCATCGAGTGCGGCGCGCAATGCTCCGGTGGCAACTGTCTGTACGATTGGCGATCGATTCCCGATCTCGCGAATGTCGGCTATCCGATCGTCGAGGGACGCGCGGACGGCACCTTCACCGTCACGAAGCATCCCGGAACGGGCGGTTCGGTCTCCGTCCATTCGATCACCGAACAGCTGCTCTACGAGATGGGAGACCCGCGATC
>JBJMOA010000129.1:0-2930 GCA_045803975.1 Gemmatimonadaceae bacterium
GCAATCACCAAAAAGACCGATTACTGGTTCAATCGCGAGCTCTATCAACTAGAACAGGAAGCGAAGCGCCTCGCCGCCGAGTGGGCGGAAAAAGGATTGCCTCGGCACGACGTGCCACGTACCGGCGTCTTCGAGCCCGAACAAGTTCTCGCCATGAAAGCCCTCGAGCTGTTCCGGCAATGGCGCCGCCGCGTACGCGTGAAAATGCAGGACCAGATCCAGACGGCGAGCGCCACGCTGAACCGCTTGATCGGTGAATCGCGCGCCGAAGTAAATGCGCTTGAGGCAACCGCAAACGAACGCAAGAACACGCGCGCGCAGATCGAGAGCTTCCAGCAATTCAAGGCGCCCGAGGGCGAGCGGGTCGGCTACGATCGCATCCTCAAGAGCTCGTTCGGGTTCTGGGCGTTCGCCATCATCCTGACGATCGCGGAATTCACGGCGAACTTCCCGGTGTTCCGGCTGCTGCTGCCTATGAATTCCACTCTCGTCACACTCGCGAGCACACTCGGCGAAGCCGCCGAAGCCCACACCTGGCTCGCCGGCCCGCTGGTGCTGCTTCAGGACATCTTCCTGCATTTCGAGGCCTTCCTCGTCGCCCTTATCGCCGTCGTCATTCTCGTACTACTTGGCAAAACCGCCGGGTCGTCGGCGAGATCGATCGTCGCGTTCAGCGCAAGGGAATCACCGATGGCGGCCACTACTATAAGAGCGCACCGCAGACAGCACACCGCCGTCTTCGTCGCCAGTGTGCTCGGCATCGCGTCAGTGCTGTCGTTCATGTTCATCTCGCGAGCGCAAATCGCCGAGACGGCCCAGTCGCGCGTGAGGTCGGACAGCGTTGCGCTGATTCAGGCGAGAGCGGATCAACTGGATGCAGGAACCGATCTTACCAAGACAGCGGCCACTACCCAACGCGTGACCGACGCCACGCGGACGTTGCGACAACATCAAGACGACGCTGCCTACGCGTCGACAGTCCAGCGTGTCAACTACGCCATCGTCTGGCTCAATATCGGACTCGTTCTCGCCGCCATGACACTCGGCTTCGTCCATAAGCGCGAGGATCTCACCGACAGACAAGGCGAGCATCCGTCGATCAAACCGCTGAGGAAGCGCATGCAGGTTCTGGAGCGTGAAGCGCTCGCCCACGCGCACGCAGCGAGGATTGCGATGAGCAGCGCGGCTACCGAGGCCGGCCGGATCAATCATTTATTGGAATCTCATCCCCTCCGTGATTGGCAGGCGAAGCAGGACCGTCTGCAAAGTGTCATCGTGCAATTTCGCGGGGAAAATGCTCGTGTGCGTGGTCTCGATCCCGCGAACGTAATCGCATTCGCGCAGCCAAGCCGAATCGCATTTCCAGAGGTCGAGGAGAACGAGGATCTACGCAGGCCAACCGAGCTGGATCGACTGCTTCAGGATCTGAGTCAGGTCGAATCCGAATTCGCGCGCGTCGCCGCTTATGCGATTCCGACCGGCGCGCCGTCGACAACATAACGAGACGTTAATGAGAGTAGCTCTTATAGTTTTTGGCGCTTCGCTGGTCGTCACTGGTTGCGGCGGCGACGCGGTGGGAGGCGAGTCCCCGAATCCGGGACACTCCTATATAGTAGGGATCGACATCTCCGGCAGCAGAACCAAAACCGAGCTGGAGGAATCGAAACAGCTCCTCAACTCGCTGATCGATCGGCTGCAGGCCGGCGATCATCTGACGCTGATCGAGGTGTACCAGGGCGGCCGCGAGCCGGCGAGACAATGGACCGACAGCATTCGCGCTCCGCGCAAGGCCGGCGAGTTGACGGGCTCGGAGAAGCGACGACTCGAGGATTTCAAGGCGATCGCACGAATCCAGACGTCCATTCTGTTCGACTCGGCGCGCACGAAAGAGATCCACGCGACCGACATCTTTGGTACGCTCACTCGCGCTGCCGACTACGCCAAGGCGTCGCGAAATCGCGCGACGACATTGCTGCTACTGTCGGATATGGTCAACGAGACTCCCGACGTGAGCATGACCAGCCAGGGCGAAATCCCCCGTGACGCCTGGATTCGCGGACTGGCTGCATCGCGGCGAATTCCGCAGCTCCGCGGAGTGTGCGTCGTCGTTGCCGGTGCGGATGTCAGCAGTGCACGCGGCGCGGCGATCCGTGATTTCTGGAACAAGTACTTCGAGGCAGCTGGCACTCGTGTCGCGCCGGACAACTACCGGAACATGATCTCCGATCCCGCGGAGATCAGCTGCCCGGCGCTTTAGCCGCCTGGTTTATTGCGCGCTGAGTCGAACCTGTCTGAAAATCCGTTGAACGGTTCCGTTGGGAAGCGCCTGCCAGCGGTTATGCGCGATCAGGTTGGCAGTTCCTCCAGCCACAAACGTTACCGGTCCTTCGATCAGCCAGCCCCAGGCATCGCCGTTGGTCACGGGCGCACCGAACACGTTGTTGTCGACGTAAGTCACCCGACCCTTGCCCGTGGCAATCGGCGCTGACCAACAAAATCCGGCGAAGGTGGAATACCTGTAGACGTTCACATTCACGTCGCTGTCCTTCATCAATCCCTTGATTGCCTCCTGCATAAGCCCGACGTACTGAAAATCGAGCTGCTGCGGAGGGCCCCACCCGGTGCACCCATTCGGTGTCTGCGATTGGTCGGGCAGACCAGCAAACGCAACGAGGTCCGTCTCGGGATCACTGATTCCGAAGAAGTACCAGGACTCGAAGCGCACCACGTTTGGCCCTTCCCACCCAGCCTGGGTGCTGACCGACTGGGAGGGGAGCAGCGGAGCGGGGGGCGCCGTTGAATCGCCGGCGCAACCAAGCGCAACGCAGGTTGCGAGGAGCAGAGGGAGGGGAAGGGGGAGCGAGGGCGGGCGCATGGGAGCCTCTCTTTGGGATGGGTCAAATCACGACATTCATGCGGCCAACGATCAG
>JBJMOA010000130.1:0-15106 GCA_045803975.1 Gemmatimonadaceae bacterium
TCGGTACAATGCCGCGCTTCGAGGACGAACGGCTGATCTCCGTTCTCCTCACGATCCAAGGCGGGATCGGGGTTCTCTTTTCGGCGTGGCTCACGTACCTCGAGCTCGGCGTAATTCACGCGATATGCATGTGGTGCGTGACGTCAGCCGTTATTGTCACGCTGATACTCGTAGCTAGCGTCGTAGATTTGAGAGAGACAGGCGAAGCGCGGACCCAATCAGAAACTTTTTAAACTGCAACTGAAGACTACCAGCTAGGTGCTATCGGCGAACCAGCTGGCGGCCGCGAGCCGGCTCGGAGCCCCAGGCCGCTCCGCCGGCGGCTCTTGGCTGGTAGTCTTCAGTTGCAGTTCACGGGGCCTACGCCCGCTTGATATCTCCCGCCCGTGACGCCTCGTCCAGGCGAAGGCGAGGCTTCTCGGCTGCAGCGTCTTCACCCTCACGCTGCATCCTCCGCCGGAACGGCACGAGATCGCGCCCGAGGTGCACGAGGGCGCGCGTGGCGACAGTGCTGGCGAGAGGCTCAGGGATACCCATCACCCGGATGTAGGTGTCGATCGCCCGGTCGAACGACAGATCCTCGGCAAGCGTATCGACGAACATCAGGGCGTTGTCCACGTGGCCACGAATGATCGTCTCCTCGGCGCGGGCCTGCGACAGTCTCAACCGTCGCTCGGCGTTGGGATTGAGCTTGCGGCCGAAGATCGATTCAGGAAACAGATTGCGAAGGGGCATGCGGTCATCCGTTGGTGGATTCCACACTGATGTTAGGCAGGGAGCGTACCACCCGATAGCCCTTGCAAAAATGGGAGCCCGGGTTTCCCCAAGCTCCCATTTATATGCTGGTCGAGAGCGACGTATTACGGCGCCACGACGATGATCTGGTTCTCGGTCACTGCTCCCGAAGAGATCGTAAGGCCACCGGGGAGCAACGCCGGCTTGAACCCGCTGGCGGCTGGAGGAGTGGCACGAACCACGTACGTCCCAGGAAGCAGGAAGGCCACTCGGAAATTCCCGTTTGCGTCGGTGCTGGTGCTTCTTACGATGTGCGCAGGATCGGTGTCAGTAATGAGCGATCCCGCGGTTAGCACTTCGACAGTCGCATTAGGTACCACGGCTCCCGTCGCTGTGTTGGCGTGCACCGATCCGGTGACGCTACCTGTGATGTCTTCCGCGACCGCGCGGATCACGGGCTTGAAGATGAATCCATTCCGGGCGTTGTTTCCGCGCATTACGAAGCTGCGGCCGACGTCGAAGTCGAGGGTCATCACCGAGCCGTTTTCGGTAAGCTCGATTGGCTTGTCCAGAATGACCTTGATACCGGAATGACCGGCGCTCGGGAACTTGATTTCGGGCGTGGATCCATCATTGAGGGTAAGGACCGATTTGCTTGGATCGATGATCAGGCGAAAGCCGTTGTAGGTACCTGTCGCGAGCGTCGTCGCCCCGAGGTTCGTCGTCGTGCCATTTCGCAGATCGAGCAAGTTGACGAGGGTCCCCGGCGTCGCAACGGTTGTCCAGCCGTCCGAATCGGATTCGTCGGCCGCTTCGTCTTCCGTCGGCTCAGCCGTTCTAGCATCGACCCGTACCACGAAGACATCGACGCGCGATACATCCGAGAATGGAAACGGTGCGTCCGTCATCCGAACGGTAAGGAGTCCGGTGCGCGTGCCCGCGGAATCACTGCACGCGGCCAGTGCGACGGTGCTGACGAGGAAAGCGGTCAAAAGGTGAATCTTCCTTCTCATTTGTCTTATCTCCTGCATCGAGTTCTATAAGTCATGACCTGGTCGAGGTCGCGTGCAGAGCGCGCCCTAATTTCCTAGACTCGCGCACGTCGACGCCGGGTCACACCTCATCGGTTTTTTTGGATGTCCGGATGCGAAAACGGGACCGCGCACCGCGCGATCCCGTTTCATGTGAAATGGCAGAGCTTCTCGCTGCCGTCTAGTTTTTCGGTGGCCTGTGCGCCTGACCGGGGTTCGATTTCTTGCCGCCATTCCCCGGCACTCCAGCTGGTGGACCAGCCGTGGCCGGACGGCCGGTGCCCGCGGGTTTGTGGCTCTGTCCGAATTCCCGTCCCGTGGAACTCGGAACGTTCGCCGGACCACCCGCAGCCTGCGCCGGTAGCTGTCCTGGCAAACTCTCGAGATCCGCATCGGTTGCGCGGCTGGTGAGTCGATCGAGAACTCGCTGTACTGCTTGCTGTGCGCTCAGGCCGCGATCGGTCAAGCTTCCCACTACGAACAGCGGCACCGCCAGCGACCGCCCGGAAGGCGCGCGCTTGGCCAGCAGGGACACCGCCGACGCATCAACGCCTTTCCGCATTGCTTCAGCGCCGGCTTCGATCTCGTCACCGGCCGGTGGCGACTGGCGACCAACTACCAACGCGATCTTTGCGAGCTCCATCCGATCCGCCTGTTCGTCGACCGAACGCTCGATGTTGCGGGGATCGACGCCTTTGGCTGCAAACTTGAGAGCGCGGTTTTCGAGTGCTTCAGCGGGAAGTTGGCGCGCGCGTGCCTCGGCAATCCGCGCGAGAACGCGCTGCGCAACCTCGGCCGGCAGCACTTCCCTCAAGCGTGCCGACGGATCTCTCGATGGAGTCTGAGCGAGGGAGACCTGCGCATGCAATGCGGTCACTAACAGCAACAACATGAATTTACGAATCTGATTCATATGGCTCATCTCCACGAGGGAGGGATCGTCATTTCTGGGTTGCAAGGAGGCGGGGCTGCCGGGTATTCACTTGCGTCATATTGATAGACCCCCGAAAGAGCTACGAAAGTCACAATTCCGTTCATTCGACGATCAGCAGGCCAACGGTCCCACCGAATTCGTCGACCATTGCCAGAAGACCCGTTGGAACGACCCACGGGCCGCCGTCGACACGTACGTTCATCTGATATTTTCCCGGTTTGATCGGTAGCGTTACGAACCATGATCCCGGTGAGGCGGCGTCTGCGTCAAGACGCACCGGCACCCAATCTGTAAAGTCTCCGCTAATCTCCACGAGCTGCCTGTCCGGCGCGAAGACTCGCAACGTGACAAAGCCGGGACGGCTTTGCAGCGACGTGAAGCTCAACGTCGGCGTCGCGGTCCCCTGGGACAGGGGGATATCGGCGAGTCTCGCCGCTGGGCGTCGTACGCCGTAGCGTCCCGCCGCGATTCGAACGCTCAATGAAACGAACCTGCCGCCAGGGAAGCCCTGTGTTGGATCGATGGGATAGCTTCCACCGCTCGCGACCAACGCGAGGCGAGGCCTTATCCACGCGACGGCAGTCACACTTGCCCATGATCGCGCATTCGCGCTGAGCGTCGTGAGCTGATCTCCGAAGCGCACCCCCAACAACGCACTCACGTCCAGGCGTTCACCGTGTCGCAGAACCGACGCTTGTGCGTCGGCATACTTGATGGAGTCATTCACTATTGCCGGACTCAGAGTGAGCAATGCCGTGGTTGGCCCGACGCCCAGCGATGCTCCGGCTTCGCCGAGGAGAACAGTACGCCACGCGGCGCCATCCCAGGTGCGGCCTCCGCCGATACCGGCAAAGAGTTCTCCGCTCCGAAGTGGCATGTGTATCCGCCCATTTGCGAGGGCTTCCCCGGTTCGAGTCCCATCACTGTGGGTACTTCCACCGGCGAATCCACTCAGCTCGCCGACGAATCCTTTTCGTATCGCGATGAAGCGCGAACCGGAAAGCGCGCCCTGGGCGCTCCATCCCCCCTCCGTGAATTGAGAATAGGTCCCCGTTGCATCCACGAAACCAGAGGTCAAATCCAGAAATAAATGCGGTGTCACCGCTGCAGCACCCGTACTCACCGTGTCCGCGTAGCGTAGCGCGACCGCTCCTATGTCAACGCTCGATTGTATTTGCTGGGCGTGACCGGCCTGCGCGACGATGAGGACCGCGGTGAGCGCTCCTCTCGAAAATGCCGCGTCTAACGGTGTTCCAGTTTTCAGATAGCGGGGTCACCAAAGGCCCAGCGGACGTCCCCGTGCGGTCAGGTCGCGCTTTTACCTGGCGTTCCGACGCGGATCACGGAGCTTTCTGTTCCAAAATCGTCCGAGCTCTTCACAGCGAGCGGATCGGCCACCCACCGCGAGCCGTTGATAATAAAAGCATATTCGTGGCGGCCTGGCGAGAGCGGGACGGAAACGGCCCACACCCCTGGTGCTCCGGACCGCTTCAGTTCCGTCGCTCCGCGCGCCCAGTCGTTGAAATCGCCAACGAGCTGTACGCTGCGCGCGTTCGAATCGACGAACACGAATCGCACGACGTTTACCGTGTCGGTGCGAGCGGGTTGTGCGACGGTAGCGACGGAAGAGGCGCTGGAACGTCCCCAGATGCGCGAACCGACGGCGAGAGTGGAGACTGCCGCGAACATCGAGATTCCCGCGGCGAGCGCGATCGCGCCGAGCGGCGAGAATCGAACGACTCTTTCCGTTCTCCACCACGGTAGCGGCGGGTTATTTCGCGCTGCGTGAACCGAGTGTGCCTCGGTACGCACCCGTGCCATGAGCCGGTCGTCGAACGAAGGGGCCAAAGTTTCTGGCTCGCGCAGGCGGGCGGCAATTCGTTCCGCGAACGCGGCAGTTTCAGCAGAGATGTCGTCTCGATGGTCAGTCATGATATACGCCCTCAAGCATGTCGCGCAGCCCGTCGCACGCCCGTTTTACTCTCATTTTAAGTGCCGAGACACCAATACCCGTGAGCTCGGAAATCTCTTCGTAACTCATTTCTTCTACGTACTTCAGCAGGAAAGCTTCCCGCTGGTCGACCGGTAGCTTCGAAAGAGCCTCTTCAATGCGCTCGTCGATCGCTTGCGTCGACTCCTCCTCCACCGGTCCCACAGCCCGATTCAGCGCCTCTGGATCCGCCACGAACCGCAACTCGCGGCGTCGCTGTCGTGATCCGAAGGTCCTGCATTCGTTGACGACTATCTGGTACAGCCACCCTCCAAATCGCTCGCGGTCCCGGCACTTTGCCAGTCCGCGATAAGCGCGCATGAACGCCGACTGCAATGCGTCGTCCGCGTCCTCTCGCGAGCCAAGCATTCGAACGGCGAAACGGGTACATGTATCCCGGTACCTGCGCACCAGCAGCCCGAATGCTTCGACTTCGCCGCTCAAGACCGCTTCGATCAGCTGAGCGTCGGACCGCTCCTTCATGGTTAAATGACTAGGCAATTGCATTCAGCGGTCACAGGAGAGCGGCTTTCGCGGTGTCATGCTTCGCGTCACGGCGAGGTCAGGGTCACCACGACGGACAGACTGTAACTGCCCGGAGTGTCCTTTGCCCAGCTGTAGAGTGTCTGAAACTCGAGCGTGGTTGCGGCGCCAGCTGTCGCGGACCCGTTGACGAGGCTCACATCGCTGGTCGTGAGTGAGGCAAAGCTCCCGCCGAGCGCGGTACTCCATCGGAGGTCTCCGGCCGGCTTATCCAGGCGCGCCGGCGCGGTCGGCGAGGTGTTCGACGCTGTCCAGACAGCGCTCGCGGCGCGGATGTGCAACATCCAGGCAGCATTTGCGCTGATCGTAAGAGTTGGGCCAGTGGTGGAGTTGAATCCGGCATCGAAGTCCGCGGTCGTCGGTGCCGTTAGCGGCGTCGATGTGGCATTCATCTGCAGTCGTACAACCCGGCCGGCCGTCATCGACACAGTCCCGGGCACACTACAGGCGTCTGGTGCGCCGCTCGCGGTGCATTGTGCCGACAGCGCGATGGGAAGTGCGGCAAGGCACGAGACGATCGTGGTGAACGCAATTCGAAGAGAGGCGCGTCTCATCTAGTCTCCCGCTCTACTCTGAAGGTCCCCGTCGATATCGGTCCGCCCGATGACGAGCCAACCCATGTTCCGGCGATCGTGTCTGCGACGATCTGCCCCACATGGCGACGCGGCGTACCATCCACATCCGCATCGAAGTCGATCACATCGTTACCGCTGGCCGAGCCACTGACGAGGCCGCTGAGGAGCCGACTCTCACCGCTTTGCGAGTTCACGCCGACCAAATCGACGCGCCCCTGAAAACTCGTTCCCGATTCCCGGGAGATTGTCAACGTCCCGGTCAAGGTCTCCGGCACAGGGCTGGACTGCACACCGGTATAGCTCCACGATCCTTTCAGGTCCAGCACCGACGCCTGCGGTTCCGTCGATTTGAGACACGCGGATACCATCACAGCCAGCGCGATGGCGAATGCACGCAGAGGCGAAGATCGCATCGGCCTAGCGGTTCCCACCGCGAGCGCCGTTCCACATCCTGATCGGACGTGGATCCAGCGTGATCGTTATCGACTTCGAGTCTTTCCCTGTCACGATCAGCGCCGGAATTGGGGAGCGTGGAACGAGCGGCTCACTCAGCTCCGATAAATCGAATTCCAGTTTATAGGCACCCACGGGCAACGCCTGAAAAGTCGCTGTGCTTGGACCGGTCATCATCGCTGCCCATTCGCGGCCGGCGCTGTCGCGCGCGATTACGTGCGCCTTGCTTAGATCGACTTGCACGCTCGCGATGCCGGAGCGCGGCGCCACCACGAGCTCGACTTCCGCAGACGTCGATAACGATACGCTAAGATCGCCTCGACCGGCGCCGCTCGCCGACCATCCATCGGGTAGCGACGCTTCATCGACCATCACCGGCTGGCGCGAGTCACCGCCTACACGGTACTTGCCGCGCGCGTCAGCCACCGCCGTCTCGCCTCCCCGTCTCACGATTGCACCAGCGACGCCGGGCTCGCCGTTGTCACGGCGCTGATTTCCATTCATGTCCTCGTAGACGTAACCAGAGGTGCCAGGAGCTCGAATCATCGGAACTGTGAGTGCGTGCTCGAAGCGTACGGCGAAAATCCATGGCACTCGGCCGCTCACCGCGCGAAAGATCGAGTTGCGCTCGGCATCGACCTTTAGTGCGAGGCCATTCACCACCGGCACGGCAAGGCCGGCTCTCATGGTCGTCAACTTCTCTCCGCCAAATCCGTTGACACGCTGTAGCTCGCCTTCGCCGCGCAGTCCACCGAGCCATGGCAGCACGATTTGTTCGCCGCGGACCCCGAACAGACTCTGCTGGTTTACGAACCCGCCTCTGTCGCGCGTCTGCTCGATGCGCATTTGCAGCTCCACCATGCCGGCGGCATTTGTCCAACCGGCGTTCGTCGTCCAGTAGTTACGGGGAGTACGATCGCTCACGGTGCTCTGACCGTTTGGCGAGACGGTGCGCGTCACGTTCCCGAGATATCCTGCCGTATTCAGATAATACTGATGGAGGTAGGTGCTCAGACTTACGCCGAGCTGCTGATCGCGGCTTCCGAACGCGCCACCAGTGCCCGGCGTCGTGGGACGCGACGTCGCGTCGAAGACGTAGGAGCGCGCGTCAATCGCAATTGTGGTGGCACCGTGCAGCGCGTACTGCGGTCGCAAGGAGAGCCCGTTCGACTTGAGTCCGCTGAACACAAGGGTCGCGTCACTGGTGCGCCACATACTTGCGCCGATCGAAGCGCGCCGCGACAGCCGCTCGGAGAAGTTGGCAAGCAGCTCGTTGGTTGCACGCGCGAACGCATCGCTGCCGCCGGGTGCGTGCGTTATGCGCAGCTGCTCGTTGCTCTCGCTGCCAACACGCACCAGTTCGGTCGACCATCCGAGACCGCTACCGTCGCTAAACCGTCGTTCGGCGACTTCCGCTTTGAGGGTACTGCTGAAAACCGACGGAACCGCCGCACCCACGCCGAATGCGTCGAGGCGGCGCGGCGACGCTCCGGCATCCGCCAAATGCGAAACCGATGTACTAAGCTGCGCGACGCCGAACTGTCTTTCGGCACGCACGCCGAGCATTGGCTTTCGCTCGGTAGATCCGACCGGCGCGAGGGAGAGCGCGCCGAGGCTGAGAACGCTCCAGTCGGAACGCTGCAGATGGAGCAGCGCACCCTGACCGTAGGGGTAAAGCCCCGTCAGATCCGAGAATGAGGTTCCGGTATTGCCGACGGCAAGCTGGCCCCCGGGAGCGGACAACATCAGCGACGCCGCCGACTGGTAGGTTCCGAGATGCGCGAACGCATTGCTTGCGGCGCCGCCCAACTTCGAACCCTGTGATAGCCGGGCGTCGACACGGATAGAGTCGTACAGCGCACCCGTCGCAGTTAGAGTGAAGAGTCGGTTCGCACGTCCGTTCTCGTCGGTCGCATGCGACACGGCGGAAGTGATGAGAGGTCCGGATTGCCGACCGATCGTACTGGAGTTGAAGACTTCGACTGTAATCGTCTCGGCGGCGACCGTGTCGCGCCCGGCGAGTAGATCGACGTGTACGAATGACGAACCGGTGCTGGAGAGCGCCGGAACCTTGAGTCGCAAGCGGCGCTTGATAATCTCGCCGGGCGCGATCACCAGCGCCGCGTCCCGCGCCTCACGCGTCGACCATCCGGTTGGGAGAGACAGGTCGGCGGCTATCGTGTCGATCGCGTTACCGGAATTCGTGATCTCCAGCGGTAAGATGACATCGCTTCCGGCCTGCGCGTTGATCGGGCCCGGCGTCGGGCGAAGCGCGATTTTCCGAATGAGGGCGACGTCGATTTCAATCGGCACGACCAACGACGGCGATCCCGGGGCGGAGAAGCGGGCTTCCGCCGCGGACAGTCGCCCGGCAAGCGCACCAGCGGGAACACCGATCGTAACGCTGACACGGGATCTTGACGCCTGCGTTTCCAGGGATCTCGTGCGCTGACCGAGGATCACAAATTCTCCACGCGGGACTATCTCGACACCGATGCGGGGCGAACGAGCGATTGCATCTGGAACCGGAATCGACACGATCTGATAGCTGCGTGGAGATCCGGATACGGTGACGGAAGGCAGCGTCACCTCCACGACAGACGACTGCGCTGGTGCGGACGGCGCGAGAGCGCAGAATGCTGCCATCGATGCAGAGAGAATTGCGCACCGCGAGGTCGTTATCACGGGACTGTCTGCGCCAGAGTGAGCTGGTAGTCCGCGGAATATGTTGCTGGACTGTCAGTGGTCCAGTTCAACACCATCCGGAAAAAGATGGTGTTGCTCCACGGATCGTTGACACCGTTTCGAATCACGATGCGCTGTTCGACCTGTGTATCGCTGACGCTGATGCTGTTCCAGGTCGCGAGGTCGGCACGACGCCACTGCAGGTCACCGATCGCCTTGCCGTTGCCGAGTGTTGCAGAAATTGTCCGAAGCAAGACGGTGGTGGTGCGCGAAGCACCATTCTGCGCGTTGACGGTGAACGTGACACCGTTCGACGAATTGATCCAGCCGACGATGTAATCAGCGGCGGTGGGAGCAGGAAACGTGATGGTCCCGCCGGAAAGCGTGAGAGTGGTTTTTTGCGCGGCGACCGGAGCGGCGAGCAGCAACGAGAGAGCGAAAGACAAACCGACCTTGGTGCTTGCGCCACGGAGCTTCCGCTGAAGCGCGCGCATGATTGTCTACTTAGCCTGGAAATCGATCTGACCCGCGACGAGCTCGGCACCGCCGAAGTCGACGAGCGCGAGCACGACATAGTCGCCGGCCGGAAGATCCGCCGGGACGTCGATCAGGACTTTGCGCGTCGCTCCTGGAAGAGTCGGGAATTCAGCAATTGGAATCTCCGTGGCCAGGCTGTTGTCGGGACGCCGGAACTCCAGTCGTCCTTTCGCGACAAGGTGCGTGGCACCGGTGTTGTGAAAACGAACGGAGATCTGCCGCTTTGCCGACCCGGCGGCCACTGCTGTTACAGCAGCACCAGCGGAGTTCTTCGGAGGCAGTGCATCCACTACCGCCATGTCTTCGACCGCGCCGTCGCGGCCGAGGCCCGGCGGCGCGACATAGACTTTCACGCCTGTGCGGAAGATGTACTGCAGCGAGTTGCCCTTGGTCGCAGCGCGCTGCGGGACTTCTTCGACGAAGACAATGTCCCAGCATTCCTTCGCCAAAGGGGCGCCGGTCTGCACCGCGAGACGAATGACACGCGACGTATGCGGCTCGATGCGAACCGAGAGCGGCGAGACGCTGAGCATCGCGCCGCACGAGTTTCCGCTCGTGCCACTCGCCAGGAAGCGGTTGTCGCCGTTCTCCGCGCGATCCCAATCGGAGCGGCTGATGGTTGCCTGAACCGGATTGTCCGACGTGTTTGACAGCGAGAAGCTGCTCGACACTCGGCTCGAACCGGCGGCCAGGATCGTGACCTCGAGCGGATCTACGAGCAGCTGCGCGCCGGCGCGCTGCGAGACCACCACTCCTACAGCGCAGAGGGCGAGTACGGTACTCCGCACTCGCCCTCTGCGCTCTGCGCCCGCCCTTGCGGGCGAGCGAGAGCCAGAATGCAGCATGACTTTACGGAGCCGTAAGGGTGAAGACAATCGGCAAGCTGTACGTACCAGGTGCGTTGCTCGCGCTGGTGAAATCGCTCAACCAGCTCGTTCTGAAAAAGGCCTGCGCAGCGGTGCCATTGCTCGCGGTTGCGCCAGAAGCGAACGTCGCATCGGTGCCGCTGATCGCGGTGTAGGTTCCACCGGCCGTAGTCGACCACGAGAGGTCGCTGATCGGTTTTACACCGGAGTTGGAGCCTACGTAGGTCCAGCTCGCGGCGTTCTGCGATTTGATCTTGAGCGTCCAGCTTCTGTTCGCCTTGATCGTGAAAGTCGGGCCGGCGTCAGAAATGACATTGCCAGCATCGACGTCATCAGCGGTGGGGTTCGTCAACGTCGTGGTGGCAGAGCTCATTCCGAGCTTGACCAGTGCGCCAACGGTGACCGACGCGGTGTTGGTGGTGTTGCAGCTTCCAGCGTTGCCGGAGCACTGCGCGTTCGCCTGACTCGCAATGATGGCAGTGAACGCCATCGCGGCCAACAAGGAACGGGTCGCTTTCATGGTGAATCTCTCCGAGAATTTTGATGGCGCCGGCAACTGGCCCGTGGGCTCAAAACCGGTCCTTCAAAGCGGTTGGGTGGTTCTCGTTTCGATGGTTGGGTCGTGCACCTATAAGACGAGAGGAGACACCGCCTGCAACGAGTTTTTCACTCGTGTCGGAGCAATAAATCGGTTGACTTTTTTGCGCCGATCCGCACCGAAAAATTGTTTCGTTTCGCTTGCCGTTGGGACCTCATACGGGGACTTACCCGCATAACTCCCATGACTAGTCAACGACACGATTTAGACAGTCGGGCCACGGCGCAAATGCGTCGGCCTTTGTTCGGGTTATGAGGCTAACACTTTCAAGGCGAAGAGGATAACCGCCTGCGGGTGCGGGCGACTGGCCTGATAGGAAATTAGCCCTCCTTGTCCTCGTACTGATCCTTGAGACTCGCGACGACGTTGGGGTCAGCGAGTGTCGTCGTGTCGCCGAGGGCGCGTCCTTCGGCGATGTCGCGCAGGAGTCGACGCATGATTTTTCCGGAGCGCGTTTTCGGAAGATCAGCAGAGAACAAAATGTCGTCAGGACGCGCGAGCGCACCAATTTTTTTGGCGACGAATTCGCGCAGCTCGTCGCGCAGCGCCGGACTCTGTTTGCTCTTGTCGCGCAGTGTTACGAATGCTGCGATAGCCTGGCCTTTGAGCTCGTGAGTCTTTCCAACGACGGCTGCTTCCGCCACCGCCGGATGTTCGACGAGCGCGGACTCGACCTCCATTGTCCCGATTCGATGCCCGGCGACGTTGAGAACATCGTCCACCCGGCCAAGGATCCAGAAGTACCCGTCGGTGTCACGCTTTGCTCCGTCGCCGGGGAAATAGAGATCGGGACGACCCGGCCATTTGGAGAAGTACGTTTGCACGTAACGATCGTCGTCGCCCCAAATCGTGCGCAACATCGCCGGCCACGGCTTGGTGAGAGCGAGTAGTCCACCGCCAACCTCGATGCGCTGGCCAGTGGAATCCAGCAACTCCGCGGTGTAACCCGGTAGCGCCTGCGTCGCACTTCCAGGCTTGGTAGCCGTGATTCCTGGCAGCGGAGAGATCACAATCGCGCCGGTCTCGGTTTGCCACCACGTATCAACTACCGGGCACCGATTTCCTCCGATGTGCTCGCGGTACCACATCCACGCTTCCGGATTGATCGGCTCGCCGACGGAGCCGAGCAGACGCAGGCGGGACAAATCGTGCCTGGCGGGATGCTCGTCGCCCCATTTCATGAACGCGCGGATCGCGGTTGGCGCAGTGTACAGAATCGTGACTCCGCGTCGCTCGCAAATTTGCCAGAAGCGATCGCGCTCCGGCCAATCCGGTGCGCCTTCGTACATCACGCACGTCGCACCGTTAGCGAGCGGTCCATATACGAGATATGAGTGACCGGTCACCCAGCCGATGTCGGCGGTACACCAGAAGACATCGTCCTCTTTGAGGTCGAACACCATCTTCGTCGTCGTGGCGACGCCGGTGAGGTAACCGCCCGTCGTGTGCACTATACCTTTCGGCTTTCCGGTCGTGCCCGACGTATACAGGATGTAAAGAACGTCCTCGGCGTCCATTTCTTCTGGCTCGCACTTGAGCGGACTATCCTGCATCAAGCGATGCCACCAGTGGTCGCGACCTTCCTTCATGTCGGCGAAAGCCTCGTCGCCAGCTCCACCCGGCCTCCGCTGCACGACGATTACGTGCTTGATAGACGGAGTTTCCTCGAGCGCCTTGTCGGAGTTTCGCTTCAGCGGTATCACCTGGCCCCGACGGTAGCCGCCATCGGCCGTGATCAGAATCTTCGCTTCGGCATCGTTGATCCGGTCACGCAATGATTCGGGTGAGAAGCCGCCGAACACGACTGAGTGGATGGCTCCGATCCGCGCGCACGCCAGCATCGCGATTGCAGCCTCGGGAATCAACGGCAGGTAGATCGCGATGCGATCGCCTTTTCGAGCGCCGAGCTTTTTCAGGACGTTCGCGAACTTCGAGACCTCGCAATACAGATCCCAATAGGTGAGCGTCCGCTGATCGCCCGGCTCTCCTTCCCACACCAGCGCCGCCTTGTTCCGTCGCGCTCCTTCGATATGCCGGTCGATACAGTTTGCCGCTACGTTGAGTTTCCCGCCGGTGAACCACTTCACATGTGGCGGATCCCACTCCAACACTTTCTTCCATGGCCGTATCCACTGGAGCTCGCGCGCCTGATCAGCCCAGAATTTCTCGGGGTCGCGTTCGGCTTTCTCGTAGATGCTGGACGAGGAAACATTGGCGACGACCGCGAACTCAGGCGGCGGCTCGAACTTCCTGGTTTCCTCTAGAAGAACGTCGATGTCGGTCATTGGCGGCAAGTTGTTGAAGCGACCTGAACGGGCAGGGTGGCAAGGATGCAGCGTTTTGCGCCGCTCTCGCCAGCGTGGCAAGTTCTAGGCGAATGACCAAAGCCGCGCCTTACGCAGCTTCCCGAACCGAGCTTCCGATAATCGAAGCCACCGAGCTCGCCCGCACCTTTGGTTCGAGAAGAGCAGTCGCGGGCGTCACCTTTTCGCTCATGCCGGGAGATTGTCTAGCCGTGTTCGGTCCAAACGGCGCAGGCAAGACGACGCTCTTGAGACTGCTAGCTGGCCTGCTCAAGCCAACGTCCGGAAGCGCACGTCTGGCCGGCATCTCCTTAGCCGAAGGTATGCTCGCGCGCTCGCGGGTTGGGTTGATATCGCACCACACGATGCTGTACGATGCGCTGTCCGCCCGGGAGAACGTCTCATTCGCCGCGCAACTTTATGGGATTCGCGATCCCCGGATGCGGGTGGACGATTCGCTCCGCCGCATGTCGATGCTCGAGCGCGCCGATGCGCCGGTTCGCCTCCTTAGCCGCGGCATGCAGCAGCGCGTCTCGATCGCCCGCGCAATGGTCCACTCTCCGCAGGTGGTTCTCGCCGACGAGCCTTACAGCGGGCTGGATGAAAGCGGAGCTCGATCTCTCACCGCGCTCCTTGGTGAGCTGCGGTCATCGGGAACGGCAATCATCATCGTCACGCACAATCTGGCCGAAGGGCTTTCGCTCGCGACGCACGCCGCGGTGATGCAGCGTGGAAAGTTCGTGCGGTACGACGCCAGGGACGGTATCGACCCCGGGTCCTACGCCGCGACGTATCGTGAGGCGGTCGCTTCGAGTGGCTGACACGCTGTCTGCCGCCTGGCTCATCGCGCGCAAAGATCTGGCGATCGAGTTCCGCACGCGAAGCGCATTTCTCTCCGCCGTCGTGTTCGCGCTTCTTGGGCTCGTCATTTTCTACTACTCCTGGGATCCGACCGCCGTCGCCGTTACCGATCTCGCGCCCGGAGTTCTCTGGATCGTCTTCACCTTTTCCGGGCTGCTCGGACTGCACCGCTCCTTCGGCGTCGAGGGCGCGGATCACGCCATCGACGGCCTCCTCGCGTCGCCCGTGAGCCGGGAGGCCATATTCCTCGGCAAAGCGATCGCGAACCTGATTTTCGTTGCTGCCGTTCAGTTGATCGCCATTCCGGCGCTCGTGTTGTTCTACAATTTGCCCGTCGGCGACATCGCATGGCCGCTGATCGCAATCGCGCTCTTGGCCGCGATCGGTCTGGTAGCAGTAGGGACGTTATTCAGCGCGATGGCCGTCAACACTCGGCTCGCCGAGTTGCTGTTGCCGATGCTGGCGCTCCCATTCTTTCTTCCGATCGTCGTTGCGGCGTCGCAGGCGACCGCAAAGGTGTTGAGCGGCCGCCCCGTTACTGAGGCGGGAGCCTGGCTGAAGCTTCTACTCGCCTTCGATTTGGTGTTCGTCACGGCGTGCACCCTCGCCTATCCGTTCACAGTCGAAGACTGAAGCAGGCTTCCCCCGCGTGAGCGGATCGCTGGGAGATTCGTGCACCATCTGTTCCCGTCCAAAGGCTTGGTAGGGGCGATTTCCTATCACTGGGCGCGCCTGGAACGGAAATGTGTAAACCATTGTGTCCGAATCGCTTAGGTCCGGCTCAATCCTTTCCCGGAACCCGCGGCTAAATATGACGAAACTGTCAGATTTCTTTCATAAAACCGTTACGATCGAGGTCAGGATAGAGTCTCTATAGTAGCGACGCCTAGGTGATAACCACTAGGCCCGCTTTAGAGGGATCGCCCCACCGCTTACCACCCGACGATGAAATACGCACAGCCCAAACTCACGACAATGCTTGGCGCGGGGTCCCC
>JBJMOA010000131.1:0-31107 GCA_045803975.1 Gemmatimonadaceae bacterium
GCATCGGAGACATTGTCGCCCGCACCCATGGGCATTCGCCGTACGACAACCGGAACACCGTATATACGCTGGGGGCCATCGCAGCGCCGCCCGCGCCAGGGCTTTCTGGACTGATCGCTTCAATGGTTACCGCCGCGCAAAACCCGCCCGCTGGGCAACCTGGCATAGATCGCTACGATATTACCCCGGACGCCCTGAACTACCTGGAACAGTACTATGTGCCTACAGGCAATCTTCAAATCCCGGTCGTGAGCGTTCACAACCTCTCCGATCCGCTCGTTCCATTCTTTCACGAGCCGGCTTTCGCCCAGCGCGCCGCGGGCTCGGGAATGTTGCTGCAGCGTAGCGTGGCTAATTACGGTCACTGCAGCTTCAATCGATCGCAGACGGTTTCCAATGCGCTGGTGGTCGACTCGTTCCAAACGCTCGTCGATTGGGTAACGACCGGCGATAAGCCGACGAGCTGAGCGGCGGATTCCTTTCCACGCGCGCTACTGAGAGCCGGTTGGCCCATGCCAACCGGCTCGCTTGTCATAGGAGATCTCGCGGGACCTTGGAGACGACATCACTCTGGCGCCGGACGCAGTTCGGAGCCACACTACCGCACCCACCCTTCTAATCAACGTGGCAACCTAAGGAGGGGATCGTGAAGACCAATCAAATTTGCCTTGCCGTGTTCAGCGCGGTCGCGCTCGCGTGCGCATCGAAGCCGACGCCGATCACCGTCACTGGCGATTCGGGCGATCGCGCATCGCTGGCGGGGAAGTGGAGCGGGGAATACACCAGCCCCACGACGGGCCGAAGCGGAAGTATCGTGTTCAATCTTTCGGCGTCCGGTGAAGCCGCGACCGGAGACGTCGTAATGATTCCGCGCGGATACGGAAAGGCGCTCATGCCGTACGGCGGCGTGAATAGCACTGGCGGCTCGGCCGCGATGCAGAACACCGCCGGGTCCCAGGTATTGACGATCAAGCTCGTTCGCGTGAGCGGAGACACCGTAAGTGGCGTGCTCGATGCATATCGGGATCCGCAATGCGATTGCCCAGTTCAGACGACATTTACCGGCAAGCTGAACGGCGACACGATCGAGGGCACGTTCGCGACGAGCGGGTCGCAGGCCAACGCACCGCAGACCGGAACCTGGCGAGTAAAGCGAACCGCCAGTTAGTTCGCGCGGCAATCGCAGTCACCTTACTGGCTCTTACGGCGGGAGCTTGCTCGCGGCGCGCCGCCAGCGGGCCGGTAGCGATCACCCACGTCTCCGTGATCGACGTAGCAGGCGGTACCGTTCGCGCTGACAACACGGTCATCGTCAAGGGCACGCGTATCACTTACGTGGGACCGTCAAACGGAGTGTCGGTTCCCGCGGAAGCGCGCGTCATCGACGGGCGCGGAAAATTTTTGATTCCCGGGCTTTGGGACATGCACGTACACGGATTCGTGTACGTCTTCTCCGATTTTGCCGGTCCTCTCATGATTGCCAACGGAGTGACCGGAGCGCGCGACATGGGCTGGTACGTCGACACGACGTTGCGGTGGAAGTCCGATATCGCGGCGGGTCGCGAGATTGGCCCGCGCCTCGTCGTTGGAGTGCGTGTCGATGGTCCGGTAAACATTGCGCGCTTTGTCGCGCACGTCGTCACTGCCGAAGATGGTGCGAGAGCGGTCGACACTCTCGCGCGCACCAAGGCTGGTGGGGCCAGAGCGGACTTCATCAAGACCTACTCGTGGATTCCGCGTTCCGCGTATTTCGGGCTTGCCACGGAAGCGAAAAAAATGGGCGTGCCCTTCGCCGGCCACGTTCCGTACTCAGTCAGCGTCGTCGAAGCCTCGAGGGCGGGGCAGCGCAGCATCGAGCACGAGGACGATCTCATGCGTGCCTGTAGCTCGCAGGACAGCGTTCTGCGCGCGCGCTTTGCCGATACTACTGTAATCGCCGACCAACTCAAGGAGATCCGAGCGCAGGCCCGTACGCTGCGCGCGTCCTATGACCCCGAGCGGTGTCGAACGGTCATTGCGACACTCGCGGCGAATCACACATGGGTCACACCGACGCTCGCAGTCTATCAGCCTTACGCGCACGCATTTGACAGCGCAAGCACGCATCCGGAACGGGCGAAATACGTTCCGCGGGTAATCAAGGGGGGATGGGCGCGAAGGGCTTCGGCGCTATCGCCGAGCGATTCGCTAGTGGTCCGCAGCTATTTCAGCTTCGATCGCACGCGCGACTTGAAGAATGCCGGGATCAGATTGCTAGCGGGCACCGATGCGCCGCAGGCGTTCGTCTATCCGGGATTCAGTCTTCATGACGAACTCGAGCTAATGGTGCGATCCGGACTCACTCCGCTGGAGTCGCTTCGCACCGCGACCTACAACGCTGCCGAATTTTTGGGTGCACTCGACTCACTCGGCACCATTGCGCAGGGAAAGCTCGCGGACATGGTTCTGCTCGAATCGAATCCGCTTGTCGACATTGGGAGTACCCGTCGGATTTCGACAGTGATCGCTAACGGCAAGGTGTTCGACGCCGCGGAGCGCGCACGACTATTCAAGTATGTAGAGACTGCCGTCAGGCGCTAGAGCCGGTTGCAGCTGCACCGTAATCGTGCGGTGACTGCTACGTACGGCTACGTATTTTGGTCGGCGAAGCGTGGATCTATTCTCCGGCGTGACCCTCACACCGGAGCACATCATGAAGAGTCTGCAATCCTTTCGGACCGCAATCGGTCTCGCAATTCTCATTGCTGCGGCTGCGGTTTCATCTCCCGCACAACCAGCGTCCCCCGGCTCGAGCTCAAACAAGCCGACGCTGATAGTTCAGGGCTTCGAGTCCGGTACTGTTTCCGCACAGGTCGAGGACAAGCGCGGCTTCGCGTCCGTTCTTGGCGCGATGCACGGCGTGAATGGCGAACGATACGATCCGTCGCAGCTCGGCGTCGGCATCGCAGACATGCTGATCGAGAAGCTGTTGGAAAGCGGTGAGTTTCGCCTCGTGGAGAGAAAGCCGGTCGATGCTGCGACTGGCGCACAGTTCATCGTCACCGGCTCCGTGACTCGATTTGGGTTCGAGCAGCGCAACGTCGGTGGACTCCTTGCGACTGCCGCCACGATGGGCCTTCTCTCCTACCGGCAGCACAAAACCGAAGTCGCGCTCACCGCACGCATCATCAACGCAGCAACCGGCGAGATCGTCGCCAGTATGAGCGCCGAAGGAGTTTCCGGGAAGGGTGGCGGTCTGCGCGTCGCCGGCATCGGGCACAACACCGCCGGCGGCGCGGACGTCAATAGCTCGAATTTCCGGTCTACCGCGATTGGCGAGGCGACAGAGCGTGCAGTCGCCCACCTCGCGGAAAAAATCGTCCGAAGAAAACCTTCACTCTGAGACCACACGAATTGCGCGGTCAGTGCGTTGGGCATCGTCGATGTAGTTTTACTGCATGACGACTCCGCCGATCGCGCACCCGCCCGAGACACTCGAAGGTTGGTTCGTGTTGCATCAGATTTTCCGGCTCCAAAAAAAACCGGCGAGCAATACCGCGGTGACGGAGTTGGTGAAGCGTGCTACCACAGCGTTGAATCCCCGTCCGCGCGCCCGCAGGACACGTGCGGCGGAATCGGTCGCCCCGGCTGGTTGGACCTGCATCGCACGGCTGATCGGGTCATCGTCGGATCTGATGGCGATCCACTTCCGTGAATCGCTCGACGCGATTGGCGCGGCAGAGGACGAGCTTGCGATGACGGCTCTGGGTAAAGCAGTTGAAACGGCGTATTCATTCCTGAGCGTCACCGAAGCCGGCTTGTACCATATAACCGCCGAGCTCGCTCGCGCCGCGGACGCGCGCGGCGGACAGGTCGGTGACGCGGATTACGTGAGGACTCTCGCCGGGCGATCCACCGCCGAACGCGAAAGCGAACATGTCCGGCGTCGGCTGTATCCAGAGCTGCCCGCAACCATGCCATACGTCTGCTTCTACCCGATGTCGAAACGCCGCGATGCAGGACAGAACTGGTACACTCTCAGTCTCGACGAGCGAAGTCGTCTCATGCAGGCGCACGGTCTCACCGGTCGGCGCTACGCCGGAAAAATACAGCAGGTGATCAGCGGTGCGATCGGACTCGACGCCTGGGAGTGGGGTGTGACACTATTCGCGCAGGATCCGCTGGACTTCAAGAAGCTCGTTACGGACATGCGCTTCGATGAAGTCAGCGCGAAGTACGCCGAGTTCGGCGACTTTTACGTGGGTAGGATCATCCCGGCGAAGGAATCCGTTTAGGCGCGGTACCAGTCAGCGTCGCGGAAGGCTCAGTGTAAACGTCGAACCTACGCCCTGACTGCTCGTGACCGTCAGATCACCGTTCATCGCCCGCGCAAGGTCCCGGCTGATCGCCAAGCCGAGCCCGACACCCTGGTGAGCGCTGCTTAGCGAGCGTCCAAGCTGAACGAAGGGCTCGAAGATGGCCTCGAGCTTGTCGGCTGGAATGCCCGTACCTGTATCTACCACCGCAATGGATGCCGTTCTGTCGGACGCTCGACATTCTACCGTCACGCTTCCGGAACTGGGCGTAAACTTGATTGCATTCGACAACAGGTTCAGAATGATTTGATCGACCTTCGGGCGGTCGCCGATCGCGAGGCAATTCTGCGCAGTCGGAACGGAATTGAGTGAGACGCCTTTTGCTTTCGCCTGCGGCTCGATGAGCGGTACGACCGTCTCGATCACGTCCGCAAGGGATATCTGGCTGATGTTGTAAGTGAGGCGGCCCGCCTCGGCGTGGCTGAAGTTGAGAAGGTCGGTGATGATTCCCATCAGGTGCTGTTGACTGCGGCGGATCCGCTCCACGTATTCCGCCTGCTCCGGCGTAACTGGTCCACCCAAACCCATCGACAGAAGTTCAGCGTAACCGCCGATTGCATTGAGTGGCGTGCGCAGCTCGTGCGACATCGCCGCCAGGAACTCTGCTTTTGCCGCGTTGGCTGATTCCGATTCGGCTAACCGGCGCGCATCGGCGATCGCCCTCTGCTCGGCGAACCGACGCTCGGTGAGGTCACGAGTGACCTTGGCGAATCCAATAAGACTTCCATCGTCGTCGCGAACGGCGGTGATCACGACATTCGCCCAGAACTGGGAGCCGTCCTTGCGGACCCGATAGCCTTCGTCCTCGAAGCGGCCGGTGCGCGTGGCTACCTCGAGCTCGTGTTCGGGAAAGCTCATGTCTTTTGCTTCCTGAGGGTAAAACACCGAGAAGTGTCGACCGATGATCTCGTCGGCGTGGTAGCCTTTTATTCTCTCCGCGCCCTTGTTCCAGCTCGCGACGTAGCCATTGGGATCGAGCATGAAGATCGCGTAGTCGGGGACGGAGTCGAGAAAGAGCTGGTAGATGCGTCCGCCGTGTCTGATCGCATCCGCGAGCCGAGTGTTGCCGATGGGGATGATCGGCGTGGGCCCCCCGTTCGGCGTGTCGTGCTTCGGGCGGCGCCCCGAGAGGGGATGCTCCTTACCGCTATTGTCAGCCATCATCGTCTGGCAAAGTCCCGACGCGGTTCCAATATGGTCGTGCGAGTGCGGACCAGCTTACTAGAGCCGGCAAGTTTTTTCGACAGAACGACACCCTCTTTGTAATACGAAACTATGAAGCCTCACACGTACCGCAACGACCGTGCGAGAAATCACGGAATCGGGCCGAGCGAGCGAAATTCTTATGGATCCGGGTTGTAGGGCCAGTGTCCGATAACTATTATCCGCATTCTGTTTGACCTCCGGTTGATTCGGAGCAGAACGGGACGTAGCGCAGCCCGGTAGCGCACCTGAATGGGGTTCAGGGGGTCGCGGGTTCAAATCCCGCCGTCCCGATTTTTGCCTCCCGCGCGGAGCGCGGAGGCAAATCGGGCCGCCGGGTTTTCGCCGACGCCGCTCGCTTCGCTCGCGTCTTACGGTCAAATCGAGCCGTCCCGATTTTTGCCTCTCACCGACGCGCTCGCCTCGCTCGCGCCTCACGGTCAGATCCCTCTCGCGCTTTCCGCAGCAATGCGTCGGCACCGACGCAAATCGAGCCACCTGCGATCGCTATCGTACGACGCGCCGCTTTTTCTACGAGCCCGGCTCCGCAGCGGCCGTCTTCGAAAAGCTACTTGACAACTTTAATTCCCGGCCGTACTAAGGGATGGCTCGCTAACCACTTCGCCGACGTGGAGCGGTTCGGGCGAAAGTGAAATAAGCCGCACCATCAGACTTCCGCTCGCGGGAGGGTCGTACGAACCTGCTTCGTTCGTTCGCAGTACCGTTGTGCGCTCCGTTGATAGTCCTCGCATCGCCGATCGATCTCGTCGGCCAGGCCAACGCATCGCGACAGATCGGTTCTCCCTCCGATCAGATTTACCTTATCATCCGCACCGACGACGCCGGGATGAGCCACAGCGTCAACGTCGCCCTCGAGAAATTGATCGCGTCGGGCCTGCCGGTCTCCGTCTCCGTCATGTTTCCCACGCCGTGGTATCAGGAAACGGTCGAGATTCTGAAACGACATCCTGATGTATCGGTCGGGATTCACCTCACGCTCAACTCGGAATGGAAGAATTATCGGTGGGGACCTGTGCTCGGGCGCGAAGCGGTGCCCACGCTCGTCGACGCGAACGGTTATTTCTTCCCGTCCTCCGAAGACCTCTACCAGAATCATCCTGATCTGAAACAAGTCGAGCGAGAGCTGCGCGCGCAGATCGAGCGCGCGGTCCACTCGGGACTCAAGATCGATTACGTCGACTACCATATGGGAACGGTGATGCGGAAGCCGGAGTTCCGCGCGATCGCCGAGCGTCTCGCCAAGGAATACGGGCTAGGGATGTCGCAATATTTCGGCGAGACCCGGCATGATCCGCAATATTCGGCCGCGCCGCCCGCGAAGGTAGACAGCCTGGTCGCGATGGTCGGACGGCTCGACCCGCCCTTCAATCTTGTCGTCACCCACGTGGGGATAGACGACTCTGAGCTTGGCGCCCTCGTCGATATGAATACCTCCGGACCTCTCCCCGATATGAGCAAGAATCGGCAGGGAGAACTGGACGCGTTGATGTCGCCGAGATTCCGGGAGGCGCTCAGGTCCCGGAATGTCCGCCTCTTGACGTATCGACAATTGATCGCCATTCAAGGTCTGCAGTCGATGCGACGACCCGGGCAAGAAAACTGATCAGCGGAACACGGAGGCAGTCTATGGAGAAGAAGGACAGGTCCAGTGGTAGTTCGCTCCTACGCTCAGCAGGGAGCGTCTTCGCGTTGCTCGCAGCCGCCGCGGTTGTCGGATGCGGCAGCGATGACGACAGCACCGGCCCGGCGAGAGTGCATTATCCGTCGAGCATCACCGCCAGCGCTACTGGCTGCGGGTTGGCCGAGGTGGTCGTCGGCAAAGACACCACCCACGTGCAAAGCTTCAACGCGACCGCGACGTGGCAAGCGTCGGGTACCTGGAAAGCGATATTCGTCAATGCGAGCACCGGCAAAGTCCTGGCGACGACAGCGGCCGACGCGAGTCAGACCAAGACCAGCGTAACCGTCGCTGCCGGCAAGAGCACGGCGTGTGCTTACCACCTCGGCGACATTGCGTACGCGATCCTCTTCCCGGACGGCGACTCACCAGTAGCATCCGATGCCGACCTCACACCTACTCTAACGGTGGGTCCGTAATGCGGAAAAATTCGACCCATTTTTCGTCGGCTGGTCGGCTCAGCCTGAACGCCACGCGCGATTGCAACTCGGAAACCGATATCGTTGCTCGGAGGAACACAATGGAAAAGAAGCAGTCGTACGCTAAGACCTCACTGCGTGCCGCACGCTGGCGCGCGCTCTTCGCCAGTGCACTTGGCTTACTGTTAGCGTTCGTTTTGCCGAGCACGTCGATCGCGCAGAACGCCGTGGTGACGGGAACGGTCACTACGACGGGCGGTACGCCGTTGCCCAGCGTCACGGTGCGCGTGCAGGGAACCGACGTGCGTACCGTCACTGACGCCGCCGGCAAATATCGGATCAGTGCGCCACCGGACGCAGTTCTGACTTTCTCGCTCGTCGGTCAACGTCCGGTCCAGACTACCGTTGGCGGACGGACC
This sequence comes from Gemmatimonadaceae bacterium, assembly GCA_045803975.1. Classification (GTDB taxonomy): domain Bacteria; phylum Gemmatimonadota; class Gemmatimonadetes; order Gemmatimonadales; family Gemmatimonadaceae; genus UBA4720. The sequence goes on from JBJMOA010000131.1 coordinate 8,096, forward strand.
ACTGTGGACATTTCGATGGCTCAGGTGACATACCTCGAGCAAGTTCTCGTCACGGCCTACACGGAGCAGCGGCGCGGCGACATCACGGGCGCAGTGTCCAGCGTGAACGTCGAGAGTGCTCAAAAACAGACCGGCGCGAGCGTTCTACAAAGACTGGACGCGGCAGTTCCGGGAGTTACCGTTGCTTCAAGCGGATCCCCTGGCGCTCGCAGCACCGTTCGCATCAGAGGTATCAGCTCCTTCCAGAATAACGATCCGCTCTACGTGATCGACGGAACGCCGGTGCAGGAGAGCTACCTCAATTTTCTGAACCCGGACGACATCACGTCTGTGCAGGTCTTGAAGGATGCGTCCGCCTCTTCGATCTACGGCTCACGCGCCAGCAACGGCGTAATCGTCATCGAGACGAACAAGCGAGGCATCTCCGGTCCGCCGAACGTAACGCTGCGCGTTCGGACGGGCGTAGCGAGCCCGATTCGGGGCTACGATGAGATCCTGATGACGGACGCGCTCGCCTACGGAAAAGTCGTGAAGCAGAGCTACCTCAACGCCGGTCAGCCGGTTCCTACGAACATTTACGGCGACCCGAACAACCAGACCGTACCGCAATACATCTTCGCCGCGGGTAGCACCGCGGATGCGTTTGGCCGCCCCGGCAGTGTTAATCTTGCGGGCTATTCGTACCCGACCAGCCTGATCATGCCGGGAAGCACCGGAACGAATTGGTGGAAGGAGCTCTTTGGCTCGGCGCCGGTCGGCGACTACAATCTCGACGTCAACGGCGGAAGCGATGCCAACGCGTACCGCGTCTCCTTCAACTACTTCCATCAGGGTGGCACTGCCAAGTACAACGATTTCAAGCGCGGCAGCCTGCGCGCCAATACGTCGTTCAATCGCGGAAAGTTCAGCTTCGGCGAGAACGCCGCGCTTTCAATGGACCGCCACTACGGGGGTCTGCCGGACGATCCCGGCAGTTACGCCGAGGACGGAATTCTCGGCAAGAACATTTTGATGCAGCCCGTCATCCCTGTGTTCGACGTCAAGGGGAATTTCGCCGGCGGCAAGGCGACGACGCTCGGTAATCAAACCAACCCGGTGAAATTCGCGTTCACGCGCAAGGACGATATCGCGAAGAACCTGAATCTGTTCGGGAATGTGTTTGGCGGTTACGACGCCACGCCGGCAATCTCGCTTAGAACGAGACTCGGCTTCAACACCGGACAGAATGCATTCCAGGGGTTTACACCGCCACGGCCTGAGGAGGCCGAGGCGACGTTCAGCAACGCCATTGCGGAGAACACGACTCAGTTCCTCGATTGGACCTGGAGCAACACCGCCAGGTTCGTGAAGTCAATGGGCCGTCACAACTTCGACGTCCTGCTCGGCCAGGAGGCGAATCAGAGCACGAATCGCTTCCTGCAGGGAGCGATTGGTAATCTGCTGAATACCAACGTCAATTCCCGCTACATCAACGACGCCCTCGCCGATCCGAGCACCAAGAACGATTCCAGTGCTGGTGGCAAGGCCGCGCTGTTGTCGCTGTTCGGGAAAATCGATTACAACTTCGGCGACAAATACGTTGCGAGCTTCACAGTACGTCGCGATGGGTCGTCAAGACTGGCTCCGGGTCACCGCTGGGGAACGTTCCCGGCAGTTGGCTTTGGCTGGCACATTACCAACGAGCCATTCCTCTCTGGCAATCGTTTCTTGAACGACGTCATGCTCCGCTACGGGTTTGGCATCACGGGCAACCAGTTAATACCGTCGGGACGAATCCCATCGCAGTTCGGCGGGGGTACCGGCCAGACCTTCTACGACATCACCGGCTCGGGCAACTCAATCGCTCCGGGCTACCGTCTCATCTCGCTTGGAAATTCAGATCTGCAGTGGGAGGAAAATCGCTCCCAGAACGTCGGCGCCGATATGGTGCTTCTCGACGGAGCGCTGAATGTCGTGATCGACGTTTACAGTCGTAACACGAATAACCTGCTGTTCGATCCACAACTGCCGGCGACCGCTGGACAGGCGGCTCCGCCGATCGTCAACGTCGGGAAGATGCGAAACACTGGTTTCGATTTCTCGGTCGGGCACCAGGCATCATGGTGGAATGTGACGCTCAATGGCAGCCACTACTCGAACAAGATCGTTTCCATCAACGGCGAGCAGACCTTCTTCTTCAGCCCGGCCGTTGCCAGGTTCGGGAATGCCGCGATCAACATGGTTGGCAAACCGATCGGCTCGTTCTATGGATTGGTGGCCGATGGATATTACCAGAGCACCGCCGAGGCACTCGCAGCGACGGCAGACGGAGGCTGCGGCCTAACGACCGGCGCCGGCAACGGTACTCCGTGCTACGACGGAGCCGCGATCGGACGCATCAAGTTCAAGGATGTCAATAATGACGGCGTTGTCGACGACAACGACCGAACCATAATTGGCAGCCCGCATCCGAAATTCACCGCCGGTTTGGACCTCGGCGCTCGCCGTGGGAATTGGGATGCAAGCGCGACGTTGTTTGGCAGCTACGGCAACAAGATCTTTGAGAACCAGATGGAGTTCTACGTGTTCCGCGAGTTCCAGACGAACGTAAGAAAGGATCTACTGGACAATTCGTGGACTCCGCAAAATCCCAACGCCAAATACCCGCGACTCGACAACAGCGATCAGGCGAGTCGGCGCTATAGCAGCTTCTACGTGAAGGACGGAACGTACACCCGCCTGCGCAATATGCAGATCGGATATACCCTGCCGTCCTCCGCGCGGTACCTGCCTGGCGCGAGGGTTTATCTGCAGGGTGACAACCTATTCACGATTACGGATTACGACGGGCTCGACCCCGCGCTGCCGGCGGCGCAGATCTACGGCTCCGCGGGAGACATCCGCGACCAGATCCGTGGCTTCGATCGCGGCTCATATCCGAGCAACAGAATCTTCAGTGTCGGCATTACGACGTCGTTCTAACGACTGGACTTTTTTCAAGGATAATCAAACGATGAAAGTCGCAAAGAAAAATCGGTTGCTCGTCGGAACGGCGATCTTGACACTGCTGTCAGCGGGTCTCTATGGATGTAACGACTTCCTCGAGACCAACGCGGTTCCGCAGGGCACATTGGATGAAGGCACGCTCTCGACTGCCGCCGGGGTCGAAGGAACGCTGGTAGCCGCATACCGCGCTCTGGACTGTCCGGCCGCCGGTGGTTCGTGGGGATGCGCGGCCAGTAACTGGGTGTGGGGAAGCGTCGCTGGCGACGACTCGTATAAGGGGTCGGATAGCGGTGATCAGCCTCCCATCAACGACATCGAGGGCTACCACTGGTCGGCACCTAATGGCCAGGACTACATCAACGAAAAGTGGACGATCAGCTACGAGGGCGTCTCGCGAGCCAACGCCACTTTGCGCCTGCTGAAGAAGGTGGTCGCGGCAAAACCTGACGAGATACCCGCCGCCGACGCTAAGAGCATCGAAGGCGAAGCGCTCTTCTTACGCGCCCATTATCACTTCGAGGCCTACCGGATGTGGGGGAACATTCCCTATTACCGCGAAGACGAGACGGATTTCCGGAAGGCCAACAATGCCGACCCGGTAGCCGGAGCCACAGCGGTAGTCGCCGACATAATCAAGGACCTCGACGACGCGATCGCTCTCTTGCCGACGACGCCGCGCAACAAGGGGCGCGCCGGCCAGTGGACGGCCAAGGCCTACAAAGGACGTGTGCAGGTTTACTCGGGTCAGTATGCCGGCGCGGTGGTCACCCTTACCGATGTGGTGAACAACGGCCCGTACGCGCTCGAAACGAGCTTCGACCACGTTTGGACCGGTTTCAAAGAGTTCTACAACGGTAAGGAAACAATCTGGGCGTTTCAGGCGTCGGTCAACGACGGCCAATCTGATGGAAATAACGGCAACTTCGGTGAGCGTCTGAATTTCCCGTACTCGGGTAGCCACTTCGGTTGCTGCGGATTCAACCAGCCGTCGCAGAACCTCGTCAACTTCTACCGAGTCGACGCGGCCGGGCTTCCGTTGGCGGTAACTGCGAGCCCGAATAATGATCCAACCGATCCGGGCGGCACGTGGAACGCGAATGATGCCGCGTTCGAAGCCGGCAATGCGGCAGCTGTAGATCCGCGTCTCGATTGGACGGTAGGCCGCAACAAGGTCCCCTATAAAGACTGGGGCCTCGTCAAAGTAACCACCGGTTCAGACACCTGGGTCCGCGACATCGGGAACGGCGGACCGTACACGCCGAAGAAAAACGCTCACGAAAAAGCAAGCGGCGCGGAACAGATAGCGGGTGGCTGGGCGCCCACGCAGCAAAACTCTGTTCGCATTCACCTTTTCAGATACGCGGACCTTTTGCTAATGCTCGCCGAGGCCCAGGTCGAAACAGGCAACTTCGCGGCGGCGTTGCCGCTCGTGAACCAGATCAGGGCTCGTGCGGGAGTAACAGCTCAGGGTTGCGGCGCTGGTGCTGACAGCCTTACCGTCGCCACCTACCCGCAGTGTGCTGGTGACAACCGTATTGCTGTACCGATCAATGACCCAAAAATCACCTGGGCAACTTATCGTGTCGGTCAGTACCCTTCGTTCCCAACGCAACAGTACGCGCGCGAGGCGGTTCGCGCCGAGCGCAGACTGGAGTTGGCGATGGAAGGCCAGCGGTTGTACGACATCCGCCGCTGGGGATTCGCCTATGCTGGCAAAGCGATTAACAACTACATCAATGGCGAGGGAGGCGGCGCTGAGAAGACCCGGCGGCTCTACAAGACTACTGCCGATCCTTTCGTCCAGCGCCATCTGCGGTTCCCGATCCCCAACGCTCAGGTCAATCTGAGCAAAGTTGGAACTGAGAGCCGGCTCACGCAGAACCCGGGCTGGTAAAGCATCAGTGGAAAAAAGGGACGGCCATGAGCCGTCCCTTTTTTTTGGACGATCGTTCCTTCAGGGCTTTCTGATTCTGAAAACCTGCAGCGAATCCGCGGTGTTGGCGACGAGAGTGGCCTCACCCGATGACGTGCGGATCAACGCCATACCCGAGACGTTCAAAGGAGCGAGGAAACCGCTTTGCGTCGGAGGAACGGGAGCGAAGTGCCCCTTGCCGTCCCCGCGTAACCAGAGGCCGTTGCCGGCGTCAGCGCGCGCAATGTTAGGGTCACCGTCGTAAAGATTCCCGCCGACAATCAGGTCGAGATTGCCGTCGTTATCGACATCGGTGGGGAGAATCGCCTTGATCGGTGAGATCTGCGCAAGCGCTGGGAGCCGGCGCGCCGTGAATCGTCCGCTTCCCTCGTTGTGCAGATACATGCTGGCGAACGTGTCTGCCTCATAATGGAGTGCGTGCTGTAGCTGCGCCGAGCTGAACGCCTGGTCAAGCGACGCGCGGGCGAACGACCCGAAGGTCGGAAACCTAACTGACAGCGGATAGATGTCTCGGCCCAGCAGGGCCATGCCGGCGTACGGGTACTCCGTTCCGTCAATCTTCTGGGTGAGAACGATGTCCGTTGTCTGATTGCCAGTGAAATTGCTGGCGTAGATTCCGAACGTGGTGTCTCTGGATGTGGTGTAGGTGTAATTGAGACCAAGGTTTCCAGCCACCAGATCGGGGCGGCCATCGCGATCGAAGTCGCCGACGGCGAGACTGTACCACCAGCCACGCGTAGGCGGCAGATGACTTGATCGAGTCACGTCCGTGAATGTCTTCCCGTCGCCCTTGAAGAGCTGAATCGGCATCCATTCTCCAACGGTCACCAGGTCGAGGTGCCCGTCGCTATCAAAATCCACCCACGCGGCATCGGTGATCATTCCCCCGGGGCTCACCAGTCCCGGCGCGACCTGCTCCGTCACATCGGTGAAATGCCCGCCGTCGTTACGGAGGATGTAGCTACGAGTTGGATACGGATATTTTCGTGGCGTCAGTCGTCCGCCGACGAAGAGATCGGGACGGCCATCGCGGTTGAAGTCGCCAACCCGCACGATCGACTTGCTCGCGGCCATCGCGGGTAACGCTCGCTCGTCGCGCACGAACTTCGCGCCTCCGGTGTTGATGTAGAGCCGGTCCTGCAACAATGGCGAACCGGGGGCCTCGAGATATCCGCCGCTAGTCACGTACAGATCTGGGCGCGCGTCTCCGTTCGCGTCGAAGAACACGGCGCTCCAATCGTCATACATCTTGTCAGCCTGCCAGGGCTGGCCGTCCGTCGATTCGACGAACGTCCCGTTCTTTTGCTGGGTGAACAGTTTTGCGGCGACACCGTCACCACCGCCGACGAATACGTCATCCAATCCATCCCCATTCACATCACTTACAGCCATCGCGGGCCCGTGCCGCGAGATCATGTACGGCAACAGCGGCTGGGCGCTGTAGTCCATCCGGGTCGGCGCAGCCTGACGGTATTCGAGGCCTCGAATTGCAACGGGCTGAAACCATTGCGTCGGCGGGATGGGTGGCGAGGCCGTTCGCGATTTACGCTGCGTAGCATCGGATTGTCTGACGGTGAGCAGTCGGTCGACGCCAGGATTGAGCAAGCGCTGATAACGCCCGTCGGGCCAATCCACTTCTAGCGTGTCGACGCGTTGCGCGCGCCCCAAACCAAAGTGCGCGCGATCGTCCATCGTCGACATGAACCCGCGGTATGGCGACGAGTACACGTACTGCTTTTTGCCGCCGCTCGTGACGGTAAGCCGCGCTCCGATTCCGGCAGTCAGCTCACGCGACGAATCGCCGACGAGCTTGATCTCGAGGAAGTGATGTGTGTCGTCTGTTGGTTCGACGTTTTCGTAGATGAATGCCGGACCATTCATGTTGTTCACGACCACATCGAGCTTGCCATCGTTGTTCAGATCGGCGTACGCCGCGCCGTAAGACAGGCTCGGCTGGTCCATTCCCCACGTTTTCGTTACGTCGGTGAAGGTCAGGTCCCCGTTGTTCCGAAACACATAGTTCGCCAGCTCGTAACTCGGCAGGTCCCTGAGCAGTGCACGCGCGCGCGCCTTGTCTCGGCGTTCCCGCGCCGCTGACAACGCCGACATGTAATCCAGATCGTTCACAGCCTTCGGATAACCATTGCCGACAAAAATGTCTTTGTAACCATCGTTGTCGAAGTCGGCGAAGAGCGCGCTCCAGCTCCAGTCGGTGTGCGCCACGCCGGCAAGCCGCGCAATATCGCTGAAGACGATGTCCCCGCCCGCTGTAACACCGTTGCTCAACTGCAGCGCGTTTTCAGAGTAGTCCTCGCGAAAGCCACGGCGGCGTGTGTCCAGCATGCTGGAGTACGTCTGATACCAGCTCGTTTGCTTCCGGCGTTGCAGGTCCTTCGGCATCATGTCGACTTGTAGAATGTCGGGCCAGCCATCGTTGTTGATATCCGCGGCGTCCACGCCCATTCCTGCCAGGCTTCCGTGCTTCAGCCACTTTCCCGCTTTGTTGGTGAAAGTCCCGTTACGATTGTTGACGTACAGGACGTCGTTCGGTGTACCGTCGTTGGAGACGTAGATGTCCGGCCAATCATCGCGGTCGAAGTCGGCGACTACGACGCCGAGCCCATAGCCGGCGTCCTGCAGGATGCCCGCTTCGCGTGAAACGTTGGTGAACTTCCCCGGCTTTCCGCCCTGACAATCCTTCCGATAGAGCTCGTTATAGCTGCCAGGTGTTGTACCACGTAGTCCACCGGGATGCCCCGTGACGCCACGGCTGAAATCCTTCGGCGAGTTGTTGAGCAGGAATAGGTCGAGGCATCCGTCGCGGTCATAATCGAGGAACACCGCGTGGGTGGTGAAGCTGGTGTCGGCAACCGCGTATTGCGCAGCGGCCTCAGTGAACGTTCCGTTCCCCTTATTGACGAACAGGAGGTTGGCGCGGTCCACGCCCTTCGACCACTCCGGACCGGACACCGACACGTAGATGTCGACGTAGCCGTCGTCATTGATGTCGACCATCGTGGCGCCAGTAGCCCATCGAGTGGTCGTAACGCCCGCCTTGGCCGTGATGTCCTCGAACTTCATTCCGCCCTTGTTCAAGTACAATCGGCTCGAGACCATATTGCCGCTGAAGAAAATGTCGAGCAGTCCATCGTTGTTGACATCGCCGACGGCTACCCCAGCACCGTTGTAGACGTAGACATCGGTCTGCACGTTGATGGAGTCGTTGGTCGTGACGGTATTGGCAAACTTGACTCCGGTCTGTTCCGGGCTGAGAAGGCGAAAGACTGGAGGTCCCGTCCTTTCTGCACGACAGCCCGCCAGCCAGAGCACGGCAATCGTAGCTGCGACACGAAAGAGAGGGTGCAGCCCTGCCAACGGCGAGGTATTTTTTCGCATGAACGAAAAGCAGTCGATTTCTCGAATCATCAACCTGATTTCAGATGGGTCCCAGCGGCTCTGGGCAGTCAACGAATCTGAAGCGCGGCGCAGGTTACTCGCTAGTGATGTGAATGCGGTTCTCAGCATCGACGGGTCCTTCGCCCTGGTGGCGCAAGACGGAGAACGCGTACTGCTCGCGCGGAGTCTCGATCGCCCAATGCGATACTTCCTTGCAAAATCCGTCGATGGGCCTGTGCTCATCGTCGCCGAGCGAATCGACGAAATCGCCGCCGAGCTCGGACGACGCGGCTGGGCGGCGCAATTCCATCCGAGTTATACCCGGATGGTGCCGGCCCATCACGTCACGACTCTGCGTCTGGTGGGATGTCCTGATCCAAACCCCGTGCATCAACGGTTCTTCGATCCGCCGCGCGGCGTGTTGCCGCCCGACCTCGATCTCATTGGTCGACATTATATCGAGGCCGTGTATGAGGAGCTGCGGCGATGGCTCGCCGTGCAGGATCCTGTCGCGCCAATCGGCGTTCCGTTTTCGGGAGGGATCGACAGCGGTGCGATTCTGCTTTGTCTGTACAAACTGCTCCTGAATGAAGGCCAGTCGCCGGCGCGACTCAAGGCGTTCACGCTCTCGATTGACGGGGCGGGCCAGGACGCAGCGCAGGCGCGTGACTTTCTCGCACGCACGGGGCTCGAGATCCTTGGCGAGGTGGTGGAAGCTTCGTCGACTGACCTCGATCCGCTGCGTGCCGTCGCAGTGATCGAAGATTACAAGTCACTCGACGTAGAGTGCGCCGCGGTAAACCTTGCGCTGCTTGCCGGCATTCGCGCGCGCTATCCCGGGTGGCGACTGCTCGTCGACGGCGATGGCGGCGATGAGAACCTCAAGGATTACCCAATCGAAGAGAACAGCGAGCTGACCATCCGCAGCGTCGTCAACAATCGCATGCTCTACCAGGAGGGATGGGGCGTCGAGTCGATCAAGCACTCCCTGACTTACTCTGGCGGCTACAGCCGCGGCTGCGTGCGAAGCTACGCATGCGCTAGGCAATACGGATTCGACGGATTTAGTCCTTACGCGCGCCCTTCGGTGATTGCGGTGGCGGAGGCGATTCCATTCGCTGAGCTGACGGACGGATCACATGAACGGCTGTATGCCCTGAAGGGCGAAATCGTCTCACGTGGCATTCGCTCTGTCTTGGGGTGCGAGATGCCAGTCTTTCCCAAGCGCCGATTTCAGCACGGATCGGTTTCTTCCGACCAGGCCGCTCGGCTATTCCCGCAGAACGAGACACGTTATCGCCGTCATTTCGAGACTCTACACGTCGCGGTAGTGTGACCGCGGTCGGCGAAATCGACAGGCGGATCCGAAGTCTTCGACCGCCGAAGCCGTTCGTCGACCCGTATGAGGCGCACGGTTCATTGCTGGAAGACGAGCGTCGGCCCGGCGGGAAGATGCAGCGCGCGCTGACAGTGTTTCTCGCGGGCGCGGAGTGTCCGTTCACTTGCTCGTTCTGCGACGTGTGGCGTTGGACAATTGACGGGCCGACGCCTCGCGGTGCACTGACGAAACAGCTATCGCGAATTCTCGAAAGCCTGGACGCTCCGAAACCTGATCGGCTCAAGCTTTATAACGCGAGCAATTTCTTCGATCAGCGAGCCGTTCCACCGGAGGACGTTGGAGCAATCGCGGCACTCGCGGCGCCGTTCGCCGCGGTCACGGTGGAATCGCACGCTGCGATGGTCGGCGACAAGACGCTCGCATTCGCAGAATTACTCCCCGGGCGGTTGGAGGTTGCTGTCGGGTTAGAGACGATAAATCCTGTCGCGGCGAGTCATCTCAACAAGCGTCTCGATCTGTCGCGCTTCGATTCGGCGGCGCGTTTTCTTTCTGACAACGGCATCGAGTTGCGGGTGTTCGTCCTGCTCGGCGTACCGTATGTCGGCGTCGAGGAACAAGTCGAATGGACGGTACGATCTGTTGAGCATGCGATCGATCGAGGCGCTTCGGTCGTTTCGATCATTCCGGTGCGCGGCGGCAACGGCGAGCTGGATAGGCTTCAGTCGCTCGGACAGTTCACGCCGCCTACGTTATCGCAGCTGGAGGAGGCACTCGATCAGTGTTCGCGTTTCGCAGCCGGAGTCGTGACAGCGGATTTGTGGGATGTAAGCCGGCTTCAGGCGTGCGAGACCTGTAAAGCGACGCGTGTCGACCGACTGGCGCGCCAAAACATTTCCGGGCGTACGGAACCTCGCATCCTGTGCGACGTGTGTGGAACGGCGTGACGGAATCATGTGAGGTTGCCATCGTCGGCAGCGGCTTCGCCGGATCGCTTCTGGCCCGGATACTCGCGACGATCGGTTACGACGTGGCGCTTCTCGAGAGGGGAACCCATCCCCGCTTCGCGATCGGTGAATCCTCAACGCCGCTCGCCAACTTATCGCTGGAACGGATTGCGCTTCGGTACGGATTGGCGGATTGCTACCAGCTCGCTACGCACGGGCGCTGGAGTCAGAAATATCCGGAGATTCGCCGCGGACTGAAGCGCGGCTTCACGTTCTACCGACATCATCCGCACCAGCCGTTCGACGATCGGGGGCTGGACTCGGAGCGGCTACTCGTCGCCGCCAGTCCGGACGATTCGATCTCGGACACCCACTGGTTTCGCGCGGATGTCGATCATCACTTCGTCCGGGAAGCCATCGCCGTTGGCGTGGACTATCGCGACAGGGTTGACTTAACGAGCGCCGAGATCGCGCCCAATGGTGTTCGCCTTTGCGGGACTCGAAATGGGGCAGCGCTCGATCTGCGCGCGAAGTTCGTCATCGACGCGTCGGGGCCGGGCGGGTTTCTCGCCAAGCAGCTATCGATTCGTTCGGGCCTGCAACAAACCCGTACACGATCTGCCATCGTCTTCAGCCATTTCGATGGTGTTCGGCTGATGAGCGATGTCGTACCGGGACTGCCGCCGGGCCCGTACTCCGACGATTGGGCCGCCGTCCACCACTTGATCGATGAGGGGTGGATGTACTCCCTCCGCTTCGACCACGGCACGACCAGCGCCGGTTTTCTTCTCTCGCCGCGCGGCCTCGCATCTCTTGATTCGGTGGCGACGGGCGATCCCATGGCAGTGTGGCGAGCGCTGCTCGAGCGATATCCGACTCTGAACGAGGCATTCTCGGGCGCTACGGCTGTAATGCCAATTGCATATCGGCCGCTCATCCAGCATCGGCTGGCGCGCGCCGCGGGAGAGCGTTGGGCGCTGATGCCGCATGCTTACGCGTTCGTGGATCCGTTGTTCTCCACCGGTATCGCATGGGCCCTTCGCGCCGTTGAACGCCTGGCGCTCGCGTTCGAGGACGCGGGAGGCGGGAAGGGCATTCCGCAACGAGAAATCCTTGCGCGGTACGATGACGCGCTCAGCGCCGAGGCCGATCAGATCGATCTCGTCGTTGCCGGCGCGTACGAGGCAATGGCGCACTTTGAACTGTTCGCCGCGCAGGCGATGCTCTACTTCGCAACCGTGTCCTTCGCCGAGGTTACTCAGCGTCTCAGACCGAAGGCGGACGCGGCATGGAGTGGATTCCTTGGCGTCGGTGATTCTGTTTTGGGATCTCTGCCGTGGGAAAGTCTGGTCCGACTCCACGCTATCACCGGCAACAATGGCAATATCGGTACGGCAGTGGAGCGTCAGGTCTTTTCAGCGTGGGTTGAGCAGGCGATTGGGTCGCGCAACATCGCCGGTCTCGCGGAGCCTGCGAAGCGGAATCTGTATCCGGTGGATTTCGATGCGCTTATAGCACGCCATGATCTGCTAGGCATGACTCGCGAAGAGATTCTCGCCGCCTTGCCTTCGCTCCGCGGCATGTCGCCGCGGCCCAAACTCGCCGATCGGCCATTCGAGCCGCACGCGGATCTTGCCGAGAGACGGGTGCAGGAGGCATTGTTTACCGCCCCACGGGTAGATAACGCGTGAAGCCGAAGCCCGCACAAAGGAAAGCGTAATGGCACAAGCGACGCTCAAGAATCAACGAACACTCATCGCGAACGATAGAGCTATCATCCGGAATCAGGGGAAAATCCTCCGAAATCAGGGTCAGCTGGCTCAACTGCTGCGGAATCAGGCGCGTATCCTACGCAACCAGGACGCGATCGTAAAAAATCAGAAGAAGATTCTTGCCAACCACGCCAGGATTCTCGCGAAGTGGCCGACGCTTACTTCGCGTCGATGACTGCGTCCACTGCATCGGAATAGGAGCGCCACCGCGTTACTTCTGCGGCCAGCGCGTGTCTGCCCGCTGCTGTGAGCTCGTAGTACCGCGCGATTCGATTGTTCGCCGTGGTCCGCCAGTAGGACGTGACCCACCCTCGACTCTCAAATCGGTGGACGGCTGGGTACATCGACCCCTGACCAACGCGGAATGCGTCGCGGGACATCTCTCGAATGCGATCGCTGATGCCCCACCCGTGCATGGGCTCATGCGACAGCGCCTTGAGAATGAGCAAATCGAGAGTACCCTGCATGACGTCCGTCTGCTGCGCCAAACCCAAATGCTCCTGTCGAAGCGAAAGGGAAGTGTGGCGCAGATTTGATTATTGCGCAATGATGACCCCGACTCCTACATTTGCGCCTCGCCCCACGCATTTCATCCTTTTCGTCGAAGCCCAATGGGTATATCCCGTGCGTTGACGGTCCTGTTTGTTGTCGCTGGTCCAGGCGTGATTGCCGCCCAGACGACGCAACGCGATGCTGTAGCGCAAGGCGCCAGCGGGGAAGCCACACCTACTCGTACGTTTCCTTCATGGCTCGACGTCGGCGGACAGCTCCGCGCCCGCGCCGAAGCGATCAACAACGCCGGATTCAGTCCGAATAACTCCGATCAGTACGTGTTGACGCGAGTCCTGCTCAGCGCGCGGGTCCGACCGAGTCGCAATACTTCGTTGTTCGTCGAAGGTATGGACGCGCGCGGCCCCTGGAAAAACAAAACTCCCGTTGGCGCGCCGTTTCGCGATCACGCGGATCTCCGTCAGCTGTACCTCCAGTTGGGAGCCGAGAACAGCGGCGCGATGGTTCGCGCCGGCCGGCTCGAGCTCGCGTTCGGCGACGGACGTCTCGTCGGGTCGTTGCCGTGGGCGAATACCGCGCGCACCTTCGACGGCGCGCGCGCAACGACGGCCGGCTCCGGTTACCGCGTCGACGCCTTTGCGGCGTCCGTGGTCAAAGTAGACCAGGACAGGTTCGACAAAACCTTGCCGGGCAACAATTTCTATGGCGTATACGGCAGCATCACGAAGCTCGCGCCACGAATCGCCGTCGAGCCATTCCTGTTTTGGCGCAGGCAGTCCGGCCTCACGAACGAGGCCGGTGCGAGGGGCACGATGAACTTTGGAACCCTCGGCGTCCGCGCGAACGGCAAGTTGGTACGGCGCCTCGATTACGACCTGCAGCTGGCCGGACAAAACGGGAAGCTTGCCGACGAATCCATTCGGGCATGGGCCGCACACGGGCTCGTTGGCTACTCGATCACTAGCCTCAAACTGACCCCTCGGCTATTTGCTGAGTACAACCACGCGTCGGGCGATGAAAATCCTACTGACAATCGGAAGGGCACGTTCGATCAGCTGTATCCCACCGCTCACGACAAATACGGCCTCACCGACTTAGTCGGCTGGCAGAACATGAGGCACGCGCGTGGGGGCTTCGATCTAACGATTGCCAAGGGCTGGAGCGCGACGACCAGGTACAGCCGTTATTGGCTGGCTGACGCGCACGACGCGCTTTACAACGGCGGCGGTGCCGTGCTCGCACGCTCACCAACTGGAGTTGCGGGCAAAGACGTCGGCCACGAATGGGACCTGATCGCTTCCGGCAAGCTCCGCCCTTCACTCGGCGTTTCAGCTGGAGTGGGATACTTCACTCCGGGAACGTTTCTCGAGAGCACGACGCCTGGCAAACCGTACACATCGCCGTACGCGATGCTCACCTACGACTTCTAAGAGGCAGGAAAAGACATGACCGTCTCGACCCCCGGCATTCAGGACTTTACCGGCCGAGCAGCCGGCGGTTTCGTTGAAAGCCTCAACACACGTTGGCATCGTGCCGCGCTGTGGAGCTTTGCCGCCATCGTGTTGTTCCATTGGTCAGAGCACATCGTCCAGGCGTACCAGTTTTTCGTGCTGCACTGGCCGCGGCGAATGTCGATGGGTCTCCTCGGCATGTACTATCCGTGGCTGATGAAATCGGAGGTTCTCCATTATGGATTCGCGCTGGTGATGCTGATCGGCCTGTGGATCCTTCGCAAGGGTTTTGTCGGCACGTCCTACAAGTGGTGGATGGCGTCCTTCTGGATTCAGTTCTTCCACCACTTCGAACACTTCATTCTTTTCTACCAGGCGCAGACCGGTCGCTACTGGTTTGGCGGAACAGTCCCGACAAGCGTTGGACAAATCTGGATTCCGCGAATAGAGCTGCATCTCATTTACAATGCGCTCGTATTCATTCCGATGGTGGTTGCGATGTACTACCACATTTATCCGCCCGCGCGAGATGCGGTGAAAATGATGTGCACGTGCGCACACCAGCGCGCGCCAGTTTCCAAGGCGGCGTGACCTCGCTGGTGATGGCGTGATCAGCGATCCCCACGCGGGGCTGCGGGACCGCGTTTTGGATGGGGTGCTTGAAGGGCCTGGCCACAGCGATCCCGCGGTACGGGAAGCCGTCGCCGAAGGGATCGGAGCTCCGTCCGATCTTCAGCCGCTCGTGGAAAAAATTCATCGTCACGCGTACAAAGTGACTGACGACGACGTCGCGGGCGCCCAGGCGATCTACGGTGACGACCAGCTGTTCGAAATAATCGTGAGCGCCGCGCTCGGCGCCTCGAGGAAGCGACTGCTGGGCGGACTCAAAGCACTGAACGAGGCATGAGACTGCGCAAGGTCCATACAGGTCATCGCTTTCGCGAGAAAGCGATTCTGGGCGTCATACGTCTCACGATGGGGCACGCGGCTGGAGTTGTTCGCACGCTGTTCTACCGCAAGGAATTCTTTGGGCATCCGTTCTCGGTGCTCACGCAGCAGGTAATGCGCGGGCCATCGCCGTGGTCGGTCGGTGAGCGCGAGATATTCGCCGCCTTCGTATCGCGCCTCAATCAGTGCGTCTTTTGAACTAACGCCCACTCCGCGGTCGCGGAGGCAGCGCTCAAGGACGGCAAGACTCAGCTCACGCTCGAGAATTACCGGACGGCTCCGATCGACGAGAGACTTCGGGCCACGCTCGGCCTGCTCGAAACATTCACACTGTACCCGGAACAGCTAAGCGCCGACACCGTTCGCCGCGTAATAGCCGCGGGGGTTGCGCGAGAAGCAATTCGCGACGCGTTCTACGTCGCGTTCCTATTCAATACTTACGATCGCCTTGCTGACACTCTGGGTTGGGAACTGCCCGACCCAGGATATTACCTCAAAGCCGGCCGGCATCTTTTAAAGAACGGCTATTTGTAGGCGGCGCGGCGCAAGTCGATCCACTTCGCAACCGGGCCCACGAGCGCCAGCGCGAGGAACGCTGGCGCGGCATTGAATGCCGTCGGCAACGGCCAGCCTTTGTCGGACGCGAAGCGAATTAGCGTTTCCATCACCGCGATCAGGATCGCCACGCCGATCTGTCGGCTTCGCCCGCGTACGATTGTGCGAGGGTCGGTGATCATGAAAAAAATGAAGAGCTGATACATCGGTCCGGTGATTGGAGCGAGCTCGGGCAGCAACGGTTGACCGAGTGCCGTGGCGCGCGCCGCATTCAGGATCAGGAAACTCGCGATGTACGTGAGAGTGATGTGGACGACCCCGACGCGTGCGGCGATGATCAGCCCGAAAATCCAGATCACCAGGTTCGTGGTGAGATCATTGCCAAACTGATGGCTGAGCACGGACACGCGAGAAGGTGCCAGAAGGAGTAGAGCGCTAACCGCAAAGTTGGTTGGGTTCCACAGATGGTTCTCGCGATAGCGCAAGACGTACTTGGACGAGATGGCGAGAAAACCGCCGAGCACGAATGGCCACAGTGCGCTCCCCTGTGGCTTGAGAAGCAGGGTGAGACTGATGCCACTGATGTACGCGCTCAACAAATTGACGACTTTGCCGCGGTCGAACCACGACAACGCGGCTTCCGTCGCAAGACAAACGCCGAGGGCGACTACCAGTCGATCGTAGCTTCCGAGCATGTTGTAGCGAAGCTGGGCCGCTACGAGCACGAGCGTGATCAGGAAAGAAATCAGATAACGTGGGTCGACCTTTCGCCCGAGGTCCCACACCCGAGCGATCGCGTTTCGCTCGTCGGTCGTCGATTGGATTGCGTCGCTCATCGCGTCATCGTTGCGGCTCGATTACCGTCACGAACCCGTCGATCGCCGGCCGCTGCAAAACCTGCTGCGTGCCCGACGGCCAGTATATCACAACGCGATCAACCCATTCGTGAGAGCCCAGTCCAAAGTGCAACCGCCTGTCGTTCTGGCTCGCGAAGCCGGATCCACCATCGACGATCCGGCGCTGAATGAGATCGCCCGTCTGCAATACCACCTCCGCGCCGATCGCGCTTCGGTTGCTGCGTGTTCCAACGAGCCGGAGGGCGATCCAGTGGTTGCCGCTGTCGGGATAATCCCGATATAGCACCGCTGGTTGATTCTGGTTTGCGACGATAATGTCGACTGCGCCACGATTCGAGAGGTCGGCGAGCGCAACTGCACGCCCGTCGTAGAGATCGGTCGCGCCCACGTTCTTTGCGACGTCTATCCAGCCGGCAACGCCGCGGTTGATGTAAACTCGCGATGGCTCGTAACCAGAGAGGCTCGCGTTCAAAAATGGCGGCCAGCTCGCCGCGTCCTCGAACAGCCGGCTATTCGCGCCCGCGATCTTGGACATCGCGTACCAATAATTCTTCGTGCGATCGGCGGATATGAAACCGTTCGCGACAAACAGCTCGTTGGATCCATCGTTGTTGAAGTCGCCGAACTGTGCGCCCCACGCCCAACCTGCGTCGGCGATCGCGCCCTCGGCGACGTTGCGAAATCGCCCGGCGTTGGGCATCTCGTTGAGACGCAGATTGTTATTCTGAAAAAGGTAGCCGCGCTCGGAGATGTTCGTGATGAATGCATCCAGCCGTCCGCGATTGAACGCGTCGCCGAGGGTCGCTGACATGCCGCTCTTTGATTCGCTCTCGAGCCCGGCGGTCGTGAGCACGAATCCACGTCCGCCCTTATTGAGGTACAACTCCTCGGGGCCGTAGTCATTGGCGAGATAAATGTCCGGCCACCCGTCGGAGTTGAAGTCGGCCGACGCCGCTGCGAGCGTCCAACGAGTACTGCCGACTCCCATCCTGTCGGTGACGTCCTCGAACCTGGCACCGCCGATGTTGTGGAAGAGCAGATTCTTCCCGCCATTGGTGGCAAACTCGAAGCTGTTGTGCATGATCTTCGTGGTCGACAGATGCCAGAGATCGATGTCCCGGAAATACGCCGTCACGTAAAGATCGAGCAGGCCGTCGCGATCGTAGTCGAGCCAGATCGCACCATTGCTGTTCACCCATCGCCGGAGTCCGGCCGTCTGCGTTACGTCCTGGAAATGGCGGCCATCGACATTCTTATAGAGCGCGAGATAGCCATAACGGTAGACCAGGATGTCCTCGCGACCATCGTTGTCGATGTCGCCCCATATAGCACCCATCGAAACGCCCTCGCCCGCGCGATTTAAGTCGGCGAGGCCGGCAGCAGACGCTACGTCCTCAAACGTGCCGTCGCCGCGATTGCGGTAAAGGGCATTCCGTTCGCCAAAACGGCTGTTGGTGAAATAAAGATCTGGCCGTCCATCACCATCGAAATCGGCGACTGAAACCGACGCACCGAGCGCTGCTACATGCGGCTCGATACCGGCGATCTTCGGATCGAACCCTGGACGACGGTGAACGAAATGAATCCCGGCCGCCGCAGTCTCATCCCGTAGCGCGAACCCCGGATGCGCAGCGTCAGCAGCGCCGCGATCGGCTCCGCGATTCAGCTTCGCGGCCAACAGAAGCGCGCCGAAGAACGGTATCGCGATGATCGCGCGTCGAACCTTGGGCGGAATTGCTGTCATCGCGTCGACGTCCTTCGCGCAACGCGAGTGTTGTACTCCTCGAGATACCGCTGATGCGGAGCGTCCGTCGGATACGTTTCGCCCGGCTCAAACGGGTACGACTTCACCCCATGAAACGGGAGCGGGGCAACAGTAGTTCCGAACGCTGTATTCAGGTCGGAGTCCTTGATCCACCCGTCGGTATAAAGAAGAAAATCGCGCTTCCACCCGGGTGGCACTGACTTCGCCGAGCTCGCATCGAACTGGATTGTCGCCTCGTCGCCGGGACCCATGATCACGTACATGTCGTCAGGATTGCGGAGAAGCGGCAATATGTCGCCGAAGCGAGTGAACGCGCCTTCGATCGGGCGCCACGGTGATTCCGTGGAGACATCGTCGTACGCAAACCAATACGGACCGTAGCGGCCACCTTTGCGGTACAGGCGCGAAAAACCACGGAAATGCAGGTCCGCCGAGACCAGTGGCAGCGTTGTAACCCTCGGCTGGCCGGTCGACAAATCCCGAGCTACAAAGGCTTCGTCCCAGTAGATCTGCATGTTCGTACGAATGCGCACATGATGGTCGGTCGTCGGAAAGATTCCCGACAAATCGATGACCATCGTTTTGTCCTTGCCGGAAGGGAAGCCGATGTTCGGGATCGCAGTGCGCCATTTCCCATTCGCGTCGCGTATCTCCAGCGACGGCGATACAACCTTGATCGCCGATTGCTGTCCGAGCGCGACATTGATGCTCGCGTCGGTCGGGTAAATCCAACCGCGCAGAAACAGCAGGCTGGTGCTGTCGACCGCGCTTCCGAGATCGAGGATGAGATCGTGGGACTCGACAACTCCCTGATATTTCGTCGGCGTAAAGTTCGAGACGTATACGTCGTCGGTCGCGCGCAAGGCAGGCAGAACATCATCCCCACGTTCGTCCACCGCGGAGAGCGGCATGGTGCGGGGTCCGACCTGAAAAACGCGAAGCTTCACCGGCCCTGGTGGGACAAACCGCTCGTCGACAAATACCTCGACGGAATCCGGGTGGTCGACCGCTAAAAGCTTGACCTCGTCAGCGTACGCCGTCTCCCAGAGCTCCTCGGTGAGCTGCAACAGGTATCGCCCGTCACGAGGCTGAAGCGCATCGCCGGGTATGCGGAGATATTCCTGCGACGCTCCAGCCGGAGCAAACGCGCTCGAACCCCCCATAAGACCAAGTGGCATGCCGAGGGCGCTACGCCACATCGCGTCGGTCACGAATCGGAAACGCTTGCCGTCCCACGTGTACGCCAGCGCGCACGACCCCTTGAGCATTTCCGTCTCGACAACATCCTGATCCGACCCGGGAAAGTAAATGGTCTGCGGCACTCCGTTCGGCCATTCAACCCGCACCACGTCGGCTTTGAGGTGCCGGCCAAGCCCGAAGTGCGTGACTCGTCCGGTTGCGACGCGCGTCTGGTAGATCTCGCCGGCACGAAGCTCCAGTCGGGCGCCGATACCGAACGCGTTATTCTTTCCGCTTCCGTTGCGCAGCCCCTTGAGCTCGACGTTCACACCGAGATTGCTATTGCCGAGATCATTGCGCAGCAGGCGTGGCTCACCGGATCCGTCGATCAGGAAAAGATCCTGGTCGCCATCCTCGTCAACATCGGAAACGGTGATAGCCAAAGCTCCAGTCGCTCGCACGGGAGCGGGAATAACCGTCGACCGGTCGAGAAACCTGCCCGTGCCGTCGTTTCGAAGGAGCAGCACAGCGCGCGGATCGCTAGCCGCGCCGTCAGACTTTGCTGCGACGACCAAGTCGAGCCAGCCATCGTTGTCGTAATCGACGAACGTCGCGGCCACCGCCGGCAGCGAACCAAGTTGCCGCGGAACATTCGCG
The DNA here is from genome assembly GCA_045803975.1 of Gemmatimonadaceae bacterium. Classification (GTDB taxonomy): domain Bacteria; phylum Gemmatimonadota; class Gemmatimonadetes; order Gemmatimonadales; family Gemmatimonadaceae; genus UBA4720. Next base: position 28,387 of record JBJMOA010000131.1, read on the forward strand.
CGTCCATCTCGCACGAAGGTGCCGTCGCCCTTGTTGCGCAAAAACTCGGTTCCGGAGCCGCCGGCAACGAAAAGATCGAGAAACCCGTCGTTGTTGTAGTCGCCAACGGCCGCAGCACTCGATCCGCCCGTGCCGCCTAAGCCACTGTGCGCCGTAACATCGGTGAAGCGCTGTGATCCGCCATTGTGCAGAAGCACGTCGCTGCCGTTGGCGACGGCAACGAAGATGTCAGTGCGTCCGTCGCCGTCGAAATCGGCGAATAGTGCGTCGCGAGCGTCCCCGGCTCCCGTAAGACCAAAGCTCGCCGTCGCGTCCGTAAACGTGCCGTCGAGATTGTTGCGGTAGAGCGTGCGCTGACTGTTTCCAATGAGAAAAAGGTCCAGATCACCATCGTGATCGGCGTCGAGGAAAAGCGCCTTCCGCGCGCCTTTGACATCAGCCACCCGGGCTTTCGTCGTCACATCCACGAACGTCCCGTCGCCGCCATTGTGGAATAGACGACCATTTCCGTCCGTCCCGATCGCAAAAAGGTCCAACCACCCATCGTTGTCGTAGTCGGCGAAGGCTGCGAAGGCCGCGCCCTGGGGAAGGGAGATCCCGGATTGGCCAGTTGCATCGCGGACAAATCCGGTCTGTACTCGGTACAGGTGTGAAACCGATTTCCGCTGTGCCGCCGACCAGCTCGACACGAATAGATCGTCGGTGCCGTTGCCATCGACGTCGCCGACTGCGAGAGCCGTCGGCCTTGTCGCATCTCCCGGTGGCCCAGGAGGTACACTCGAACCGAGCCCGGCTTCGTCCGTTACGTCGACGAATTTCGCGAGATCGACCGTCGCACGCTCCCGTATGCCACGGATCGAGACGAAAGATTTCGGCGCGAAATTCAGCACGGCTCGGCCCGGGATCGGGCCTTCAGTCCACTGTACGTCCTGCAGCGACGCTTGATAGGGAGCGGTGACCTCAGTCAGCTCGAAAAAATGATCCAGCGTATTTCTCGACTGCTCGACCCTACCCATACGAAGCAGCAGAATCGAGCTGTCGAGATACACCCTTGCTTCCCGGGGGAGCTCGGGTGGTATGCGGCGCACCTCTTCCAAATGCCTCACGGCGCTGTCCACTTCGTTGCGCCGCACGAACGCGTCTACCAGCTTGAGTCGCGCAACCAGGTTGGCGGGTGCCACTGCAAGTACTTCACTCAGCCTGTCCACGTATCTGTGCTGAGAAGCGCTGTCGCTTCGTCTTGCTTCGAGCTCGGCGAGCGCATACAGCACGTGTGCATTGCGAGTCGTGTCCCGGCGGAGCTGCTCGAGAGTTTCGCGTGCTTCCCTATCACGCCCCGTTAGCGCATACAGCTTCGCCAGCGCCAGCCCAATTTCGGTGCTCCTCGGATCCAGCTCACGCGCCCGGTCCAGCTGCGACTCGGCATCTGTGTAGCGAGCCGACTGAAGGTAGGTGAGCCCTAGGTCCGTGTAACCAAGTGGGTCGCGGGGCGCGAGCCTGGTCAGGCTCTTGAATGCGGATTCGGCCTGTGGCAGCTGGTTTCGCTGGAGATAACTGAGGCCAACCATTCGCGTCGTGTAAAGATCTTCAACCGACGCCTGCTCGGCGCGGCAGCCGGCAAGACTGGCACCGGACAAGATCGCAAACCACACTATCCATTTTTGATGCGCGCGCATCACCCGAATTTACCACGCGGCAGATTTCCCGGTCAGCGTTGTACACGGATGCAAGAACGGCGCGGAAGTCCGCGCCGTTCGAGTAATTCTATGCAGCTATTGCGACCTTCGCACCTGCATTAGTGCGGCAGGGCCCAGGTGATACCGAAGCTGAAGCTGGTATCGTCGATCGCATCCGCGCCAGCCGCGATCGAAATCGCGGGGCGGAGAACCAACCGCGGGGTGAACTGCCAGCCGGCTCCAGCACCGAGCAACACGTAGTTGTCAGTCAAGGCGTCCGGAAGTGCGTCGCTGGAAATTCTGGTATGCGCGAAAGCGACCGAGCCGAACGGAATCAGGTTCGACGTTCTGGTGAGCGGCAGCGATGTGCCGAATGACGCTCCCAAAGTGACGGTCTGCGACGAATTTTTTGTACCGCCAACGTTGGGGCCGAAACCAAGCGACAGGGTGCCGCCCGGGCAGACCTGCAACTTGCTGCCCTTCTGAACCGGCATCGAATAACCGAGACCGCCGTTGACTACGGCACTGTGTGAGTCGATCCCATCGTAGCTCACCATTCCAACGGATGCACCGCCGAACCAGCCAGCCTGGTGTCCGTGCGACAAGCCGCCACCGAATGCGGTTGCATTGTCGCTGATTCCGATCGCGCCGCCGACGTGGTTCGAGCTTCCGCGGAACGGAAGGTCGCCCTGGCAGACTTGCGCGCTCGCGGTTGTCGCGCAAAGCGCGACTGCCGCTACTGTACCCACGAGTAAACGAAGCTTCACATGGCCTCCTGGCCAAAGATTGTTCAGGTCGCGAGTTAGCGCGCCCGGGGGCCGTACGGAGGCCCACGCTATTTGGACGACGAGTTTATGGGGGTAGTCACTGATTGGGTGTCCAGAACGGGGGACAACGCCAGGTCACAAAAGAAAAACGGAGCGTCTTTCGACGCTCCGTTTCTCGTATTCACGCTCCTGCAATTAGCTGCAGACGATCGCGCCAGTTGCGTTGGAGCAGGTCTTCGACGACTGCGAGTGAGACGCAGTGGCCGTCCAGGTCTGCG
>JBJMOA010000132.1:0-3634 GCA_045803975.1 Gemmatimonadaceae bacterium
GTGAAGCCGGTGAGCCACAAAGTCGAGGACAGCGAGGGCCCGCCGGATTTCTGGGCGAGCGAGTACACCGTCGAGAAGATCGGACCACACCCGGCCGTTCCTTATCCAGCCGCGCAGGAGAAGAGGTAGTCGTAACCTGCCTCGAGGAAATCGGCCGCAGAAGAGTGGCCTGAGTTATCGAGCTTCCAATGACGTGCTGGTCGTGGCGGGCGCACTACGTAGCGCAGTAGCAGGCCGCATTGGTCCCGCGCCAGCGCCGGTCCGCTCGATAGCGCGCGCGATGTCGTCGAGATCAGCCGCGGTCAGTGTCAGCGTAGCGGCGGGTAGCCAGCCGTCGACTTGCGAAGGAGACCTCGCGCCGACGATCGCACCCGTCACACCAGGCCACGCCAGCGTCCATGCAATTGCCACGGCCGCCACGGTTGTGTTGTGACGCTTCGCGACCGGTCGCAAGGCATCACGTAGCGCGAGGTTTTTCTCGAGACGCGGCGTCTGAAAATTCGACGCGCGTTTCCGCCAGTCGTCATCCGCCATCTGCTTGACACGATCGACCGAAAAACTGTCGCTGAGAATGCCCGACTGCATCGGACTGTACACGATCACGCCGCTGCGATTCGCGTGACACCACGGAATCTCGGCGGCAGCAGCCTCTCGCCGGATCAGCGAGAAAGGCGGCTGAAGCGAATCGACGTGACGCAGCGCCTCGATCTTTCTGAGGAGCGACACGTCGAAGTTGGAAACTCCCATCGCGCGAACTTTCCCTTCCTGCTGCAGCTGCTCCATCGCACGCCAGGACGCTTCGGTGGGAGTACCGGTTGTGTCGTCTGGCCAGTGGAACTGATAAAGATCGATGCGCTCGACGCCCAGTCGCCGAAGTGATGCCTCGCACTCACGGCGGATCGACTCGGGAGTGAGGATGCGTTGCGCGTCCTTCATCGGATCCTTTGCATCCCACACCAGCCCGCACTTTGTGAAGATGTACGGGCGCTCGCCCGATTTGCGCTGCCTCAGAAATCGGCCGACCACCTCTTCGGAGTGACCAAGCCCGTACACCGCGGCGGTATCGATCCAGTTGACGCCCTTGTCGATGGCGTGATTCATCGCCGCGATGGACTCGTCGTCGTTCTGCGGTCCCCAGCCGAATGCCCACCCGCCGCCTCCAGTCGCCCACGCGCCGAAACCAACGCGTGTAATGTTCATGTCGGTGGTGCCGAGCTGGCGAACCGGAAGAGTCGTGACCATGGTACTACTCCTGGCAAGAAACTGTCGCGCGCACCGCGATTGAGGGGGATGCTAGCAATGCCTTTTACAAAAGCAATGGGCTCAGGCCTGATCGCGCCCACGGACACTGAGTGGCCGCGGCTCACGCTCGATGAGTGGGCGCCAACGCTCACGACGCTGCATCGATGGACGCAGATCGTCGGCAAGACGCGACTCGCGTTTGCGCCAATGCAGAATCATTGGTGGCAGGTCGTGCTGTACGTGACCGACCGCGGTCTCACGACATCGCCGATCCCGTACGACGGCCGGAACTTCGACATCAGCTTCGATCTCGTGAATCACAAGCTGATCGCCCGCACGAGCGATGGCGACACGCGCACGATGCCGCTCGTCGCACGCACCGTCGCCGACTTTTACGCCGAGTACATGTCGATGCTGCAGTCACTCGGCATCGACGCGCGGATTTTTCCGGTGCCGATGGAGCTGCCCGACACGTTGTCCCTCGCCGAGGATACCATCCACGCGTCGTACGACGCAGACGCGGCGCACCGGTGCTGGCAGATTCTCCTCAACGCCGATCGCGCGCTCAAGGAGTTTCGCGGACGATTCCTCGGCAAGTCGAGTCCGTCGCACTTCTGGTGGGGCGCGTTCGATATTTCGTGCACGCGATTTTCAGGACGCCCCGCGCCCGAGCATCCGGGGGGAATTCCCAATTGTCCTGACTACGTGACGCGCGAGGCCTACTCACACGAATGCATCAGCGCGGGTTGGTGGCCGGGAACCGTGGGTGCTCCTGTTGCTGAGCCGGCGTTCTACGCCTACTCCTACCCGGAGCCGCCGGGCTGCGATATCGCGCCGATCCGACCCGAGGGAGCGTACTACCATCCTGACATGCACGAGTGGATTCTGCCCTATGAACGGGTCCGGTCTGCTCAAGATCCTCACGGGCTAGTGCTCGAGTTTTTTCAGAGTACCTACGAGGCGGCGGCGGATCGCGGGCGATGGGATCGCGCTTCTTTGGAGAGGCCGAAGGGCTGGACGCCGCCGCGGTCGGCGTTTCGCGCAGTTCGGGGCAGATAGAACGGCCACTTACGAACCACCGGCAGGGAGCTTGGGCGGAGCAGCTGGGGTTACTACGCATTGCGGACCAACGGCATTGCGGACTGCTGACTAACTGCGGATTGGGAGACCTACTTCGCACTGATGACTAACCGCAATGAGTCTCCGAATTCGCAGTTAGTCCCCCAATTCGTAATTAGTCAGCAGCCCGCAGTGCGCTTGGTCCGAAATCCGCAGTAACGATTCAGTCATTCACCAAGTAGCCCATGGAAATCAAGTTCAGGCATGATGTGGATCGCGTCCTCGAGGACGCGAAGCTCCAGAAGAACGTCCTCCTCGATTTCAGCGCCGCGCCAATGTGAAGCGGCTGCGCTCGGCTGGATGCCGAGGTGTGGCCGGATGACCGAGTGGCGAAGTTCGTAACCGAGAACTTCATACCCGCGCGCGTGCACGTGAAACAGGATGCTGAGCTGTTCAGGAAGTACAGTGAGCAGTACAGCGCACCGTGGACGCCGACGATCCTGGAGCTGGATCCCGAAGGAGTGGAGCGTCATCGGATCGAAGGGTTTCTCCCGACCGATGACTTCCTTGGTCAGCTGATGCTCGGTGCGGGGAAGATCGCTTTCGCCGCGGAAAAGTGGGACGACGCAGAGCGCCGATTCCGCGAGGTCGTTGACAAACTACCAAACACAGATGCCGCGCCCGAAGCGCTGTACTGGGCGGGGGTCGCGCGTTACAAGGGGACGCACAACGCGGAGCCGCTCAAACAAACCGCGAATGCATTCAAACAGCGCTACCAGGGGACGAGCTGGGCGAAGAAGGCGTCGGTTTGGGCAGCTGAGTGAACTCACAACTCAACTGCAACGGAACTGGCATCTCTGCACTTAATGTTTGAACTGCAACAGAACGGGTGCGAGTGTGAGCAACTAACTGGCGAGTTGCGCGTTTACGACGTCGTGACAGCACTACTCGCATTCGCAGCACAAGCTGTCTATGGCGCTCCGACCGGTCCCGGCGTAGTGAACCCGCCACTCACCAGGGTTCTGCTCACACCTGGCACCCGTTCTGTTGTAGTTAAAGACTCTCAGTGACCAGATGCCAGCGGAGCTTCCCTCTCCGCCCTCGCGATCAACTCCCGAACCTCATCATCGCTCGTCTCGTTGAAGTTGCCGTACCATATCCCCACCGCCTGGAATGGCTCGGGCGTAACGGCGCAGATGATGTCGTCGACTTCCTGCCTGAATGCTTCGCAGGTCTCGGGCGGAGCAACGGGGACGGCTACCACGATCTTGCTCGCGCCTTCCTGTCGCAGCGCCTGAACGGCCGCGCGCATTGTGGAACCGGTTGCGAGGCC
>JBJMOA010000133.1:0-10028 GCA_045803975.1 Gemmatimonadaceae bacterium
GACTGAGATCTATCGCCGCAAACCGACGCCTCCCGATTGGCCGCGCCCGGTCTCGATCGTCACGCGCGAGATCGATGTAAGCAGTGGACTGCTGCAAACTCCGTATTGTCCACGCAACCTCGTGACGTCCGAGTTCTATATCTCGGGCACCGAGCCGACACGCGAATGCGACAAGCACGGACCGTACGCGAATCCGGGCCTCATACCAATCGATACGTTCAGCACGATCCCGCTGACGCCGCCGCCTACCGGCGGAACGCGTGCACCGATTAACGTGACACCTCCGCCGATCCAACCGGGATACGAGCCAGTGCCGGGCCGAAGCCAGCAGCAGCGGGTCCCAACCGTGTTCGATACGACGACGCGCCGCGACACCGGCGCATTGCGTCGACCGACGGTTTTCGACACCAGTATCCGGAGAGTGAATCCACGTCGCGACACGGTGAGACGCGATTCAACCAGACCGCGGACGGATAGCGTTCCGCCGCCGGCTCCGCCGCGCATTCCGAGCCCGATTCCGCGCTGATGCGCTACCACGCGCGTTGGGTGCTGCCCATAACCCAGCCGCCGATTGAAAATGGAACCGTCGTCGAGCGCGAAGGATTGATCACCTACGTCGGATCGCGCGCCGAGGCACCCGCGGGCGAGGACCAGGATCTCGGCGAAGCGATTCTTCTCCCCGGCCTGATCAACACTCATACTCATCTCGAGCTCACCGCAATGCGCGGGTTCCTCGAGGATTGTCGATTCGCGGAATGGATCGACAGGCTTCGTCAAAGTCGCAACGAGATTTTGGACACGCCGCTGCTGCTCGATTCGGCGCGGTTGGGAATCATCGAGGGCCTCGAAGCGGGCATCACCAGTTACGCCGATACTTGCTCCAGCGGAGTCGCTCTCTACGCGATGCGTGAGCTCGGCGTCCGCGGCATCATGTACCAGGAAGTATTTGGTCCCGACCCCTCCCCCTCCCAAGCCGAGATCGCGATGCAGGATCTCGAGGATCGCATCGGGAAGCTCGGCGCCGAACAAACTGACCTCGTATCGCTCGGCGTTTCGCCCCACGCGCCGTACACTGTTTCGGATCCGCTATACGCCGCAGCCGCGAAGTTCGCGCGCTCATTGCGATTGCCGCTCGCGATGCACATCGCGGAAAGCGAGCCCGAGCACGATCTCGTAACCAAGGGAACCGGCGACTTCGCCGACCGATGGACTCGGCGCGGTATCCCAGCTACGCGAAGGGCGCGCTCGCCGATTGCCCTGCTCGAAAAACACGACGCGTTGGGAAGCGATGCGTTGCTCATTCATTGTGTGCGTGTCGACGATGCCGACATTGCAACGATTGCGCGGCACGACTGCTCCGTCGCGCATTGTCCCGCATCCAACGCGAAATTCGGTCACGGTATCGCGCCGTTGCTGCCGCTGGTCGATGCAGGAGTGCGCGTGGGAATAGGCTCCGATTCAGTTGCCAGTAACAACCGGATGGACATTCTCGACGAGGCGCGTCTCGCTGTGCTCATCCATCGCGCTGCAACGACACGACACGATACCTTCGGTGCGCACCAGGCGCTCGAGCTCGCAACGATTGGAGGCGCCCGCGCGCTGCGTATCGATTCACGCGTCGGATCGCTGGAGGTAGGGAAGGACGCGGATCTCGCCGCGTTCCGGGTGGACATCCCCCGCACAACGCCGGTCGGCGACCCATACTCCGCCGCGATCTTCGCGCTACCGGGTCGTTCTGCTGAAATGGTAACCGTGCGCGGTCGGTTGCTTGTGCAGCGTGGCCGGGCTCTCGCCAGCGATGCATCGCTGAATGATCGAGTTCGGAACGCCGGAATCGCGCTCGAATCGTGGGCGGCGAGACAATGATCGATCCAGGCCGCCAACGGTCGAATCGGTAGCGGAGCAGCTTGCCAGGTCGATAGATTCAAGCTTCTCCTCCGAAGGAATCCTGGCACAATGGCGGTCGATAACCACCACCGCATCTGGCGCGACGGCAAGTTCGTGGACTGGGAGGACGCGACGATCCACGTTATGAGTCACGTCGTGCACTACGGCTCCAGTGTCTTCGAGGGCATCCGCTGCTACGAGACGCCGAATGGGCCGGCGGTCTTTCGACTCGACTCCCACATGCGCCGATTCGCCGACTCGTGTCGCATCTACCGGATGCCGCTCAAGTACTCGATCGAGGAGATGTCGAAAGCCGCCGTCGAGACTGTCGCTGAGAACGAGCTACCCCACTGTTATTTGCGGCCCGTCGCGATCAGAACAGGCGAGCAAATGGGCGTTCTGCCGTCCGACACGCCCCTCGAGGTTTTCATCATTCCCTGGACATGGGGCACCTACCTCGGCGCCGACGCCCTTAGAAATGGCGCGGACGTGTGCGTATCCAGCTGGCGACGGCCCGCGCCCGACACCATCCCGACGATGGCCAAAGCCGGCGGAAACTACCTGAACGGACAGCTCTCCAAGATGCAGGCGCGCGTCGACAATTATGTCGAAGGAATCATGCTCGATGCGTTCGGCCTTGTCTCGGAGGGGAGCGGAGAGAATCTGTTTCTCGTGCGCGACGGAAAGCTGTTCACGTCGACAATCAGCGCCGGGATTCTGAACGGAATCACCCGCGATTCCGTCATTCGCATCGCCCGCGACATGGGCCTGGAAGTCGTTGAGCAGTCGATTCCGCGCGAGATGCTCTACATTGCCGACGAGCTGTTCTTTACTGGGACAGCCGCCGAAATAACTCCGATCCGCTCGGTCGATCGCATCCCCGTTGGCCCGGGAAAGCCAGGCGAAATCACGCTGCGGATTCAGCGGGAGTACATGGGAATCGCCGGCGGAACCCTCGAGGATCGCTATGGGTGGCTGACCCCCGTACCAGCGCGAAAGACTGCCGCGGCTACCAGGGGCAAGGTCTCGAGGGAGCCGGTGGGGGATATGTCGGCGTCTGCCATCTAGGATTGGGCTACTGCAACTGAAGACGACCAGCTAGGAGCAGTGAGCGGAGCGGCCAAGGGCCGCGAGCCGGCTAGAGGCTGAGAGCCAGCTGTCCGCTTCCAGCCGGCTCGCAGCTCCCAGCCGCTCCGCCGAAAGCCGTTAGCTGGTAGTCTTCAGTTGCAGTTGGAAGGGTAACGATGCCCTCTACCCAATCGTCGCATAGAGGGTACTACTGCTGCACGAGTTGTATATTAGAGTGGGTTTGCCAAGGAGGAGTGCTTGATCGTTGGTTGTCTGGCACTAAATGCTTCATTCGAGCCTTTGACGATGGTGCCGTTGCGCCGCGCCCTGCGGCTCGTGATCGATGGAAAAGCGGAGATAGTCGAGGCGGATTTTGATCGCGTAGTTCGCTCCGAGCGGTTGACGCTGCCGCGCCCTGCCGTGATTCGTCTGACGCGTTTTATCCACGTGCCGCGTCGTTTCCGCCGCCAGGTGACGAACACCTTCCTGTTCGCGCGCGATCGTTATCGCTGTCAGTACTGCGGGCGCCTCCAGATCGAGCTCAAGCCGCGTGAGTCACTCACCCGCGATCACCTGATTCCGCTCTCCCGCGGCGGCGCGAACGACTGGACCAACGTCGTCACCGCTTGCAGTCCCTGCAACACGCGCAAAGCGAACAATTTGCCGAGCGAGATTGGGATGCATCCGATGCACGCGCCGGTGGAACCGCACTTCGTGCATCTGAGTTGGGCGGTCCGCCGCCTGACCGCGACTCAGGCGAAGTACATCAAGCTGTTCTACGGGGAAGAGACGCTGCACCATCTCGAGGATCTCGAGAATAGGCATCCCTCGGGGCACACGCTGCATCGGGTCAACTAACTACAACTGAAGACTACCAGCTAATAGCCCACAGCCATTAGGCTGGTAGTCTTCAGTTGCAGTTCCTAAGGTCTGAAGCTCCCCGTCCTCGCCTCATAATGTCTTTTCTCCCCACCGAGCAACCGAACGACTAAGGTCCGCAGTCCCCGCCCAATCGCCGTCCCGGGATTCTTCTTCCCGCTCACCGCTGGCTTGAGCTCCCCACGCAGCCACCGCTGTACCTCGTCGAGATCGCTCAACGACAACGTCTCGACGTCAAGCAAGAGATTGTAGTATCCCCGCTGCCCTTTCTTCGGCAGTGAGATCGCTACCCGGTACGCCGCTTCCACTGCGTTGTCCGCGCTCTCGAAATCGGGATACTCGCCGAGCGGCTCGGATTTCTTGTTCACCACCCGCACCAATTGGTACTTCTTCCCGAGGATGTCGTACTTGAGGATGACGTCCCACTCGACCGCCGCTTTGAGATCGTCGAACCACCCGCCCGACGCCCAACGCTCGAGTCGATAATGCAGCCGCGCGGGAAATCCGTTTGCCAGTAGATCCCGCATTGAAGCATCGGATAGCAGTCCCGCCGACGTCACGTACGGCGGCTCATCGGCCCATGCATTCTGTGGTGGCGGCAACACTTCGACGCGCACCTTCTGCGCGTCAAGCGGTGCGGCGATCGCCAACGCGATCGCAAGGACGAGCAAGCGCTTCACTAAACCAGCCTCGGCATCACTAGAAGCGATGGTGCAGTCGCAGAAACACGTTCGCCGGCTCCTTCGAGCTCGACACTGCCTTCGCCGCGTAGATCCCGATGATGCCGAGGTCGAGCCCGACGCCGACGTCCGTCCTGAACGTGCCGAAGCGCGGAAAGCTGCGACTGGAGTATTGAAGCGTCTCGAATGGCTGGCCAACGAGCCAGCCACGTCCCGCATCGACGAACGCGACCACCGTCGGTTCCACCGTGAATCCAATCCCGCGCAAGCGGATCGGTCGCGCGTTCAGAAAATCGAAGAGTGAAGAGTGGAGCTCGTTTCGGTACTCGAGTTGGGCGAGGGCGACACGTTCGCACTGTGCGGGATTGCCCGGCGGCGGCTGGCCACCATCGCTACACTGCGAGACATCCACCGTGCCGGGCTCGTATTTCCGGAAGTCGAATCCCGGAACTGTTCCGATACCGCCGACCGAGAATCGTCTCTGCAGCGGCAGTTCGTCACCATGCAACCAACCTCCAAGCACCAGCCTCGCGTTGAACACAGTACTCGGTGAGACCCGGTTGTAGCGACGTAGATCGAGAAGCGCACGACCATAGGTCACGCGCGGCGATACGAGCGTGCGCGCCAGCGGAGATGTCACTCCCACGTCGGTTATCGTTCCGGTTCCACGCTCGTACTCGGCGACGATCAGCCAGCCCGTCGACGGATTCAGCTCGTCGTTCCGGGTATCGACGTTCGCGCGCGCGACCGCGAGATGGAATCGCCCGGCATCGACAAACGGATTCGCGCGCCACGCCTTGCCGTTGCCAAACACCGTGAAAACGCTGCGCGCGCGCACCGCACGCCAGCGCTCATCGCTCCATTCGACCGCGAGACTGCTGCGCGCGCTCATGTTGAACGACGCTGACGCCTTCGCGCCGTGTCGGTCGAAATAGTCGCGGAAGTCGCGGTGACCAAACAGCGCGGCGAGTGCGGCGTCAGGGTCCGGGAGCTGCCAGGTCTCCACGGGGGCGACTACGTCATAGGAAGTGAAACCGAGTCCATATCCTCTCCCGCGGCCGACCCGCATCTCCGCCACGATGCGATGGCCCAGGTTCTGGTCGTCCCAGTGAAACGTGTCGGCGCTCCTGATGATGCCGAACACCGACGCGTTTATGTCGGCCGCGCCCACACTGTCGTGGAAGATTGGGCCGAGAAAAACCGGTAACCCCTCCACCCGATTGTAAGTCTTGCCAGAGCTGAGCACGAGACCGCTGCTCCGGCTCGTTCTCGCCCACAAGCTCAGTCGCTCGGCGGTGGTGTCGGTCATGACCGTGTCGACCCGCTGCGCGTGCGCGAGCGCAGGAACGATTGCGGCGATGAGGATGCCGGCTGCTCTGATCATGCCCGCTCGTGTTGTCATATCGTTCGTACACCCCGTGGCGCGTTGATGCCGAGCCGCTTCATGCGTCGGTAGAGATTCGGCCGATCGGTTTGCAATCTTCGCGCGGCGTCCGCGACGTTGCCGCCCGCTTCGGCGAGGGCTCGCGCAATCACCGTTCGCTCGAAGGTATCCAGCCGTTCGGCCAGCGACGTCGGACCCATCTCGGACTCTTGGGCAGCACTTACTCCCCTTCGTGCGCCGGTGGGCGTGGTCACCGGCACGCCCTCTCCTTCGTCGCGATCGACAATGAGCACGTCCTCGACCTGCGGCCCGTTGATCTCTACTCCTGGATGCAGTATCGCGAGTCGCTCGACGATGTTTGCGAGCTCACGGACGTTGCCAGGCCAGGGGTAGTCCCGCAGAAGCTGCAGCGCGTCGCTCCTCCATCGCGGTTTCGCCTGTCCCGTTCGCTGAAGGAACTGCTCCGAGAAGTGCTCGACGAGCTCGAGGATGTCATCGCCGCGTTCGCGCAGCGGTGGAATCGCAAGCGGAATCACCTGCAGGCGGAAGAAAAGATCTTCGCGGAAGGCGCCTGATTTTACGGCACGCTGAAGATCGTGGTTGGTCGCCGAGATGATGCGCACGTCGGAGCGGATGACCCGGTTGCCGCCGAGGCGCTGGATTTCCTTTGCCTCGATGGCGCGAAGCAGTTTTGCCTGCGCATCGGGGCCGAGGTCGCCGACCTCATCGAGGAACAGGGTTCCGCGGTGCGCAAGCTCGAAGCGTCCGATCCGCATCTGTGTCGCGCCGGTGAATGCGCCGCGCTCGTGTCCGAACATCTCGCTCTCCACGAGATCGCGTGGGATCGCGGCGCAGTTCACGCGCACGAAGGGCTTGTCACGTCGCGGGCTTGCATCGTGTATCGCGCTGGCGACGAGCTCCTTGCCCGTGCCTGATTCACCAGTGATCAGCACCCGCGCATCGGTCGGTGCAACGCGCGCGATCATCTGCCGGACGGTGTCCATCGCCGCGCTCGTGCCGACCATTTGACCCGCGAAACCCAATTCGGCGCGGAGTGCTCGGGCCACCCTACGCGTCTGTCGGAGCTCGAGGGCGGACGAGACGGCGAGGAGCACGCCTTCCGGCGTAAGCGGCTTCTCCAGGAAGTTGAATGCGCCCAGCTTGGTGGCTTTGACCGCGTCGGCGAGCCCGGCGCGCCCGCTCATCATGATGACAGGCAGATCGGGTGCGACTTCGCGCAGGCGACCGAGCGTTGCCATTCCATCGAGCTCGCCCGGCATCATGAGATCGATGAGCGCAACGTCAGGCTCGCCATCTTTCACTCGAGCAACGGCCTCAACGCCGCCCGGAGTTTCGGTTACCTCGTATCCCTCGCCCGTAAGCAGCGCGCCGACCATACGACGAATATTCGCCTCGTCGTCGGCGATCAGAACTATCGGCACCTACGTGCCGCGATCCGGCGACGAACCAGAGGGACCCGGAATTTGCCGCGCGTCACCTTTCCCTTCGGAGAGGAGCTTGGTGGTGAATCGTTGTCCCTCGGAGATGCGCTCGATTTCGATTGCAACCGCGTCGAGCGACTGCTCGATCCTCTCCAGCCGGCCCGCGACTTCGCTCGGAATGCGCGGATTTCTGGATTCGGCGTCCATCCGTCGTGAATATGCTCTGGCCAGCGGGATGCCGATCGCGCAAATGATCGCGGTGGCAAACGCTCCCAGTGGAACGGCTATCTCGGGTCCCATTAAGAATTCCTTACGGCGGCGACGCCGTCAGCAGGTATCGTGAATTGTATCTCCGTTCCTTTCCCCAACGTGCTCGTGGCGTTCACGGTTCCATCGTGCGCCCACACCGCCTGTCGGGCGATTGCCAATCCGAGACCGGTACCGCCTGGCTTGTTGGTGACGTACGGCTCCCAAATCCGCTCGAGACTCTCCGGCGGAATTCCTTTGCCGGTGTCAGCGACGGTGACGCGCACAGCGTCGCGTTCCCCGATTTTTACCGCGCGCGCTTCGACGGTGATGTGACCGTTGTCTCCGGAAGCGTCGACAGCGTTGAGCAGAACGTTACTGAGCGCACCGGCCAGCGCACCGTTGTGACCGTGTACGCGCGGAAGATTCTCGTCGATCCGCAGATCGAGAGCAATCCCCGGCGGGACGCTGCTGCGCGCCGTATACCGAACGAGCTCGCCCATATCCACCTCTGACGGAGGACCCTCGGGAAGGCGCCCGAACTCGGCGAAGCTCTTTGCCATTCTATCCAGCCGGTCCGACTCCATCGCGATCACGTCGACATCTTCCTGCAAAGTCACCGGCGCCTGACCGCGCAAACGCGCCAGCGCAAAACGAATCGGCGTCAGCGGATTCTTGATCTCGTGTGCTACGCGCCGCGCACTTTCGCGGAAAGCGTGCAGACGTTCGGCTTCGACGGCCTGACGTCTTCCGTGTTCGAGCTCCGACACCATTTCGCGCATGCTGCGGCGCAACGTCTCGAATTCGGGCGCGCCGCGCACCCTACTGCTGGTAACTTCGATCATCGCGCCGTCATTACCGTCTCCATTCGTACGCTCGCTGGAGACGATCCTTGGCTCCGCGGGAGGCGGCAACGACTCCCCATGTCCGATTAGCTCTGTCCAGCGTACGAGCTCGTCGAGCGGGCGGCTCAATTGTCGGCTCAGATGTCCTGCGACACGCGATGCGGCCCCAGTCAGAATCAACAAGGCAAGGAGGCCACCCACGGCGATCACTCGAACAGTGCGTCCGGCAAGGAAGCTGTAGCGGCGCGCTTGTTCAACGGACAGCCGCAACTCACGCTCGTGCGCATCGATCGCGCGCCGCTGTGCGGCAGTGAGCGGCGCCTGACGGGCCGCCGCGATTGCTTTCGCGCCACTGGCAGCGACGCTGTCCCACGCCGCCCGTCCGGTGACGAAGGGCAGGGCGGTGCTGACCGTTCCGCTCCACAACAGCGTTAGAAGCAGTGCGGGAACGATCGCGAACAGCGACAGGATCAACACCAGTCGCGTGCGGAAACGCAGTTGATTCATGGGGGTTTGGGTATAAATTATACCCGTACGGCGCGACTTCGAGGATCCGGCGACCGGTCAACTGAGGGTTGACGCGCTCGCATGGACCTGAAGACGCACCGCCTGCGGCATCCGTCGCAGGATTCACACGGCGTGCAGCCGTCGCGGCAAAAGATCGCAGGCAACGCAGCCTCGCACAGGTAATTCCCAAAAAAAATGAGTTCTCGACCACACCGGTCTGCGTCAACGGGCGCGCACCGACACGTCGGCCCAGTACACCGCGGGCCGCAGGCAATCGCCCCGATCCATCGCGGGCCACAAGCAGTCTCCCACGCATCAACGCTCAGCAGTCAGGTCCACCACGCCCCCAACGCAGCACTGCTCATCGACTTCGACAACGTCACGATGGGCATCCGCTCTGATCTCCAGACGGAGCTGAAGAACCTCCTCTCCTCCGACATCGTCAAAGGCAAGGTCTCGGTTCAGCGCGCCTACGCGGATTGGCGACGCTATCCGCAGTACATCGTGCCCCTGGCGGAATCGTCGATCGACCTGATCTTCGCGCCCGCTTATGGATCCGCGAAGAAAAACGCGACCGATATTCGACTCGCGATCGACGCACTGGAGCTCGTATTCACTCGCCCGGAGATAGGAACTTTCATCCTGCTTTCGGGCGATTCTGATTTCTCGAGCCTCGTCATCAAGCTCAAGGAGTACGGCAAGTACGTCATCGGCGTCGGCATCCGTGAGTCTTCGAGCGACCTGCTGGTCCAGAACTGCGACGAGTACTACAGCTACAACGCGCTCGCCGGCCTCGTGAAGAGCACGGACGACGAGCCCGCGCGTAAGTACGATCCGTGGGAGCTCGTGAAGGAAGCGATCACGCGCATGAAGCAGAACGACGACACCATGCGCGCCGACCGCCTCAAGCAGGTCATGCAGGACATCGACCCGAACTTCGACGAGAAGGACCTCGGGATGGCGAAGTTCTCGCGCTTCGTGCACGACGCGGCGCAGCGAGGACTGCTCACGCTCACGCGGCTCGAGAACGGCCAGTACGAGATCGGCGTGCCGGCGGCCCGCGCCGCCGCCGCGCCCGCGGCCCCGGCCG
>JBJMOA010000134.1:0-7121 GCA_045803975.1 Gemmatimonadaceae bacterium
ATAGCTTGGTAGCCAAAAGCTCATAGCCGTACTACCGGGGGACAGCACTCGGGTAGTGTTAGGGCGCAGGCAGTTGATTGTACCATGATCTGCCGTAGTGGCGTCCCGACGTTCTAAGGCTAGCAGCTAATGGCTACCAGCTAGGGCTAGCGGCGCGTTCAGTTGTAGTTGCTTCCCGCTTCCCGCTTACCGCCTCCCGCCTCCCGCTACACGCTCCACCTCGGATCACTCCGCGGCAGCGATTCCCATTCCTTCTTCGCGGCGTCTGCGCCGGGACGGCCGAGCAACGCGTAAGCGAACTGCTTTCCAAGCTCGACGCCTGGCTGATTGAAGGCGTCGATTTCGTACAGCTGGCCGGCGTAAGCGGTCGCAATCTCCAGGAGCATCATGAGCTCACCGACGTGCGCTGCGTCGACGCGGTCGAGGTGTATCGTCATGTTCGGTCGTCCGCGCTTCGCCAGGGCTCCCGCAGTCGCACGCTGCTCGACATCGATCAGCTCCGCCAGACTATGGCCGGCGAGATAGCCCAGCTCCTTCACATCACTGAATCTCGGTGGAATCACGACATCCGTCGCCCGCTCTTTGACGGCGACGAAGGTGACGGTCTTATCGGGAGTACCTTCCATGAAGAGCTGCACCTGCGCGTGCTGGTCCGTTGCGCCCAACGCAGGCAACGGTGTCGATCCGACCGCTGTTCCGTCCGCGCGCGTCTTGCCGAGACTCTCCGCCCACAACTGAACGACCCAACCCGCCACGTCGCGGAGCGCGTCAGAGTAGGGCATGAATACGGCGACCGATTTTTTCAGCTCCGTGTGAGCGAGCCACTGGAGCATCGCGTATGTGCCGGCCGGGTTGCGAGCGAGCTCCTCATTGTCGCAACGCCTGGCCATCGCGCGCGCGCCGGCAAGAAGCTGGTTCACATCAATGCCGACGAGCGCCGCAGGCAGAGTCCCGACCGGCGCGAGAACGCTGAACCGTCCGCCGACGTTCGGCGGAATGTCGAGCGCGGGGACTCTCAGTCGTTCAGCGAGTGGTCGCAGTGCACCCTGCTTCGGATCGGTGACGAAGACCATCTGCTTCGTAACGTCGAGCTTCGCGGCGACAATTCGGTCGTGGACGATAAGGAACTGCGCCATCGTCTCGGCGGTCCCGCCCGACTTTGAAGTGACGATGAAGAGTGTGCGCGGAAGATGAACGCGGTCGAGCAGCCCCGCGATTGTTTCCGGGTCAACGTTGTCGAGCACCTGCAGCCGCGGAAAGCCGTTTCGAGCTTTGTCATCGAGCATGTTCCACGCGCTCGGCAGGAGTGCCGTACGCAGCGCGATTGGGCCAAGCGCGGACCCGCCGATGCCAAGGATTACGACGTCGTCGTATTTGCCACGGGCCGCAGTAGCAAAGCGCGTCACCTGGTCCAGTAGCGCGTTGTCATCCGGCAAATCGACGAACCCGACTGTTCCCGATTTGCGGAGTGAATCAAACCCCTGTTTCGCCGCCACGAAACGCTGGCTTGCCGCGCTCCACGACTTTTGATCGATCCCGCCAGGCGAGATCATCATGTTCGAGTAGTCGAGCCTCAGTGACATCTCAGGCAATCTCCACGATCAATCCATCGTAGGCGGGTGCGATGCCTCTCGGGAGCTCTGCTTCGAGCTCGGCGTGACCGGTTCGATGAGTAAGATGCGTGAACCACGTCTGGCGCGCGCCCACCTGCTGCGCGGCACGCACCGCCTCGGAAACACTGAGGTGCGTCGGATGCGGCGTTCTAAAAAGCGCGTTGAGGACCAGCACGTCTACGCCACGAAATGCGCGCAAGGCGTCCTCCGGGAGCTCTTTCGCGTCAGTGATATAACCAAGCTTGGCGATGCGGTACCCGTAAACGGAAACGGGTCCGTGTGGAACGGCGACAGGCGTGACGCTCACATCGCCAACCGAGAAGCTCTTTCCCGCGGCTACGGCGTGCGCGCGTCCTTCCGGCTTGCTCGTGCCCGGGAGTGGGCGAATCGATTCGTCGAAAATGTACGCGAACCGTTTCGCCAACCGCTCCATCGAATCGGGCGGCCCGTACATATCGATCGGAGTGTCGCCACGATCCGAAAGAGCGCGCACATCGTCGATGCCGTGCACGTGATCGGCGTGGTCATGCGTGAACAGAATCGCGTCGACGCGGCTAACTCCCGCAGCAATGAGCTGAAGCCGCAGCTCGGGCGGAGTGTCGATCAGAATCGTCGTGCCTCCGTCCGTTTCGACGAGCGCGCCAACGCGGGTTCGCTTGTCGCGGGGATCGGTGGACCTGCACACATTGCACTCACATCCGATCTGGGGGATGCCAAAGCTGGTTCCCGTCCCCAGAAAAGTGAGCTTCAGACGGTCTCCACCTTGAGCAGATTGGTGGTGCCGGGCATATCGAAGGGAACGCCGGCGGTGACGATAATTCGATCGCCGCTGTGCGCGAGCTCGCGTTGCGCGACTACGCCCTTGGTTTGCTGCATCATCTCGTCATAATCCGCACAGTGCTCCACGAGCTGCGGCACTACTCCCCACACGAGCGCAAGTTGGCGGCATGTGCGGGGCTCATCGGTAAGAGCGAGGATCGGCACCGGCGGTCGCTTGGACGCGACAACGCGAGCGGAGAAACCACTCTTGGTGAAGACGACGACGAGCGGCGCTCCCAGCATGTCGACCGCGGCGACCGTCGCCGCCGCGATTGCCACCTCCGTCGTTACGATCCCATCGCCCTGCTCCGCGCCAGCAAACGGCGCAACAGGCGGGTGGGTCTCGATCTCCTTGATGATGCGTGTCATCGCTTCGACAGCAAGCCGCGGATAAGCTCCGGCCGCGGTCTCTGCGGAAAGCATTACCGCGTCCGTCCCATCCATGATCGCGTTGGCGACATCGCTCGCTTCCGCCCGGGTCGGCCGCGGATGCTCGATCATCGACTCAAGCATCTGCGTCGCCGTGATGACCGGACGACCGTACCGGTTGGCGAGGCGAATGATTCTTTTCTGCGCTCCGGGCACCGCCTCGAACGGCAGCTCGACACCCAGGTCGCCGCGCGCGACCATCACCGCATCCGACGCGCGAACGATCGCCTCGATGTTGTGAAGCGCGACATCCTTCTCGATCTTCGCGACGACGAGGAGCCACTTCGGAATCATCTTGCGAAGCGATTCAATGTCCTCGGCGCGTCTCACGAAACTCAGAGCGAGGTAATCCACTTCCTGCTCGACGGCGAACTTGATGTCCGCCGAGTCCTTCTCGGTAATGGATGGCGCGGATACCTGGATGCCAGGAAGGTTGAGGCCTTTGTGGCTTTTCAGGTCCCCGCCATTGAGGACTCGTGCCCGCACGCGTGCATTACCGACGTCCAATACGACCAGCTCGATCAGACCGTCGTCGATGAGGATTCGATCGCCCACGCGAACGTCGTTCGCGAGCTGGTCATAGGTAACGGGGATCTCACCATTCTTTTCCTGGCCCTCGTGCACGAGCACGATGTCGGCCCCAACTTCGAGATTGATTGGCGCGGCCAGATCGCCAACCCTGATGCGCGGTCCCTGCAAATCGCCAAGGATTGCGATCGGTTTGTCCGCCTCCTGTGCGAGTCTGCGGACCAACGCGATAGTCGCGGTGTGCTGCTCGTGAGTGCCGTGGGAAAAGTTGACCCGGGCGACGTTCATGCCCGCATCGATCAGACCGCGAATCGTGTCAGCGGTCGATGTGGCGGGACCCAGAGTGCAGACGATCTTGGTGCGCGGAGTGTAGATGCCGGTCACTTCCCGCCAGGTGTGAGTGCGCCGATTTTCGCGTCGAGTCCGGCAATCAACTCGTCGAACGACTTCTGGAAGCTGGCGATGCCGTCGACAAGCAGCTTCTCGGTGACTTCTTTCATCGAGATGCCCAGGGCTTCGATCTCCTTTAGCAGCCCTTCCGCGGCTCCGAGCTTCTTGTCGACCGTCTTATCGATCGCTCCATGGTCACGGAACGCATCGATCGTCGCCGGCGGCATCGTGTTGACCGTGTCGGGTCCGATCAGCTCCTCGACGTACATGACGTCACGGTACTCCGGATTCTTCGTGCTCGTGCTGGCCCAGAGCGGGCGCTGGAGGCGCGCGCCCTCCTTCGCCAATGCTTCCCAACGCGGTCCCGAAAATTTTTGCCTGAAGAGGCGATAGGCGAGCTTCGCATTTGCGATCGCGGCGCGTCCCTTGAGCATCTTGATTCGCTCTTTCTCCGCGCCGGAAGCCTTGGCGATCAAGGCGTCGAGGCGCTTGTCGACCTCGGTGTCTACCCTGCTCACGAAAAAGCTCGCCACCGATGCAAGGCCGTCGATCGGGTGACCGGCATTCAGTCGATCCTCGAGGCCGGCTATATACGCGTCGATCACGCGTTCATGTGCCTCGATCGCGAACAGCAGCGTGATGTTGACGTTGATTCCCTCGGCGATAAGGCGTCGCACGGCGACCGCGCCCTCGGGAGTCCCTGGTACTTTGACCATCAGATTGGGACAATCGACGGCCGCCCAGAGGCGGCGGGCCTCCTCCACACTCGCGTCCGCTGAATTCGATACGCCCGGCGAGACCTCAATGGAGACGTATCCATCGTTGCCCCGACTCAAGCTGTAAACCCCGGCGAAATGCTTGCAGGCATCGCGCACGTCAGTTGTCTCGAGCAGCTCGAACAGCTCCCAGTTCGTGAGTCCCTTGTCCTCAGCGTCCGTGATCTGCTCGTCATATGCGTTGCTGGACGACAGCGCTTTTTGGAAAATGGTTGGGTTGGACGTCATGCCGGTCAGCGCATCTTCACGGATGCGACGGTCCAGCTCGCCATCGTGCAGCATGCGTCGATCGATGCTGTCGAGCCAAATCGATTGTCCGACGTCATGAAGCTCTTGCAATCTGTTCTTTCCCATGGGACCTCCCTCCCACAAGAATTCTAACGCTACAACCGACCTCGCGCTTCCCGCAGCGCGGCGAAAAAATTGCTTGACTGGAGCTCGTGCAACAGCGACGGATCTTCCTCCTGTCACCAGCAAGTTGCGGCGGCAAGCGTGCCGCGCTCCTGTTCAACAAGCGAGCGGAATTCACGGTCGCCGAGCGGGTGAGAAGCGATGAAGGTGCGCCACTGGGCGAGGTGTTCAGCTTTTTGAGCGGCCTCTATTTCCGAGGAAAGCTCAACTACGCGCGCGCGTTCGAAAATCCGCCGCCGCGGCGTGCGGCCGGTGTGCACATCATCACACCGACGGACGGCCTCTGCTCTCCGGGGATGATGGTGACCCTCGGAGATCTCGAGCGCTTCGCGAACGTGCCGATCGACGCGGAGGAGTCGCGCTACCGCGTACCTCTCGAGCGCGATGCGAACCAGCTGGCCGAGCGAATTGGTCCGAAATGCCAGGTAGTCTTACTCGGCAGTGTGGCGACGGGAAAATATGTCGACGTCCTCGAGCCAATCTTTGGCGAGCGGCTGGTGTTTCCGAGCGAGTTCGTCGGTCACGGCGATATGGCCCGCGGCGGAATGCTTCTTCAGCGCGCGGCGTCGGGTATCGAGCTGACCTATATTCCCGTTTCGGATCCCACCCGTCTTGGCATCAGGGCGACAAAAAAGGCGCGCGCCGAATTCGACGCGCGCCTGGAGGCTCGCTCCTAGCGTCCGACGCGCCAGTCCGCCGACAGCTCGGTATTTCCCCACGCAAATTTGAGAACGCCGTGCGGAAACTTCGTCGACGGCGGATTCTCGGGCGTCGGTATCAACCAGAAAGTCAGGCTCTCGACTGGCTCAGCCAAGGTGCGTTGACGGAGGTCGATCCGCGCGAAGTCCTTGGAGGGATCGTAGTCCGTTCCCCACTGCATCGTCTCCCTGCTGACAATCAGTTTCCAGCCGGTACGTGAGGGTAGAGCGAAGAGCGTGTAAACGCCGCGCGGAATAAAAGTGTTCCCGATGGTCAT
This sequence comes from Gemmatimonadaceae bacterium, assembly GCA_045803975.1. Lineage (GTDB taxonomy): Bacteria > Gemmatimonadota > Gemmatimonadetes > Gemmatimonadales > Gemmatimonadaceae > UBA4720. Next base: position 5,943 of record JBJMOA010000134.1, read on the forward strand.
GTCGACTTCGGCGGTGAGCTGCGTCGCCATGTTGGCACCGGCGCGCCACACGCTGTCCCACGGCACGACTCCAGGCATCCCGATTACAGTCCGGCCGCGCACGTGGGGTTGGCCGTAGTCGATCGAAATTTTCGCCGGTCCGGCCAGATTGAGCGCACCGAACCAGCCCCCTTCGCGTGCGTCGAACCTGCTGTCGATCATTACCGCCACCGACGCGCGTGTGCTCGCCGCGGCGCGAGGAATTCTTGGCGCCTGGGCCGGCTGGGCAGCCGGCGCCGGCGCCCCGGTTGGGGTTGGCTGACTTTGGGCATCCAAACGTGCCGACACAATACCGAGCGTCGCGCAGACGACGATCCGCGAAACAATCATTCAATTCTCCTGTTCGGGATTTCCGGTTGAACGATCCGAAACAATTCTACGGGTATCCGGAGACTAACGTGGCTAGAACTCCCGTTTCCGCATCTCCTTGAAGAAGCGCTCGTGCTCTTGACGCTCCTTGAGCGTCGCCTCGTCGGTGGGCAAGTCGGGGAGGTTCTTGTCGTATTTCTTGCCAAATCCCTTCCGGCCGCTCGATTTCGCCGCCTTGGCAGCGTTTTTCTTGGCAAGCGCCCGGAGCTTCTTATCGTCCATGAGTCTGCTCTCAGAGTGGGTGCTAAAAGGGAGCAATTGGACGGCAAGAACGCAAGCCTGAGTGTCGCCACGGATAGAGAATCCCTATTTGGTGCTCCATTCGTAGTAGGTTTCGGCAATGGGCGACTTCCCCAGCGCGATCTCAGTCCTTTCCGCGATGATCACACCGGCAGTGCTCATCTCGGCGTGCGGATCCCTCATCCTCGCGACATCGGACCGATTGAGCAAAGCCGTGACGCGTACTCGCGAAGTGTCGAGTGCACTGATCCCGCGCGCCGACGATCAGCGGACCCAGTCGAGGGAAGAGGAACGGCGGATGCTGTTCACGCAGCTGGATTTTGTCACGACGCGCTCGCGGCTGTTGCAGCGCGCATTGTCGCGGCTCTACGCGGCGCTGGCCTTTTTCGTCGGGACAAGCGTCACGATCGGACTCGTGGCGATAACGAGCTCCAAGTTCACGTTGATCCCCATCGTGCTTGGACTCTGCGGAGCCGGGCTGTTGCTCTACGCAGCGTTTCTATTGATCAAGGAATCGCGCTTCGCGCTCGC
>JBJMOA010000135.1:0-141442 GCA_045803975.1 Gemmatimonadaceae bacterium
AGTCGGCGCGCGCAACGAGTACGGCCATATGCACACCCAGGCAAAGGCGATTTACAGACGCGCGGGAACGCCATGGTATCGTACTGACCGGAACGGAACGATCACGATTCGCACGCCCGGAACTCCAGGCAGCGGATTCACAATCACTCCGGACCGCGGCAGCTCAAATCTGAACGGGCCGAGCGATCGCAGATCGCGACAACTGGATTGCAGCTCGAATGTGTCGGGTGGATAGAGTTCCTTCTTCTCGCTTCCCCCTTCCCCCATCCCCCTTCCCTACAACTGCACATCCCCACCCCGATCCCCCTTCGACTTTCTCGATACTTGTTTCGCTGAACGCTTAAGCGCTTCCCGCTTCGCTTCGGGATCGGTTTCGATCGCGAGAACTGACTTCCCTCGCCCGCGATCGTGCGTCACTGCCAGCACGTCACCTTCTTTCACACCCTCTGGCAACATCCACACGGGAATGGGTGTGACTGTGCGTCCGTCAACTTCGATCGACGCTGATCCTTCTTCGATCACATCGACGATCCATGTATGGTTGGAATGTTTACTCATCCTGCCCTCTCGATGTGCCGCTACGGAATGACGGAGTATTTCTAGCGTACCACATGGCATGTCGTATGCGCCATTGCGCTCGCTCGAAGCAGCAGAACTTGCACCAACATCGCAAGAGAATCATCTATGCAAAGCGATTCCGGTCACACCACCTCGGTGTGGATGGCAACCACCGAAGTCCCACAATTTCAAGCGCTTACTCAGGATCTGCGGTCGAACGTGTGCGTAGTCGGAGCGGGCATTGCCGGAATGACCACGGCGTACCTCCTCGCGCGCGCCGGACGTGCAGTCGTGGTGATCGATGATGGTCCCATCGGTGGCGGAGAAACCAGCCGCACTACTGCTCATCTCACTGCCGCGCTCGACGACCGTTATTACGAAATCGAAAAAATCCACGGCGAGGAAGGAGCGCGCATCGCGGCCGAAAGCCACATGTCGGCAATCCATCGCGTCGAAAGTATTGCGTCGATGGAGGACATCGACTGCGATTTCGAGCGCCTCGATGGCTATCTCTTTCTGGGTGGCGATAGCACGCGCAAGGAGCTGGAGCGCGAGCTGGAAGCCACCCACCGCGCCGGCATTAACGACACACAGCTCGTCGACCGCATTCCGTTCAGCTTCTGGGATAGCGGACCTGCGCTTCTGTTTCCTCGCCAGGCGACTTTCCATCCGCTCAAATATTTGAAAGGCCTCGCCCGCGCTATTCTTCGCGATGGCGGTAAGATCTACACTGGCGTGCACGCCGAAAAAATCGAGGACGGTGAGCCCGCTCGCGTCACCACCAAAGACGGACACGTGATCAGCGCCGACAACGTCGTCGTCTGCACCAACACTCCTGTGAATGACTGGCTCATCATCCACAGCAAGCAAGCCGCCTATCGGACGTACGTCATCGCGGGACGCGTCCCGAAGGGTTCCATCCCCCACGGCCTCTATTGGGACACTCCCGATCCTTACCATTACATCCGCCTTCAGCCAGCCGAAGACAAATCAGGCCGAGAGCTCGACTACGAGATCCTCATCGTCGGCGGCGAGGACCACAAAACGGGACAGGCTGTCGACACCGAAGAGAGGTTCGTGCGCCTGGAACAGTGGACGCGCGAGCGGTTTCCCATGCTCGAACGAGTCGAGTATCGGTGGTCCGGCCAGATCATGGAGCCGGTCGACTACATGGCCTACATTGGGAAAAATCCCGGCGGCGATCAGCACATCTGGGTAGCTACAGGTGATTCAGGAAATGGCATGACGCACGGCACGATTGCCGGCATCATCCTCAACGAGCTGGTACAGGGTCGAAAGCACCAATGGGCCAAACTCTACGATCCCGGTCGCGTGAAGCTCAAAGCGACCCGCGAATACGTGAAGGAGAACGTCAACGTCGCGGAGCAGTACAAGGACTGGTTTACGAGCGGCGATGTCGACGAGATCGAGACCATCAAACCAGGTGAAGGTGCCATCATCGGCCGCGGCCGCGGAAAAATCGCCGTCTACCGGGACGAGCGCGGCGGAATACACCAGCACTCGGCAGTCTGCACCCATCTCTATTGTATCGTGCACTGGAACGACACCGAAAAAACCTGGGACTGCCCCTGCCATGGATCACGGTTCGACCCGTATGGCAACGTCGTGAATGGTCCGGCTATAGTCGGGCTTTCTCCGGCTTTTCCTGAACAGAAGAAGAAGGAGCCGGACGCAGCGAAGCGGTAACACGATGCTGCTTGCCATCATCGATCAGCGGGATCGCATTGTCTACCGATCTTCCGTCGACCGTTAGCTCGACGGCGCCACACTGTATCCCATCCGGATTCTCCACGGTAATGGCGTACGTGGAAGACCGGAAACGATACTCGATCGTGAACTCCTTCCAGCTCTCGGGAATGCACGGCTTGATGAGCAGCTCCTCGCCGCGTTGCTGGAATCCGAGAATTCCCTCGAGCGCGACGCGATACATCCAACTTGCCGAGCCGGTATACCACGTCCAGCCGCCGCGTCCCAGGTGACCTTTAGCCGTATAGACGTCGGCAGCAATCACATACGGCTCGACCTTGTAGACGTCGACGCCCTCCGGCGTATCCGCATGCGTGATTGGATTGAGCATCTGAAATAGCTCGAACGCCCGCGCGCCATCACCCTGTAACGCCGTTGCTAGTACGACCCAAAGTGCGGCGTGGGTGTATTGCGCGCCGTTCTCGCGCACGCCGGGCAAATATCCCTGAATGTAGCCGGGATCGTGCGTGGTTTTGTCGAACGGCGGAGTGAGCAGCATGATGAGCCGCGCGTCTTCGCGCACGAGATATTTGTTGAGCGACTGCATCGCCACTTTCGTTCGATCCGGTCGGCCAGCGCCTGAAATGATGCTCCAGCTCTGAGCGATCGAGTCGATTTTGCATTCATCGCTCGTCCGTGATCCGAGAGGAGAGCCGTCGTCGAAGTACGCTCGCCGATACCACTCTCCATCCCACGCCGATCGCTCGACTGCCTCAGCGTACTCGTCCGCCTTTGCCAGCATCTCGTCGCGTACTTGAGCGTCGCCGCGTTTATCCGCGTGGTCCGCAAACTTGCGGAGCGTCGTGATCAGAAACCACGCGAGCCACACACTCTCGCCTTTGCCTTCGATGCCGACGCGGTTCATCCCATCATTCCAGTCGCCGCTGCCGATAAGCGGCAGACCGTGCGCGCCACGCGTGCTCGCTCTTCTCAGCGCACGAACGCAGTGATCGTAGATCGAACCCATCTGATCGGAGATCTTTGGAAGGTCGTAGATCTCGTGCTCATCCGGGTTCAGCTCCCGCATCGTCAGATACGGAACCTCGACATCGAAGATGCCACGGTCGCACGCGACATTCACATAGTGATCGATTACATACGGAAGCCAGACGAGATCGTCCGCGAAGCGCGTTCGCACGCCCTTGCCGCTCTGCGGATGCCACCAGTGCTGGACATCGCCCTCGACGAATTGCCGAGACGCCGCTCGAATGATGTGCTCTCTCGCAATAGCTGCGTCCGCGTACACAAACGCCATCACATCCTGCAGTTGATCGCGGAACCCGAATGCGCCACTCGATTGGTAAAGCGCCGAGCGAGCCCACATGCGGCACGACAGCGCCTGGTACAGAGACCAACGGTTCAGCATCAGGTCGAATGTGGGCTCCGGCGTTTTCACCTTGATGGTGCCGAGTATCTCTTCCCATCGCTTCGCGTTGGAGTCGATTGTCCGCTGTGCATCTGCCGCTGGTCGATGCCGCGCGATCAGCTCGCGAACCGCATCCTCGCCTTCAGCTGCGCCAAGGAGCATCACGATGTCGCGTGACTCGCCCGGTCCGAGCGTTACGGTCGCCTGAAGCGCGCAACAGGGGTCAATCGTGGCTCCAATCGCTCCCGACAGTCCGGCGCGCTCGAGCGCCGCCGGGCTCGAGATCGTCCCGTTTCTGCCAAGGAATTCGCGGCGATCAGCGGTATAGTACGCGACGCGTTCGCTGATGGAGGCGAAGGCAACGGTATTCGCGAACTGCGCATCGAAGTAGTTGCGCGCGAACATCGACTGGGTCGCCTCGTCGAAGCTCGTGCGTATTTGGTGCTGCGTCACCTCTCGACTCACGCCGAGTACCCATTCCAGATACCACGTAATTGTCAGCTTTCTACGCGTGCGTCCATCGTTGCGTAGCGTCAGTATGCTGACCCTCACCGGATCGTTCTGGTCGACACCGAGTCGCAGCGAGCTGGCAAGCCCATCATGCGCATGATCGAAGACGGAGTAGCTTGCGCCGTGCCGAACGCGATATGGAGTAGGCTCGTGGATCGGTAACGGAGTGGGGGTCCACAGGTCACCGTTCTCATCGTCACGCAAGAAGACGCAGTCGCTCGACGGATCACGAACGGGATCGTTGTGCCACGGAGTGATGCGATAGAAGAAGCTGTTGCCGCTCCATGTCGTGCCGCTTCCACCTTCGCTCACGATGAACCCGCCGTTCGGATTCCCGACGACGTTGATCCATGGCGCCGGTGGCAGATCACTGCCTGTCAGGTGGATCTCGTACTCACCAGCGCCGTTGAACCCGCCCATCCCATTGAAGCACTGGAGTCCCGTGCCTGGATCCGCCGTCTCGCGATGAATCGGCATCGTACCAAGCGGGACGATGTCGCGGTTCATGATCTCGAGCTTGGGCGGATAGCGATCCTCTACGCCGGGGAACTCGAGGAAATTCCCAAGTCCCAAACCGTCGCAGTTTATCTGGACCCTCGCCATCGCCTTGAGCAGCGTGACCTCCTCCGGTTTAAGGAGATCGGAGCGCCGAATGAACACGCCGCCCGGGCGGTCGAGTAGTCCGGCCTCACTCGACGCCATCGCGGTCGCGAGCAGCTCGTCGCTTACCTGCTGCATGTAGCTGAATGGATGCGTATTGAGAATCACGAGGTCGCAGGTGATTCCCTTCAGGCGCCAGTAGTGGTGCGTACGCAGCAACTGGCGCACGCTCGGCATGCCGACTTGACTGTCGATGGTCGCGAGGAGGATGGGCCAATCGCCAGAGATGCCGAGTGCCCAGAGTGCTTCCTGTCCAAGTCGGTTCTGCTCGACCGCGCTTTGTGGCGGACGAAATCCCGGATGCGGGAACATTAGGTGGCCGGCGAGATCCTGATACAGCGCCGCATCGGCTGGTGCGATGCCCAGGTCGCGTAATTCGGCCTGCGCCTGCGCCCACGACAGGTCGAGAGCACGGCGCGCGCTGTAAGGATCGTGGTACAAATCCGCCAGTTCGATGGCGCGCTCTCTCTGGTCCGTCACGAAAGTGGTGAACGCCACGTGCGCTGATGCGCCGGGTGGTATGCGTATCTTTACGCGCAGGGAGAGGATCGGATCCAAAACCGCGCCGACCGTTCCGCTCAGGGTCGCACCTTCATCGAGCGCTTCTGCGTTTCTAACCGATCGTCCCCGCCCCACGAATTTTGCGCGGTCGGTTTCGCAAGTGACGTTGCCAACGATTTCCTGGCCGCACGCAACCACGTGGGCGCACCAGATGGTCGCCTCTGTCGCCGAGCGCGGGCGGCGCGTAGCGAGAAGCGCTGCTTTCGTCTCGAGGAACTCCGTCTGCACGAACAGATTTCCAAACGCCGGATGGGCGCGGTCGGCATCAGAAGGACCGAGCACTACCTCTGAATAACTCGTGAGCTCGATCTCTTTTGCCTGCAATGATCGGTTGGTGAGCATCACGCGGCGAACTTCCGCAGCGTCGTCTGACGCAACCGCAATCTCCGTGATCGTATCGACATCGCCATCGCGGCGAATAAAGGTGATGCGATCGCTCGCGAAAAGAACACGGTACCACTGCGGCTCGGTTCCCGTCGGCTGGTGCGCCGTCGACCACACGTGACCGGTGCTCAGATCCTTGATGTAGCACCACTGTCCGTGATTGTCGCGCGTGCTGTCGTGACGCCATCGCGTAATCGCGACATTGCCATACCGACTGAACCCGCCGCCCGCGTTCGTGATGAGAGTCGTATATGGTACGTTGCCGAGAATGCCGACGACCGGCTGTGGCGTGTGCGGCGTCTCGATCTCGCGTACCGCTGGCTTCTCCATTTCGGTCGGTACGCGCGCTACGTCTGCGCCATGAACGTCCTGCACGGTGAGGCGGCGCGGAATCCGCTCCTGAAGAACGAGCTCCGCCGAGCGGACCAGTGGATCCATGTGGAAGCGTCGCGGCCAGATCTGGCGATTGAGCGCGTTGTTGAGCGCGACGATGCTCATGCCGATGTGGTGCGCCATGAACGTGCAGACGAGCGTCTTCCTCGATCCCGGCGACGGACGGGTGTAGTCGAGGGCATCGCGAAACCCGTATGGTCCAAGCGCACCTTCCGCTTCGAGAGCGGTGAGGTTCTTGAGCGCCTGATGGGGCTCGACGAGCATCGCCAGGATCGTTGCATACGGAGCGACGACGAGTTCCTTGCTCAATCCGCGCTTGAGAGCGAGATCCGGGACGCCGAACGCACGGTACTGGTACGTGTGTGATCTGTCGCGCACCGCATACGCCGACTCTGACACGCCCCACGGGACTCCGCGCTCGGCGCCATAAGCGATCTGACGTTTGACGCTTCCCTTGTGGGTCTGGTCTAGGAGCGTGAAAGGGAAAGTCTGCACAACCAGCGCCGGCATCAGGTACTCGAACATGCTGCCGCTCCACGACAACAGAGTCCTCGTGCCCGCCGTTGCTGTCAACGATCGGCCGAGCCTGAACCAGTGATCGACGGAAACGTCGTCTTTCGCGACAGCCATGAATGAGGCAAGGCGCGATTCGGACGCGAGGAGATCGTAGTACGAATTGTCGACCTTGTTGCTGCCGATGTGGTAGCCGATGGTGAAAAGCTTCCGCTTATGGTCGTAGAGAAAGCGAAAATCCATTTCCATCGCATACGCATGCGCGCGTTCGGCAATTGCGTGCAGCCGCTTTGCATCTTCTGCTGGACACGATTCGCGCTTCATCATCTCGTAGCAAGCCTGTTTGAGCGCGATCAAATGGCCGGCAAAGTTTCCGCTGTCGACCGTGGAGATGTAGCCTGGCTCGAGAACTCGCAGCTCGTTCAGGTCATACCAGTTGAAGAAGTGGCCATGAAAGCGACGCATTCGCTCGAGCGATCGAAAAACTTTTTCTACGCGATCGATCATGTCCGATTGCGTGATGAACCCCAGGTCCACCGCGCTAACCGTCGAGAGAAGCTGTAACCCGATGTTGGTAGGTGAAGTGCGAAGCGCTATGACCGGCTCCGGATCTTCCTGGAAGTTGTCAGGCGCAAGCCACTGGGTGTCCTCACTCACGAATCTCTCGAAGTACATCCAGTGAAGCTTTGCGTAGCGGAGCGCGGCCTGGCGCTCGCTCTCCGTCAGATGGACCTCGCCGAGGATGGCGGGACGGCTCAGAGCGAACGCGATGCTCGGGCTGGCTAGCCAGATGAGCAAAATGGGCAAGGTTCCCATTACGAACAGAAATCGCTGGTCTGTGCTGAGGCCTCCGATCATCGTCACGCGCAGACCGATCAGCGCGCCCAGCGACAAGCACAGGGCCGTAACCGGCCACATCTTGCGCCAATGTTCCAGTTGTGACCCGATGCCGAGCGCGCGCTCGACCTGCGACGCCGTCTGCCATTCGAGAAGATTTCGATGGCTGACGAGCAGTCTGTAGAGCGTCCTGACGATCGCATCGGCGGATACGACCGCCTGGTGGGGCAGGAAAACCACGGCCAGCGTGAACTGCTGCGCGTTGGTGATCGCGTCCCGCCCCACGGCAAGATAGTACGCAAGCCACGATTGATCGCGCGGCGGCCGCAACAATGAGGTCGCCAGTGAGAACAGCCACGGAAACGCGATCGCAACGAGCACGACTACCGTCCACTCGACAACCGACCCACGAACGAGAAACCATCCGACCACCAGCATCGCCAAGTGTGAGATCTCGACGACGCTGCGACGCAGGTTATCGAAGATCTTCCACCGCGAGATCACTGAGAGACGGTTTTGCATCGGTCCGTCCGGACCCGGCACTCTGCCCTTCAGCCAGCCAATGAGCTGCCAGTCGCCACGAATCCAGCGATGCTTTCGGCGCGTGAAAGTCAGATAGCGCGCCGGGTAGTCGTCGTACACCTCGATGTCGGTCGCTAATCCCGCGCGCGTCCAGTTTCCTTCGATTAGATCGTGGCTTAGCAGCGTGTTCTCAGGGAATCTCCCGTGCGTCGCCTCTTCGAACGCGTCGACATCGTAAATCCCTTTGCCGGTGAAGCTTCCCTCGCCGTAAAGATCCTGATAGACATCGGAGACAGCGGTTGTGTATGGATCGACGCCCGGGTGCCCGGAATGGATCGAGGCGAAATAGGAGCGATGCGCACTGGTGAGAGAGACTCCTACCCGCGGCTGAACTATCCCATAGCCTTCAGTGACGCGACCGATTCCTGGATCGTAGTGCGCGCGATTCAGCGGATGTGCGATCGTGCCGACCAGCAGTTGCGCCGCATCACGCGGCAACACCGTGTCTGAATCGAGCGTGATGACGTAGCGCACGAATTTGAGTCGGCTTGTGTCGCCCACGATGGTGTTGAACGCATCGCTGGCGTCGCCACGCAGGAACTTGTTGAACTGGGCAAGCTTCCCACGCTTCCTCTCCCAGCCCATCCAGACGTTCTGCTTCGGGTTCCACAGGCGCGGACGGTGGAAAAGAAAGAAGACATCCTCGCCGGCGTCCCTGTATTTCGCATTCAGCGCTTTGATGCCGGTAGTTGCCGCGGTCAGAATCTCGTCGTCGCCCGCACGATGTTCAGTGGGCGAGTCGGTGAAATCACTGAGGACCGCGAACTGTAGATTCGGATCACGGTTGGCCAGGTACTGCACTTCGATGTGCTCCAACGCTTCCTCGACAGCGTGCACACTCCCCAGCAGCGTCGGCACAACCACGGCCGTCATATGCTCTTCCGGGATTCCGTCTTCCCTCAGCTCGAGCTTGGGCAGAACTCGCGGCGGCATCAGCAGCGTGATCAGTTGATTGATGACGCTTATCCCGATCTCGGTCGCTGGAATGAGCGCCAGAAGCGTGATGATTAGTTGTATCGAGGCCGGTGCGCCGGCAACGACTCTGAGAATCGCCGCGAGCGCTAGAACGGTGAAGAGCGTTATCCCACCAAAGTAGAGCGTGTTCGGATGGCGCTGCGTCCAACGGTGTAACCACTCTCCGGGTGGGGGCGTGTATGCGACTTTCTCTTCGAGGACGCGTCGCCCGCTGTCCACAAGGAAATAACCGACGTGCGAATGCCGCACATCCGAAGGGTCGGCAAGTTTGGCCAGCGCAACGACCTCGGCCGCGATCTCTTCCTCCGCGCGCTTTACCCGCTTCGCGATGTGCTCGACGACATGTCGGTAGTGATCGCGGGTTCCGAACGTCATCGACGAGTAGTGACCGCTGGGATCCTGCCGAAGAAGTTTCTCGGTGGCACTCTGGGACTCGACAAAATCCTTCCAGTCGAGGCGAGAGATCGTGCGAAGGCTCGTGATGCTGTTCGCGACCGTGACCTGAGTCAGCGCCACACGCCGGTTGGAGCGCACCGCGGCTTCCTCGGCGCTCGGTCCATCTTCGGCAATCCACTGCTCCAACCAGATCAGCGGTGTGAAATTCGTCTGGTACGACCGAACCTGCTGAAGGAAGCGTGCGACCCACGTGGGCGTGAAAGGCGGATGATCGTCGACGAAGGCGGCGAGCGCGGTCGCGAGCGCCTGTGGAGATTCTTCGCTGGCCTGTCGCAGGGCTGCCGCGGATCGGTCGGCAGATTCTACCTCGTTCAGGCGGGCCGCGACCCGCAGCGACATCCGTCTGATGTTCTCCACCAAACCGAGCCGCAGCATTGTGGGAATCGTCCACAGCTCGCCCATGCGAAGAGGCGTGACGGTCTGGTACTCACGCACAAAGAGCGTGATGTTGTCGAGATCGAGGTGGCCTTCGGTATGGGCGATGAGCTCGATTGCCACTTCGTACGCTCGCGGGTATCCGGTCAGTGGTCCGGTCGCGAGCTTGGGGAGCTCCTCGTAATAGCCCTTCGGAAGATTTGTCCGGATCTCCCTGATGTGCTCCTGAACGATGTAGAAGTTGTCCAGGAGCCAGTCACCGGCCGGGCTGATGTCCAGGCCGCGCTCGGCTCCGCTATTCAACTCGTGATAGACGCGGTCGAGCACCGCCCTCGTGTCCTCGAGACGCTGCAGTAGCGGTCCCGTGCCCCGCTGTTTGCGAGCGGGAAGGAGATGGTGTCCACGCGCGACAGCGCGCGCTCTTTCGCCGAGCCGCTCGAGGCCAAGCACTTCGCCGCGGATCGGACCGACTAGCTCCTCGCCCGCTCCGTTTCGCGAACGGCGGAACAGTCGACCTAGAATTGTTGGTGGAGCCTTGGGCGGGATAGCTGTTGCCACGTCACGAACTCAGCGCCAAAGATGTGCCGCTCTCAAATGGGGCACGCCCGCAAGATATCCCGTTCTACCTACTCGGCGTAATACGCCTGGATGCAGAGGGTGACCAGTCGCTCGCGAATGCGCTCGTGCTGATCGGCGTTCTGCGGACGCAACGATTCGGCGAGAGAGTTCCAAAGCTGCTTGAAAATGACTATCAGCTCCTCGGGTCGAATGTTCTTCTCGCGTGCCTCGTGAGCGACTTTCTTCAAAAGGTCTCTTAACTCTTCGGTCGGGCCGCCTGATCGCTTCAACTGCTCGGTGAGTGCTGTTCGCAACTCCTTCATCGTGCTTTCTGACAGTGAGCTCACGCGTACCGTTGCGATTAGGTTTTGCACCTCTCTGACCGAGAGGAGTGGACATTTGTTCCTGGAATATCTAGGACGGTCCGCTCCTGCGCTAGAGAACTTCGCAGGTCCACAAGTTGCCGAGTGGTCGCGTTCTAACCGGTGGGCAACGTTGAGTAATGTGTTGATTATAGCGCGCGAAGAGGTGGTCGCCGCGTTGCTGGGTTTGATGGTGGAGCTCTGTGGTCTGCAACCGAGGTTTCCCGAAGTTGGGGAATCCATCGCCGGAGCGATCGCGCGCTTCATCCCAACGGCTGTCGTACTCGACTGCGACCACCCGGATTGTGGCGAGGGCCTCTTTGACACTATCAGGCGCGCGGGAGCGGTGCCGATCCTCTTTAGCCCCTATCGGATGCAGACCGAGATGCAGGAAGTTGCCGCACGCCACGGAACGAGATCGTTCACACTGCCCACGGACCCCGCTACGTTCGCAAAAGTTCTGGACGCCTGAGTCAGCTACACGTCGTTGGTTTTGGGCGGAGAAGTTGGCGCCTTCCGCGGCCCTTTCTCCGTCGCCCTCGGGATTTGACTCGCGTTCTTGGTGCTCTGTTTCAGTTCCCGCTTCTCTGCTTCGTGCATCTGCTCGTCGTCGCTGCGGTTTTCCTGTTCCGTCGTTGTCGCTTTGTTTTGGTGCTTCCCATTCGTGTCCGGCATTTCGTTCCTCCTTCAGGTGTAGGACGCTGAGAGGTACAGAAACTATGCCTCGGGAGCGGGACAAAAGACTTAGATCAAGTGCAACTGAACGAGCCGCTAGCCCTAGCTGGGTAGCTATTGGCTGCTAGCCTCCAGAACGTCGGACGCCACTGGAGTTGCGGTTGCTTCCCGCCTCCCGCCTCCCGCCTAACGGATCCGGATTCCCCCCATCAACCTGAAGAGCGTAGCGTCCGCCGGCACCGAGTATACCTGGGCTCCTACATCCAGGATCTGGCGCAGGACGGCGGTAATCCCGCCGAAAACCGCGGCGCGGACAACCGGCTTGTCGAGTTGAACCTGCGTCACGTCGACGTTCCCATTGGCGTCTGTAAAACCAACCTGGAAATGCGGGTCTATCCTGTTGGCACCCGTCCCGCCGTAGAACGAGATACCGCGATCTCCCGGCGCGAATCCAGCAGCTATTTCACCGCCGAACATGTCAGGATGAAAAGTGTCCTTCGACGGAGCCGTGCCGTAGCATGGACTCGACGGCGATGTCTGCTGAAGCTGAGACTTTGGGCAGGTGATTGCTCCCTTGACGTTCCCGAACGTGCCATGGATGCGAAGCATGAGCGTTGTGCCCTTGGCGGGACCAAAAGCGAAATGGTGCGCCTGCGACACAGCGAAGCTGAAAAGATTTGGAGTAGCTCTCGCGATAGTCACCGGAGGTAGGTACGCAGCCTCGAGTGCGAGGCCGAACGGACCGCCGACAGTGATCCTCGGTCGTCCGAAAACCGGTGAAAGCGAAGTATGTTCGCTCTTCTGAGTGAAACAGGCTCCCGTTTGTTCGATCGACCGATCGGGTTTGGGGAGGTATTCGACTTCCGCACCAATCCTGATGCTGGCTGGCGGGAGTTCCTCCGGCGCGGCAGCCATCGAGAACACGATCGGAGCGGTATAAAACGCGAGCAGCTTCCCTTCGTTGCTCGAGCTCTTGACCTTGCACTGTGCTTCCGCTCTGCCATGGACGGCAAGTAGAGCAGCTACTGAAATCAGACTTCGACTGAACAGACTTCGACGCATTGACGCTCCGATGTAACGAAGTTGGCGGGGCACTAAAGTACGGCTGTGTCAGTGGTACCAGCGACAATCACTCGGCAAGCGCAACAATCGATGGCGTGAGCGTATGCTTGAGCTGGGTGAACGCAGAGTGTAAAACCTACCGAAGTGCGAATCCACGAGCGATCTTGTCGCCGTCACCCTTGGAGAGATTTGATGCGCACGTTCTTGTCCTCGATTCTTCTGTCCGCAACCGGTCTCACGCTCGTCGCTGGACCAGCCGATACACCGTTACGAGGCTTCTTCCCGCAATCTGTTCAGCGAGAGCTCGATCTCGAGACACGATTCAAGGCGATGCCCGAGCCTGCCCGAATGAGAGACGCCATGCAGCGGCTTAGCGCGCGCCCTCACCACGTCGGCTCGCCCTACGACAAAGAGAATGCCGAATGGATTCTCGGCCAGTTCAAGTCGTACGGCTGGGATGCACATATCGAGAACTTCGATGTTCTCTTTCCAACACCGGTGGAAAGAGTCGTCGAGCTCGTCGCCCCGACGACCTTTAAAGCATCACTGCAGGAAACGCCGATCCCAGCTGACCCGACATCGAATCAGCAGGCCGAACAGCTACCGTCGTACAACGCCTATTCCGTCGATGGCGATGTGACCGGCCCTCTGGTCTTCGTCAACTATGGAGTTCCTGCGGACTACGAGGAGCTCGAACAACGTGGCATTTCTGTGAAAGGCGCAATCGTGATCGCCAAATACGGTGGATCGTGGCGTGGCATCAAGCCGAAGGTTGCTGCCGAGCATGGCGCGATCGGCTGCCTGATTTATTCAGATCCGCGTGACGATGGCTACGCTGGTGGGGATGTCTTTCCGAATGGTCCGATGCGGCCAGCACAGGGAGTGCAGCGTGGATCCGTCGCCGACATGCCTGTCTATCCCGGTGACCCGCTGACGCCTGGTGTCGGTGCAACAAAAAACGCGAAGCGCCTGACCGTTGCACAGGCACCCACCATTACGAAGATACCGGTGCTGCCCATCTCGTACGGTGATGCGCAGCCGCTCCTCGCTGCACTTGGCGGCCCACTCGCTCCGGCATCCTGGCGTGGCGGATTGCCGATCACTTACCGGTTGGGCGCTGGCCCGGCGAAAGTTCACATGCGGGTCAGATCTGACTGGAGCCTGAAGACCCTCTACGACGTGATCGCAAAGCTCCCCGGTACGACCGAGGCAGATCAGTGGGTCATTCGCGGAAACCATCACGATGCGTGGGTCAACGGCGCAGAGGATCCGATCTCGGGCCTTGTCGCCGAGCTCGAGGAGGCACGAGCGCTCGGCGCGTTGTACAAGCAGGGCTGGCGGCCGAAACGGACCATCATCTATGCCGCCTGGGATGGCGAAGAACCCGGACTTTTGGGTTCAACTGAGTGGGTCGAAGCACACGCTGACGAGCTCAAGGCGCACGCAGTTGCGTACTTGAATAGCGACACCAACGGCCGCGGCTACCTTGGCATGTCCGGCTCCCACTCGCTCGAAAAGTTCATTAACGGCGTGGCGATGGACGTCGAAGATCCTGAGTCGGGCGTGAGCTCCTGGAAGCGAGTACAGGCGTCGAGACTACTGAATGCAACCTCAGAATCCCGAAGTGAGATTAGAGATCGCGACGATCTCCATATCGGCGCGCTCGGCTCCGGCTCCGATTACTCCCCTTTCATCGATCATCTGGGTATCGCCTCGCTCAATCTTGGCTATGGCGGCGAGGATGACGGCGGCATTTACCACTCGATCTACGACGACTTCTATTGGTTTACCCATTTCAGCGACACCGCGTTCGTTTACGAACGTGCGCTCGCGCAGGCCGCTGGGATCGCCGTGCTTCGCCTGGCGAACGCGGATCTTCTACCGTTCGCGTTCACGAACCTCGCTGAGACAGTCCAGGGTTACGTGAAGGAATTACAAACCCTGCGCGACCGGCGCGCCGAGCAGATCGCGGAGCGCAATCGACAGATTGAGGAAGGTCTGTTCAAGCTCACGAGTGACCCGCGCGACCCCGTCACGGCACCACAACGTCAGCAACCAGCGCCACAATTGAATTTCGCACCGCTGCTGAATGCGCTGGATTCGCTCGATCACGCCGCCTCCCGTTACGACAAGGCATATAGTCGCGCCGTGGCCGAAGGTCGAAGCAACATCGCAAAGACAGTGAATGAGCGCCTGATCCAGGCAGAGCGCGCCCTCACATCTAGTGAAGGTCTGAAAAATCGATCGTGGTACGTTCATATGCTTTACGCACCCGGGTTCTATACTGGCTATGGCGTGAAGACGATACCTGGTGTCCGCGAGGCAATCGAGCAGGGACAGTGGCAGGATGCTGATCGCGAGATTGCGCGCGCGGCCGCTGCTGTAGAACGCGAAGCAACGTTGGTGAGTGGTCTGGCGACGACACTTGGAGGCACATGATAGTTCTATCGCGAATCGCAAGGCGTACCGTCACAGTTGCAGTCGCTGTTTCCGTCGGTTGCTCGAGTCCCAGATCGAACGACGCCGCACCGGACACTACAACGCGCGCGCAATCTGGCCCCGCACGGCCGATCGCCTCACCTGGTGGTTTCTCCCAGCCTGAGGCAGTGAGGTACGATCCCGATCAGGACGTCTACTTCGTCAGTAACTGGGGGCCCGGCGACGTTGAGGCGAAGGACAACAACGCGTTCATCTCTCGAATGACTCCTGAGGGCGCCGTACGACAGCTGCGATTCATTGCCGGCGGTTCGGGCGGCGCGACACTGCATTCACCCCGAGGCATGACCATAGTCGGCGATACGCTTTGGGTCGTCGATGCAGATGCCGTGCGCGGTTTCAATCGTCGGACCGGTGCGCCTCTCGCGACGGTCGATTTCTCGACGTTGAAGCTTGGTTTCCTCAACGACATCGCCGCAGCGCCTGACGCACTCTACGTAACGGATACGGGAACCAATCTTATCTATCGAATTGCAGGCGGACGGATATCCGTTGCATTTAGCGGTCCCGCTCTCGGAAGTCCGAACGGAATCACATGGGACGCTTCTGGCCGCCGCTTCATTGTAGTTCCGTACGGTGGCGACACAGTGATCAATGCCTGGACTCCTGGCACCAAGACTCTGAGCGTGATCGGCAAGAGCGGGGGCAGCAAATTCGACGGAGTGGAGATTCTACCCGGTGGCCGTGTACTGGTAGCAAGCCAAAAGGATTCGAGTCTGCATCTCTTCGCCGGCGGAACAGGTCGTCCAATCATCCGTACCGGTGGCGCGCCCGCCGATATCGCAGTCGACACCAAACGGAACCGTGTGGCCGTGCCGTTCGTAGACCGCAACCTCGTAGAGATCTGGCAGATCCCTCCGCAGTGATGACACGTTGGTCGCAAATAAAAAGCGAGCTCCACGGGTCAGAGCTCGCTTGTATCTGAAGTAGTTTCTTCCCGCCTCCCGCCTCCCGCCTCCCGCAATGGCTAGGGACGGAATCGAACCGCCGACACGCGGATTTTCAGTCCGCTGCTCTACCAACTGAGCTACCTAGCCTGACCAGGGCTCGCGCCCGGAATGAACAATTAAAACCGCTCCGCGCCTCTAATCAACGGCCTCTCGGAACTACTTGGCGGCTGATGATTTCCCGTGAACTGCCGTGATCACCGACTTCACGCCCCCGCGAACATTAAAGTCGCCAACGACCCGCATCCACTTGGGTGATGCGCTCGCAACGAGATCATCGAGAATGCGATTGACTGCGCGCTCATAAAAGATCCCATCGTTTCTGAAGCTCCAGAGGTAGAGTTTCAGACTCTTCAGCTCGATGCATTTGGCGGCCGGGATGTAGGTAATTCGGATCGTCCCAAAGTCAGGTGCCCCTCCCTTCAGCAGCTCCAGCTCCGACGCGTCGCTTTCCACGCCACCGAGTGGGCACAGAGAGGTGAACTCCGAGCAATCCATGTGGATCTCGTAGTCACGGTTGCTGTACGGGTTGTCGAAAGTCTCGAGGAGCTCCGGCCGCGGCATCCCGAACGATGTACAGGCCTAGGGCACGGATCAATCCGTAAGCACAAACTCAGAACTACCTGTTGTGAGTTTGTAGTTTGTTTGGTGGTTCCCTACTCGTCGCGCAGCTTTCGCGACATCTCCTCGAGTAGCCGCCGCTCCTCGCCAGTCAGGCTGTTCATTCCCTGCTGCGAGATTTTATCGAGCACACGGTTCACTCTCGCCGCATACTCCTTGGGCGTCTCCTGTTTCGGAATGTGCTGCAATGGCCTGCTCCTCCGAACCACGACCGCATTACTGCGCGCGACGACCTCGTCTACGCCATGGCCGCGATCGCGCATTGGTGACCTGTTACGCGGAACGGCCCGCGGCATGTCTTCGCCTTCGTCGGGCGCCGCCGATACCCATCCCCGGACACGATTGATGCCGCCCACCGAGTACAGCTTGAGGAGAATCCACCCAAATGCCATTCCACCCACGTGAGCCGTCCAGTCGATCCGCGAGCTTGGCGACAGCGCGAAGACGATGTTCATTGCCAACATAGCCGCAACCAGCCAACGCGACTTCATTGGAATGACTCCGAACAGGTAGACCTCCTCGTCCGGCCAGCGCAGAGCATACGCGACGAGCACGCCACTTATGGCACCCGATGCCCCAATGACGGACGTATGCTGCGCGAACAGCAGATGCGCAATGGCGCCGCCCAGCCCACACCACAAATAGAACTGGACGAAAGTTCGTGTACCCCATTCATGCTCGAGTCGCGGACCGAACATCCACAGAGTGAACATGTTGAACGCGAGGTGCGCGAGCCACGCGTGCACGAACATGTACGTCGCAACTGTCCACCATGATCCGGGGAACCGCGCTGGGTCGAGTGCGAGCGCCGAGTACAATGCATCCTGCCCGAACAGCGTGAGCTGCAGGAAATAGATGCCTATGTTCAGCCCCAGCAGCCACTGAACAGCGCGCGTCATGCGCGGTGATTCGGGTGTGTCGTACAGCTCGCTCATCCAGACCTGCGACTAAGAGACCTACATCCTAAGACCCAGTGCGGCGCCAAGGGTTCCTCGTGCGGAGCCTATTCGAGTGCGAGCCTCACGATCCGCTCGCACAGCTCGGGAAAGTTGATTCCCATCGCCGCTGCGCCCTGTGGTATCAGACTGAGCTCGGTCATCCCAGGCAACGTGTTTGCCTCGAGGCAGTAGAACTCGCCCTGCGCCGTGAGCCTGAAATCTATGCGCGCGTACCCACGAAGCTTTAGAGCCCTGAAAGCGGAAAGTGCCTGCTGCTGCACTTTTTCGGTCGCTTCACGGGAGAGCTTGGCAGGAAATTCTTCCACCGCCATGCCCGCGGTGTATTTGCACTCGTAGTCGTAGATCTCATGCTTCGGAAGTATCTCCCCGACCGGAAGTGCCACCTCGCCCAGTACACCGACTGTGAGCTCTCGTCCTGGGACGAATCGCTCGATCATCACTTCATCGTCGTACTTGTTCGCCTCCTCGATGGCCGGCGCGAGATCTTCCCGCTTTTTCACGAGCGTCAGGCCGACCGTCGATCCCTGCTTGGACGGCTTCACGACCACTGGCAGCCCGAGTATTCCCTCCACCTGCTCGATGGTAACCGGAGCCATCAACCAATCCGCCGTCTTTACGTCTTCGGCTCGGAAGAGTTTTTTCGACAGATCCTTATCCATCGCCAACGCGCTGGAAAGATGTCCGCTACCGGTGTACTTCACGTGCGCCATGTCGAGGAGCGCCTGGATAGTTCCGTCCTCTCCCTGCCCGCCGTGCAGTGCCAGGAACGCGACATCAGCGCCCTTAACTTCCTTCATCGACGTCAGGTTAGGCAGGAATGTTCCTTCCGCAAACTTGGACAATGCGTCCAGCGATGGCGGCTCCGTTCCAACCTTGCCGGTGCTAAGCTCGCGCTCCTCGGCGTCGCTTATCACTCCACGCGCTGGATCGAGTGCTGTCACATCATGCCCGCGACTGCGCAGCGCCTGGACGATTCTGATTCCTGACGCGAGTGACACGTTGCGCTCAGAGGACGTGCCCCCCATGAGTACTGTAATCTTCATTCGATTGGAGTTCCTTGGTTTAACGCGACATCATGAAGTGCAGCATGTCTGAGCGCGTAACGATTCCCTGAACGACGCCGTGCTCCTGGACCAGCACCGCGGGATTTGCTTTCGACAACAGCTTCACCACGCTGTCGACCGGCTGGTCGGACGCTACCATCGGGAACGGCGAATCCATGATCTCGCTCACCGTCGTGTCGAGAAGCTTCGGATTCTCCAGGCTCTTCTGCGACAGCGACCAGTCGCTCACCGAGCCGATGCAGTTGGCGCCGTCCATGACAGGCAACTGCGACACGTCGTGCAGACTCATCAAACCGATCGCTTGCCGCACTGTCGCGCCAGGCGCCACACTTACTACCGCTGGGGCGCCGCCGTTTTTTCTGCCGAGTACGCTGTGGAGCGCAACCCTGGGAACATCGAGCATCTGGTTCTCACGCATCCACTCATCGCTGTAAAGCTTGGAGAGGTAACGCTCACCCGTGTCGCAGAGGATGGTCACGACCATCGCATTGGGGTCGTCGATTTCGCGCGCAATCTTCAACGCAACCGACGTAATCAGGCCCGACGACCCGCCTACGAATAGGCCTTCCTCGCGCGTGAGCCGTCGCGCCATCGCGAATGATTCCTTGTCACTCACGGAGTAGTACTCATCGATGACGCTCATGTCGAGCGTTCCGGGAAGTTTGTCCTGCCCAATTCCTTCGACTTTGTATGGCGTGCCCTCGATTTTGTTTTTCCCCTTGGTACGCCAATACTCGGCCAGTATGGAGCCCACCGGATCCCCGGCGATCACGCGAACCTTCTTGCTGCGCTCCTTGAGATAT
Organism: Gemmatimonadaceae bacterium; assembly: GCA_045803975.1. Lineage (GTDB taxonomy): Bacteria > Gemmatimonadota > Gemmatimonadetes > Gemmatimonadales > Gemmatimonadaceae > UBA4720. Next base: position 19,485 of record JBJMOA010000135.1, read on the forward strand.
CGACCGACGCCTGTGAGCGTACCGCCGGTGCCCGCGGATCCGACAAAGTGCGTGATCTTCCCACCTGTCTGCTGCCATAGTTCCGGACCCGTCGTCGCATAATGCGCGTCGGGATTTGCTTCGTTGTAGAACTGGTCGGCGAGAATTGCGTTGGGCGTCTCCGCCGCAATGCGTTTCGCCATCATGACGTAGTTGTCAGGGTGATCCGGAGGAACGGCCGTTGGCGTTACGATCACCTCGGCACCGAATGCCTTGAGGAGGCGGACTTTCTCCTGCGACATCTTGTCCGGCATCGTGAAGATGCACTTGTATCCACGCAGCGCTGCGGCGATCGCGAGCCCCACGCCGGTATTGCCGCTCGTTCCCTCAACGATCGTCCCGCCCGGTTTGAGCTTGCCTTCCCGCTCTGCCCGTTCGATGATCGGTAAGCCGATGCGATCCTTTACCGATCCGCCAGGATTGAAGAATTCGGCCTTTGCATAGACGGGCGTTCGAATTCCGCGGGTGACATGATTCAGCTTTATGAGGGGTGTCCACCCGATCGTCTCGAGGACATTGTCGTACGGCTCACGATTTCTTTCGTGCGGCATTAGCGGCGTCTCGTCGTCGCTTTCGGCGCGCTATCCGCCGTCTTTGCGCTGCTGCTCGCGGTCGAGCTCGCGGCTGAGGCTTCACGTCCGATAATCGAATCGCCGGCAAGCGGCGGTGCGTCGGGATGCCTGAAGTACACTGGCAGGAGAATCGATACTGGTACCGGCTGACCCATTGTCTTCGCGGGCTCGAATTTTAGCTCGCGCGAGCCCTTCATCGCCGCCGAATCGAGCGCAGTAAAACCCGACGTCTCGGCGATGCGCGTCGAGTCAGCGACGATGGATCCTTCTCTGTCGATGAAAATCCGCAGCGTCACATTCCCCTGAACTTTCTGCGCATAAAGCGCGGGCGGATAGCGAAACGGCAACTCTTTGTTGAGCATCACGGGCGCGACGTCGGGCTGCTTCCCAACGGTTTGGAACGGCAAGCCCGATCCTTCTCCCTTTTTGCAGCCGCCGATTAGCAGGATCGACAGAAGTATCGCTGAGCTTCTTGCGCCTAACTCCATGCTCAAGCGGTTCCCCTCTCGTTATTTGCTTCGTCCACGAGCCGCACCAGCAGATCCAGCGCTTGAATTGGGGTCATCGAATTCGGTTCCAGGTCGCGGAGTTTTTGCACGATCGGATGCACAGCGGATCCGAATAGGGGCAATTGGTCATCTGTAGAGTTGGCGAGTGCGGGTAAAGCGTAACCGGAGCGGGGCACGATCTGTTCCGCTTCAAGCAGTCGCAAGAGCTCGCCTGCCCGCTTGAGGACTGTATCGGGAAGTCCCGCCAACCTTCCAACCTCTATCCCGTAAGACCGATCAGCACCGCCCGGTTGCAGCCGATGCAGGAACAGCACCTGGTCACCGACCTCGCGTACCTGAACGTTATAGTTACGAACTGCTACTAAAATGTCGGCAAGCTGCGTCAGCTCATGATAATGCGTCGCAAAGATTGTCTTGCAGCCGACGACGTTGTGCAGATGCTCGCTCACCGACCACGCAATCGAAATCCCATCGTAGGTCGACGTTCCGCGGCCAATCTCGTCGAGCAGCACGAGACTTCGCCGCGTCGCGGTGTGAAGAATCGCACTCGTCTCCGACATTTCGACCATAAAGGTCGACTGCCCGCGCACGAGATTGTCGCTGGCACCCACCCGCGTGAATAGCCGGTCAACGACGCCAATTCGCGCTTTCGTCGCTGGTACGAAGCTCCCGATTTGCGCCATGAGCACTATCAATCCTACCTGGCGCAACACCGTCGACTTGCCAGCCATGTTGGGCCCGGTGAGAATTATCATCCGCGCGTCCTCGGTGAGGGCAACGTCGTTCGGGATGAATTTCTCGCGGGCCATCATTCGCTCGACCACGGGGTGGCGTCCTGCGGTGATCTCCAGTGAGAAGTCATCGACGAGCACTGGCCGCACATACGATTCCCGCGATGCGACTTCAGCCAGCGACGCCACAACATCGAGCTCGGCAATTATCTGCGCTACCGATTGTAGCCGTGCTATCTGACCGCCAACCTGCGCCCGCAGGTTATCGAATAGTTCTCGCTCCCTGTCTTCGACACGCTCAGCTGCCGTCAGTACCCTTTCCTCGTACTCCTTCAGCGACGCCGTCACGTAACGTTCGGCGCCCGCGAGTGTTTGTCGGCGCTGATAATCTTCCGGAACGAGGTGCACGTTACTGTTGGTCACCTCGATGAAGTAGCCGAAAATCTTGTTGTAGCCGACCTTGAGGGAGCTTATCCCGGTTCTCGCGCGCTCCTCTTTTTGAATCCGGGCAATTCCGTCCTTTCCTCCGTCGCGCAGCGCTCGCCATTCATCGAGAGCGGCATCGACACCGATGCGGATGCTCGGCTCCTCGCCAATCGTGATTGGTGGCCTTTCGACCAAGGTGCTGATGATGCCGTGGCAGAGATCCGCGCAGTTGTCCCACGATGTGACGTGTCTGCCAAACGCGGAATCACTCTCGGCATTTGCCGCTGCGCTCGCTCGCTTGAGTGCTGTTTCGACGATGGGAAGCCGAGCAATCGAATCGCCAAGGGCCCGTAATTCGCGCGGTGAGATACGACCAGCAGCTGCTTTCCCCGCCAGTCGCTCGACATCACGCACACCATCCAGCGATTCGCGCATCGCCGAACGGACCAGGGAATCACTCAATGCATCGACGGCGGCCAGTCTCGCATCGATTCGCGACCGATCGACGAGCGGGGCTAGAAGCCATTGACGAAGAAGCCGTGCACCCATCGGAGTCAGAGTACGGTCGAGGACTCCGAGGAGCGTGCCCGAGGTTTCGCCACCGCGCATCGACTCGACGAGCTCGAGATTGCGCCGGGTCATCTCATCCAGCGGCATGACATCTCCGGGACGCTCGATCTTGGGGCGCGCGAGATGGGGCATTCCGGCAGGCTGGAGCTCGTTGAGATAGCGAAGAAGCGCGCCCGCCGCGCCGATTGTGACTGAGTCATCGCTCTCGATCCCAAATCCTTCGAGCGAGCTAACCCGAAAATGCTCCACCAGTCGGTCGCGACCGAGATCGCTGTCGAACTCCCACGCTTCGCGCTCGGTCACCATCGGAGCTTCTTCGCCAAGCGGCCCCTTGAGGACGTGCGCCCAACTTTCGCCACGTGGGACAATCACTTCTCGTGGCGTGAACCGCGATAGCGCGGATTCCAAATCGCCTGTCTGCACGGTCGTGAGTCTCAGCTCACCCGTCGAAAGATCAGCCGCGGCAATTCCAACTGAGTCGCCACCTCGGTTGAGCGCGCACAGGTAATTGTTGCGAGCGCCGTCCAGGAGGTCGTCGGAGAACGCCGCACCGGGCGTGATAGTCTCCACGACTTCACGCTTCACAATGCCCTTCGCGAATTTCGGATCTTCCGTCTGCTCGCAAATCGAGACACGGAATCCGTGCTGGATCAACCGTCGCAGGTACTCACCAGCCGCCTTGACCGGCACCCCGGCGAGCGGCACTTCACTCGCGCCACCGTTGTTTCTCGAGGTGAGTGTGAGGCCAAGTGTTCTCGAGGCTACTTCGGCATCCTCGTAGAACATTTCGTAGAAATCGCCCATCCGGAAGAAGAGAATCGCGTCCTGGTGACGCGATTTGATCTCCCGATACTGCTGCATCAACGGCGTTGATGCGGCGCGACTCACCGTACTGGCGCTCGTACCACGAAACCTTCCATCTGCTTGGTCTTGACCCTGCGAAGCATTTCTTCGGCTTCTTTCGAAGTCTTATACCGTCCGATTCGCACCCGGAATGGCGGGGTCGATCCATCGACTCGAGCTTCGTAACCGCGCATCCTGAGAGTCGAAGCGAGTTTTTCTGCATCGGGCTTACCATTATAGGCTGCTACTTGGACTGAGTAGCCACTCCCTGATGGAGCCGGCGAGCTGGGCTTCGTTACGGTTTTTTCGGGCACTGCCGTCGGAGCTCGCGTCGGATCCACTATGCTCGGCTTTGCATCGTTCGCTTCGGCTGGCGGTTTCGGACGCTCAGTCGCCGCAGCCGGTCCAACCTCTGGTGCCGCCGTCGCAGCGGCTTCCCGCAAAGAAGGCTTGACCGATTCGACCACTTCTTCTTTTGCAACGGGAATAGACGACTCCTTCGCGGCGGAACCGACAGCTGCTGGACGTTCAGTCGTCGAGGATTGGGACGCGGCTACCGCTGGAAGCGGACACCGTTGGCCCTGATATCCAATTTGGTTTCGTAGCTCGATTTCTGTCGTGTCTGCTTGCGCGAGCGCACTCGCATTCGCTGCACACGCTCTTGCGATATCGTTCTTCTCGAAGAGAACCCGCGCGGTCCAGTAACTCGATCTAGCCAACAGCTTGCTCCGCGGATAATCGCGCGGGATACGCTGCAGGTGTGCAAGCGCTCCGTCACGATCACCCCGCGCGAGCTCCAGCTGCGCCAGACGTAGCAGCGCATCGGCGGCCTGCGGAGCAAGTGAGTAATCCACGACGATGTGCTTATAGTCGCTCTCGGCGTCCGCCGCGTTCGAGGCCAGCGTCGCACGCCAGAATAGTGCTTGCGGATACAGCGGTGCTTGCGGCGGTGTCGCCGCTAGCATCGAGTCGATAAGCGCTCTTCCCGCCGCTCCGTTCCCTTCGCTTACCAGCGTCTGAGCTCGTGCAAAGACCGGGTCGATCGGCCGCGCCGTCGTCTGGGCGACGGCCAGCGTGCCGGGACAAAATAGCAGCGTACCAACGAGAACTGTCCATCTAAACATCTCACCACTCTCCTATTATTTCACGCGGCGTTACGCGGCCGCACTTCTCTCTTCGGCTGTGCATAGACTGAGTACGAGCGTAGCCACCAGTTGTTCATCGGAAGAGACTCGGCTTTCCTTGAGCGCCACATCGACTTCCAGCAGCGAATCAAGAGCGCGATCGAGCGATTGGCGGGTCCAGTATTCCGCCGCACGGGCCCAGACAGCAGTGGCAGACCCCCACGGCCGGCCTGTAAAGGCTCCCGTCTCTTTCAGAAGATCGAAGTATGCCTGGGGCAGACGGCCTCTGGGCAAACCCTCATCAAGTCTGGCACGTCCCCACGAGATGGCGAGCATCTGTGTCGACAAAGCCATGACGATTGAAACTCCCGTTGTTTTCGGCTGACCGAGAATGTGTGGGATCAATTCCAGCGCGCGTGCAGCATTACGCTCGGCAACCGCATCCAGCAGGTCCGATTGCGTCTCTCCCCGTCGTACGCCGACGATGGCCGCGACTGCGTCTTCGGTGATCCCGTCATCCCGGCCCTCGGTGTAACTCGCGAGCTTATCCAGCTCGTTAGCAAGTTGATGCAGGTCGCTTCCAACCGCGGCTTGAAGGAGCTCAATGGCCGGCTCGCTGATCTTCGTCCCGTGCGCACTGGAAGCCTGGTGCGCGATCCATCTCGGTATTCTATCGCCAGTCAGAGGCTCGAACTGAAGCATCGTACTTGCCGCTGCGAGGGCGCCATCGTCCTTGGACGCGGAAGCGTTGGTCATGACAAGCACGAGATCGGAGGCCGGTTTTTTTAGATAGCTATCAAGGGCTTTCCGCGCATCCTTTTTTAGCGCACCCACGTCGCGAAGCAAAACAACTCGGCGATCCGCCATCATCGGCGGCGTCGACAGCAAAACTCCGAGAGTCTCTGAGTCGACCTCGGAGGCCCTTACGACGTCGAGGTTGAAATCCCGAAGTCCGGATCCGAGCGCGGCGTCGACCAGCTGCCGGACAGCGTCCTCTTTCTGGAATTCATCATCGCCGGAGATGTAATAAACGCCTTCGAACGAGCGGCGCTTGATAGCATCACGAAGTGTCTTGAGGGAGGAAGACGCCGACATTCTCGAAATATGGCTAGCACTCGCCTTTTGTGTCACGCCACAGAGAGAGCGCTCGACGGCGCTCTGTCGTTGTTATCGAGTGTAGTCCGTGAGCTCGAGCGTAGAGTGGGCGAACCGCACCGGCACCTGCTCAGCAAACAGTGCCGCGGGCCAGATCGTAAGTCCGGCCGAGACCGACGCGACAATTGCGGGCGTCGAAGTCGTAATCGGCATGAGCTCGGATTCAGGGATACTGGCGACGACCGGTGGCATCACGATGTCGCTTGGTGCATCGCTGTGGTGGTACAGCGTGGTACCGATATATCCAAGCATCACTGCACTGGCGAGTGTAGCAGCAACCGCACCGAGCCTGAGGCTACGCTGAGTAGCCTCCAAATGGTCGACGTGACACTCTTTTAGGCGTGCTTCGAGCCGCTCAGAGAAATCGGGAGAGGGCTCAATAGGGGGCAGATTTCGAAAGACGAGTAATGCGCGTCGGATCTTTGCATCGTGCTTCGCACAGCTCTCACACTCGCCAATGTGCCGCTGCATCCGAACCAGCTCGATACCAGCAAGGGTATCGTCCACAAAGGCTAGATGCTGATCACAAAACTCGCGACAATCCATGGAGATAGGTTGAGGGTTCGGGAACAGGTACCCACCAGCAGGGGCGCTGTTCCCAAAACCGCCAGACCTAATCTACGTATGGAGCAATGATTTCCGCGAACGAGTTCCGTGCTCGATTTAGCCGCGATTTGACCGTGCCAAGATTGCACTCCGTGATCTCGGCGATCTCCTCGTAGGACTTGCCTTCGAGCTCACGCAGGATGAACACATTCCTGTGATGCTCGGGCAGCTTCGCCACGCTCTCCTCGACTATCTCCCTCAAGTGCCGCTTACGGTACATGTCATCCGGGCGGGACGTCGTGTCCTCGAACTGGAGCGGACGATCCTCGTCCTGGAAGTTCTTCTGGACCGTCTGGAAGAGAACCAGCGGATTACGCGAGCGATTGCGAAGCTCGTTCTTAGCCAGGTTCGACGCGATCGTATACACCCACGTCGAGAACTTCTTCGAACGGTCGAAGCGATGCAGGTGCCGGTACACCCGAATAAAGACCTCTTGCACCAGATCTTCTGCTTTCTCCCGATCACCGATCGTGCGGTACACGAAGTTCAGGAGACGAACCTGATAGCGAGTCACCAGCTCCGAGAAGGCGCGTTCCTCCCCGCCGAGGAAGGCTGTAACGACGGCTGAGTCATCCATCGCCTGCAGGCGCTCCCTGACGGTCGGTCCTTCAACCGAGACAATTTGCTTACGGACGATGTCAGCCATACTTCTCTCCTTATATGAGAGACTGTCACGACACAGAATCGTGCACATCTCATGGAACTTTCCCCAACTGGAACTTTTCCGTACCTTCGTGTAATGCACGGCCCGTGCCCTGCCGTCTGCAAGACTAAGCTATTGTCAGCAAATGACTTACGATGCCTGGCCCCAAGGTTGGGCTTGTCCAGTTTCTGCTAAGCCTGTCCTATTTGCATGACATGTCAGCGTCTTTCATTGATTAGACGCCAATTTGGCCACGATGGTTAACGGCCAGCGCGAAATCCCGCTGCGAACAGAAGTCCGAGTGCGGTCTTGGCGTCCTGGATCTCACCGGCTTCCACCATTTCCAACGCGCGGGAAAGCAGCATCGGATGGACTGCCAGAAACTCATCCGCCTCGTGTTTAGTCTCTCCAGCGACCAATCCGGTTGCCAAAAAGAGGTGGATTTTTTCGTCCGTGAAGCCAGGAGTCGTGTAGAAGCTGAGCAGGTGGTCAACTCGCTCCGCCGTGCAGCCGGTCTCCTCCTTTAGCTCTCTGATGGCGCAGTCGCGCGGCGCTTCTCCGCGGTCAAGTCGGCCAGCGGGAATTTCATAGAGGTAACCGTCCGCAGCGTAGCGGTACTGCCGGATCATGAGAATTTGAGGATCGTCCGCCCGCGGGTCGGTCAGAAATGGGACGACGGCGCTCGCTCCGGGATGGCGGATCATCTCCAGCTCTCCAACGGAACCATCGGGGAACCGGACGGAGTCCACATCGAGGGAGATAACCTTTCCGGTGTAGGCCCGCTTTGAATCGATGCGTCCCGGCGTGCTCTCTTCTTTCACGTCAGGCGCGGCACGGCCTACGGTTGGTGAAGATGCAGTTCGCCGAGCTCCAGGCCAGCGAGCGAATCACGAATGACTCGCGCGTCACCGACTACCACCGTTTGGAATTCTTCGGGATGAAGGTGTGACTTCGCCGCCTGAAGAACCGCCGCCACGGAGACCGCGCGGATGTTCGTTCTGTACGACTGATAGTATCCGGCTGGCAAATCGTAGATGACCAACGTCGCGAGAGCCGATGCTATTGCCGCTGTCGTCTCGTACCGAATTGGGAATACGCCATCGAGGTAGTCTCTCGCCAGCGATAGCTCTTCCCCGGAAATCTGCTCGCCGCGGATTCGATCGATCTCGTGCAAAATCTCGCGCAGAGCAGGTGCCGTGACTTCGCTCTGCACGGCAGTGGATATGAGGAACGGACCCGGCCCCCGGCGCCAATCATAGAATGACGAAGCCCCGTAAGTGTACCCATGCACCTCGCGAAGATTCAGGTTGATCCGCGAACCGAAGAGCCCACCCAGAACAGCGTTCATCACCAACGCCGGAAAAAAATCTGGGTGTGTCCTCGGCAGGCCAACGTGCCCTACGCGAAGCTCGGACTGAGGCGCCGCGGGTTTGTCGACAAGATGCAGGCTCTTTCGACTCGTCCGGGCATTCGTGACGAGCGGTTGGTTAGGAGCTTTTCCGGTCGACCAGCTTCGAAAAGCACGCGAGACCAATTCTCGCGCATCATCTGCCGAGATATCTCCCGCGATTATCACCGTCGTCGATCCAGTGCGGTACCGGGCTCGAAAAAAGTCCTGGACATCTTTCCGCGACAACGAGCTGACACTTTCCGTGGTCCCCTCGTCCGGTTTGGAGTAGCGCGATTCAGGGGCATACAGAAACTCCGAGAACTTCTCGTCCGCGAGTCCGCGGGGCTCTGTTTCTAGTTGCAGGATTTCGGCGAGGCGCTCCGCCTTGAGCCTTTCGATCTCGCGTTCTGGAAATGCCGGAGCGGTTATGACATCGCCAAGAAGGTTTGTCGCTTCCTCTATCCTCTCCGTGAGCGTCGTGATTTTGACGAACGAGCTGTCCCAGTCTGCACCCGACTCGACGGATGCACCTAGCTGCTCGAACTTCTCCGCTATCTCTGCACCGTCGAATCGATCGGTACCCTCGAGGAGGGTCCCGGCAGTCAATGCTGCGACACCTTCCTTACCAGCGGGATCATTCGTCGACCCCGCGTCCGCTACTACCAGCACGGTCACGACAGGAAGCTTTGTCACCTGCGCGGTAACCAACCTCATTCCGCTAGGAAGTTCCTCATCGCTGAACTCCGGGAATCGATAGCTTCGTGCCGGTCCGGGCTTGGGGCGAAGTGCCGTGACCATTAGCTCGCTCCGACGGCAGCGGCCAGAAGGCTCTCCGAGCTCACTGCGTCTTTTGGGACGTAGATAAGACTAGCCCTGTTGTCATCCCCCAGGCGCTCCGAGATGAAGTCGTTCACTCGTTGCGCGGTCACCATCCGGTATTGATCAGCCTGCTCGTTAATCAGCTCGGGTTGTCTGAAGTACGTCGCAAACATGGAGAGACGATCAGCTCTTTCGCCCGCCGACTGCAACGACGCAACGAGATCCGTTTCGATCAATGCGGTAGCTCGCTTCACTTCCGTTTCCGAAACTCCCTCACGGTAGACGAGGTCGAGCTCACGCTCGACTTCGTCCTCGAGCTGCGTAGCTGAAGTCTCAGGCCGAGCGGTAACGTCGATGACGAGAAGATCGGTACCTTTCGCGAGATCGAACGTAAACGCTCCGGCGTCGGCGGCAATTTGACGCTCGCGGACGAGCGACCGATGGAGCCGACTTCCTTTTCTCATGCCGAGCACGGCCGACGCTACGCTCGCGGCATAGTAGCCTTCTGATCCGAATACCGGTGATCGGAGTGCCACGAAAAGTCTGGGAAGGCTGACATTGTCATAGACGACTTCGCGCCGCTGCTCTCCGAACACCGGCGGTAGGGCCATCGGCGGAAGTGGCGGTTTACCTCTACCGCGGGGAATGGGCCCGAAATACTCAGTGACGAGCTTACGCGCTTCGCGGGGATCCAGATCACCAGCAATCGAGAGGACGGCGTTGTCCGGCGTGTAGTATGTCGCGAAAAACTGGGCGACGTCATCGAGCGACGCAGCCGAAAGGTCCTCCATCGAGCCAATCAGTGAATGCTGAAAAGGGTGTGATGGTGGAAACACGAGCTCCTGCAGCTTTTCGAGCATCGTACCATAAGGCTGGTTGTCGACGGCCCATCGTCGCTCGTTCTTTACCACGTCGCGCTGGGTGTCGAGTTTCTCCTGCGTCATCGCGGGCAGGAGCTCCCCCATGCGATCCGCCTCGAGCCATAGCGCCAGCGCCAATTCATGTGAAGGGACAGTCTCGAAATAATTCGTCCGTTCGAGCCACGTCGACCCGTTGAGCGTTCCGCCGGCGCGCTGGATCAACTCGAAGTGTTCGTTCGAGCCGACGTGGGCGGAACCCTGGAAGAGCATGTGCTCGAAGAGGTGGGCAAATCCGGTTCTTCCTTCCCGCTCGTTTGCCGAACCGACGTGATACCAGAGATTCACGGCGACAATTGGCGTGGAAGAATCCGCTGAGAGCGTTACGAGCAGACCATTGTCGAGGGTGAATGTTTCTACCGGAATTCGCATTGTCGTAAATTGCCCGCCATGCAAACTCACTGGAACCCCCTCGACGAATGCCGGTAATCGTCGCGTCGGTGATTTTCGCGCTCGTGGTAATGCTGCTGTTGCTGCTTTGGTGGTCGCAGGAAAGGATTCTGTTTCAGCCGCCGCGGCATACTCAGACGTCGGCCGGACCCGGTCAGGCCAGTTATGACGCCGTGGACGGACAACGACTTGCAGGGTTCGTCGTCGGTGATCCCCAGAACGCACCGGGAGTTTTGCTTTGCTTCCATGGGAATGCAGACCTCGCGCTATGGCAGCTCGATTGGGCCCGCTCGGTCGAGCGCCACACTGGCTTCGCCATCTTTCTCGCCGAGTATCGTGGGTACATGTCCCTTGGCGGTGCGCCGACTTACTCGAATAGCAAGCTCGACGCGCGCGCCGCCTACGACTATTTGCGAATCACACTGGGAGTCGATCGCGCTCGGATTGCCTACTTCGGCCACTCTCTGGGTAGCGCGGTCGCTGCCGAGCTTGCAGAGGTCCACCCGCCTCAGGCGCTGCTGCTACAATCGCCTTTCTCTTCCGCGAGGGCCATGGCGAGACTCGTCGTGTCAGCTCCCCTGGTTGTTGCGTGGAGGGTCGTATCGAGAATTCACTTCGACACCCAGCAGGTTGTGTCTGATCTCGAGGTGCCGGTTTCAGTAGCGCACGGTCGTCGCGACCGAATCGTGCCAGTCAGGATGGGAATCGAGGTCTACGAAGCCGCGAAGAGAAAGGGCGACTTGCTGTTAGTGGATGATGCCGGGCACAACGACATCGCGGATGTCGCGGGAGAAGCTTACTGGCGTTGGATCGTCGCTGCTTTGCGCTCGCCGAGCAATGCGACCGAAGCATAAAAGACGGCATGACCTGATTCGGCCATGCCGTCTTCGACTGCGGACCGAGCTTATTGCAGTGGCTGTCCCGTAATGTCTCTGATCTGGATCGGACCGACGTTAGTGGATTTCAATGCCGTTTCGATTGTCTTCCGGTCCCCGACGATCACGATCGCGAGAGAGCCGGGATTGATGTACTGCTGCGCGACTCTCGCAATATCGGCTTGCGTGATCGCCTCGACGCTCTGGACATAGTTGTTGTAGTAGTCCAGTGGGAGCCCGTATTGCGCCACCGGTACGAGTGCCGCCGCAATTTGTTGGGTGGTCTCGAAATTTCCCGGAAGCTGGAGCTGCAGATAGCGCTTCGCTCTCGATAACTCGTCAGCCGGGACCGATTGCCTTATCCCGTTTAGCTCCTTCATGAACTCCAATAACGCGGAATCCGTTTTTGCGGAAACGATTTCCGCCGAGGCGGTGAAGGGGCCAGCCGCACGCCTCATATCGAACCGGGAACCCGCGCCGTAGGTGTAGCCACGTGCCTCACGCAGATTCTGATTGAGCCTGCTCGAGAACGAGCCGCCAAGAATCGTGTTCATCACCGTGAGAGCGAAATAATCCTTCGTGGAGCGCGGGACCCCCACCGCCCCAATGCGGAACGATGACTGCGCCGCACCTGGTTTATCGATGAGGTAGATCGTCGTAGCACCGCTCTTGGGCGGCTCTCCGTACGCCAGCTGCGGAACGTCACCGCGCTGCCATCCACCGAACAGCGCACTGATCTTCTGCTCGATCTGATCGGGCTTGACGTCGCCAACGATGATGAGCGTCGAGTTGTTCGGCTTGAAGTTGGCCTGGTAGTAGGTCTGGAGATCGGCGGTCGAAAGAGATTTTACGGATGCTTCGGTGCCGATCTGTGGCGCCCCATATGGATGCGTGGTGCCGTAGATAATCGCCGGAAAAGCGAGGTTCGCTATTGCCGGACCCTGATCGCGGAGCTGGAGCAGTTCTGTCAGACGGTTTTTGCGGATGCGCTCGAATTCGTTCGCCGGGAACGAGGGGTGAAGCGCGACGTCGGCGAATAGAGCGAGTGCACTGTCGAGTTGCGCGGTAGGAGTGTGCAGCGAGAGGGTGCTCGACTCCCAGCTGCTCGTTGGAGAAAGATTGATTCCGAGAAACGCGATCTGGTCAGCGATGTCCAGGCTCTTTCGAGTCGTCGTACCTTCGCGGAGCATCGACGCCGTAAGATTTGCGACTCCGGTTTTCCCCGTTGGATCCGCTGTACTTCCATTGCCGACCAAAAGGACGAAGTCGGCGAGGGGAAGCTCGTGTTGCTCGACGATCATCAGCTTCAGACCATTGGGCAGCTGCCTCGTTACTATCGGCGGCAGCGACACGCGCGGTGGCGGACCAAGCTCCGGCGGCTTGCTCCGGTCAACAGTGCCCTGTGCGACAGCAACGGATTGGATGGCGATCAGAGCCAGAACACCCAACGTGCTGGCAGTTCCAGACACTTTCATCGGCCACCTCCACTCGCGGTTAGCATCATGTCCTTCTTTCCCTCTGGGACAACTGTGAGAACAATCTTCGGGCGCCCAAGGTAGGTCTTGGCAACACGCTGGACATCGGCGGCGGTGACGCGCTCGTAGCGCGCGGCATCCTGCTGCACAAAATCCGGATTGCCGACGAAGTAATTGTACGTATTGAGCACTTCAGCCTTACCCAACACGCTTGCGAGGCGATTGAGGAAGCTTGCCTTATAGAGGTTCTGGGCACGCTGGAGCTCGCGTTGCGAAATCCCATTGTTGATCACGTTGGCAATTTCCGTCTGAACGATTCGGTCGATATCGGCGACCTTTTGACTCGGCTTTGGGGTGATATCGATCTGAAACTTTCCGTCGAGACGTGACCCATCCTGGAACGCGCTTACGTTCTGTGCAATCTGAAGATCGTAGACGAGCTTCTTGTACAGGCGGGAGTTTTTGTCATTCGCAACGACTTGCGCCAGAATGTCGAGCGCGGCGTCATCCTTCGAGAACCCCTTCACCGAGTGCCAGGTGTAGAAGACACGAGGAAGCTGGACCTTGTCCTCGAGAACCAGGAAGGTGTCGCGGGGAATCACCACCGCTGGGACACTTACCCTGCGTGTTACCGCCGGCCCTCGTGGTATGCTGCTGAAGTACTGCGCTACGAGCTTCTTCACCGTCGCCGGATCGAAGTCGCCTGCGATGGTGAGCGTCGCATTGTTTGGCGCGTAATAGGTCTTGAAGAAATTCTGTACATCGGTGAGCGAGGCGGCGCTCAGGTCGGCCATCGAGCCAATCACTGGCCACGAATAGGGATGAGACTTCGGATAGAGCGCTCCCAGGATAATCTCATCAGCCCTTCCGTATGGCACGTTGTCGACTCGTTGACGTCTTTCATTCTTCACGACGTCACGCTGCAGATTGACCTTTGCGAGATCCATTGTCGGCAGCAGGAATCCCATCCTGTCCGCGTCGAGCCAAAGAGCCAACGCTAGCGCGTTCGAGGGTAGGGTCTCGTAATAGTTGGTCCTGTCTTCGGTCGTCGAGCCGTTGTTGTTGGCGCCAGCGGACTCGAGCAACTGATCAAATGCGCCAACTGCTACGTGCTCCGAGCCCATGAACATGATGTGCTCGAAGAGGTGGGCAAAGCCGGTTCGCCCCAGCTGCTCGTCGCCCGAACCGACGTGGTACCAGGTGTCGACGGCGACGATCGGCGTCGAATGATCCTCGTGAAGAATCACTTCGAGACCGTTCGGGAGCGTGTATCTCTCGAACTGGATGCGCGGTGTCGACTGTGCCACCAGCGGCACGGCAGTCGTGCCGCATCCGATTAAGTAGCAAAAGGCGACTAGAAAAGTTCTTGTCTTCACAACTTCCTCTCGAAAAAGAAGGCGAGCGGTGCCTTGAGTGACTCACTAAAGATATACTTCCAGCGCTCTTCCCGGTTCGGTGAAATCGGGCTCGTCTGGGTCGGCGACGTATAAGGAACGAACCCGAATCGCCGCGCCAGAATTCGCAGCCGCAGCATGTGAAACGGGTCGCTCACAAGGAGAGCACTCTGAAGCCCCCGAACTTCGAGCATTCCGGCAACCGCGCGCATCGATTCGCTGGTGGTCCTCCCCGCATTCTCCACCAGAATCGCGCTGTCCGGCACACCGTGCTTTCTCGCATACGCTCGACCCACCGCTGCCTCACTGGTCGTGTCGCCGGCGCCTGTACCACCCGTCAGTATGAGGAGCGTTGCCAGATGGCGATTCCAGAGATCGAGCGCATGATCCAGCCTTGCCCGAAGAACCGGTGAGGGCCTTCCGTCATACTGAGCCGCACCCAGAACCACTATCGCTTGCGCGGGTCGCGCCTCATCGCGCGAGCTCCAGACGAGAACGGCCGACGCGGAAATCACCCAAAGTACAAACACCGTTACCACTACGACTGTCAGTATCCGCCGGATGATCTTTACAGCACGCCTGGCCTTCGCTGCACGGTTCATCTAATAGAAGCTACGCTAGAAGCTGTGTCTGGAGTGAGGCTCCGGACATGAAACGGAATAACCGTGCGCAGTGAGCGCGGCCTTGAACTCGTCCTGGACAGGAGCCTCGCCATGCACCAGCCAGACTGGACCCAACTTCGGAGATTTATCCTTTACTCGGCCGAGCCAGGTAGTCAATTCCGTTCTATCGGCATGTGCGCTGTACCCATCGATGACCTCTACCCGCGCGTGTAGCGGTACATCATCTCCAAAGATGTGAAGCACCGGCTGTCGCTCGACTACTCGTCGGCCAAGGGTGTGCTCAGCCTGAAACCCCACTACCAGAATCGTATTTCGTGGATCGCTCGCTCCTTGCGCCAGATGATGAAGAATTCGCCCGTTCTCCATCATCCCCGATGCGGCAATTATCACCATCGGACCATGCGCTCGTGACAGTGCCTTCGACTCTTCGACATCACGCGTGTAGTGAAGAAGGTCAAATCGGAAGAGCTCTGACACCTTCGCTACCATCTCTTCGGAGCGATCGAAGGTTTCCGGATGCATCTCGAAGACGGTCGTCGCATCGATAGCGAGAGGACTGTCCACATAGATCGGAATCGATGGAATGGCCCCTTCCCTGACCAGACCGTGGAGCGCGTAAATCATTTCCTGGGTACGGCCAAGCGCGAAGGCGGGGATCAGGACCCGACCACCACGCGCCGCCGTCTCCCGTACGCACTGAGCGAGTTGGGCACGAGCGCCTTGTACCGAGTCATGGTCACGATTTCCGTAGGTGGACTCCATGATTAGCGCGTCAGCCCCTTCCGGCGGAGTTGGCTCTCGAACAATGGCCAATCCTTTACGACCTACATCACCAGAAAACACGAGCCTCTTTGTTTTCCCTCCTTCCGTGCAGTCGAGCATTACCGACGCTGAGCCAAGAATGTGTCCAGCGTCGACATAGCAGGCGCGTACACCCGGCACCACTTCGAACGACTTGTTGTAGGGGACGCCGACCATCAGATCCATCGTTCGCACTGCATGCCGCATCCCATACAGCGGCTCGATGAATTCCTTTTTCCTCTTCGCCAGGAACTCTGCGTCCTTCTCCTGAATGTGCGCGGAGTCGGCGAGCATTATCGCGCAGAGGTCGCGCGTCGCCGCCGTGGCCCAGATCGTCCCTGAATATCCTTCCGCAATCAGGTATGGCAGTCGTCCCGAATGGTCGATATGCGCGTGGGAGAGGACGACGGCGTCGAGATCCTTGATTGAGACAGGGAGCTTTCGGTTCTTTTCATCAGAATCGTGGCGTTTTCCCTGAAACATCCCGCAGTCGAGCGCGATCGTGTGCCCGTTTACGTGCAGGAGATGGCAGGAGCCAGTAACCTCCCTGGCCGCGCCGACGAAGGTTATCTCCAAGAGGCTAACCTTCTGCTACTGCATCACGCTGGAATAAAATCGTGAGCCGGTGCTCGTCCTGCGACATGAGCGCTGGCTCCCAGCCTCCTCGGCTCCTCTCGTTGAGAAGGTCGGTTAGAGTATCTTCGTCTTCTCGCGTGTGGCGCGTGAGCTTGACCACCACAGCCTGGTATTCTTTCATCGGGGATTGGAGATTAGGGGCCGTGAACGTTCACAGTTCGGTGCCGGAATTCTGGGGCTAGGATGATCGAGCGCGTAAAGGAATTCCCCTCTCTGACTATTATCCGGCATCCTCTTGTTCAGCACAAGCTGACGATTCTGCGCGACCAGCAGACGGAAACGAAACATTTCAAGGAGCTCGTCGACGAGATCGCGATGCTCATGGCGTACGAAGCAACGAGCGAGCTCTCTCTTAAGGCAACGGAAGTCACGACCCCCCTCGAAACGACGTCGGGCTGGCACATCAGCGGCAAGAAGCTGACGCTTGTTCCGATCCTGCGGGCAGGACTTGGAATGGTAGAGGGAATTCTCCGCCTGGTGCCGTCTGCGCGTGTCGGCCACATCGGTCTCTACAGAGACCACGATACTCTCCAGCCGGTCGACTACTACTTCAAGGTGCCTGGCGATGCAGCGGAGCGTGACTTTTTTCTGCTGGATCCAATGCTGGCCACCGGCGGCAGCGCGGCAGCGGCGGTAGCTTCGCTCAAGCGGGCAGGGGCAAATCGAATCCGCTTCCTGTGTCTCGTCGCGGCTCCCGAGGGAGTGCGCTACCTCAGTCGTGCGCACCCCGACGTCCAGATTTATTGCGCGGCGCTCGATCGCGAACTCAACAGTCAGGGCTACATCCTGCCGGGCCTCGGCGACGCCGGGGACAGATTGTTCGGAACCAGGTGACGAACTAGCCGAACCACTCCCTCGGATTCAGACGCTGCTGTTCGGCGGCGTCGATGACCCATTGTTGTCCCTGAAGATCCGTTACCTCGCCGGCGACTGCCTCGAACCAGAAGGCCGCCTTTTTGATGTCGCCAATCCGCCGCCATAGCTCGCCGACCAGATAAGTAAGGATTGCCCGCTCCTCTCTCGGTACGGCATCGTAGGCGCTGAGCGCTTCCTCAAACATCCACGCGGCGTGACGGCGGAAGTAGCGCTCCGCCTCGACATCGCCCTCGTCCACGCAGCACCAGGCCGCACGGAGAAGCAGGTCCGCAATATGACGAGGGTCCAAGCCTTGCCACTGGGCGACTTTGGCGGCGGCTTCGTATTTCTCGGAGCCGCAGACTAACGACGGTCGAAGCGGAGCGAGCTCTTTGAGAACTTGCTGTTTCAGAACCGGGCTTACGTCGGTCGCACCAGTGAAGTCAGCTTCTCCACCGGAGTAGCCGCACTCGCTGCACATATGGATGAGATAAGCGAGTGGTTGAGTGCCGGCAGCTCGCTCATGGAAATCGGTGCGCTTTCCACCGAAGGCATTGGTCGAGACGACACTCTGGGATTTGAACTCGTTGTCACACACGGGACAACGGAGCTCGATCTGACGCAACGTTGTCATGGCTACTCCTCCTGTCCGCTCTCGGAACCCCACAAAAAGAGAGAAGGAATATTTGTGCCATGATTTGGAAATTGCGGTGGAGGAGATCGGTCTTGTTGAGAGTTTGGGTCGAATGTATCTTCTCGCATCGCAAAAACCGCGACTGGCTCACCACCCCGCGACCTGGTCGTTGATGCTCATCAACCTACTGCCTGACTTCTTCGCAGTTCACAACAGTACAGACCGTGTCGCCGCCTATCTCCGCTACTTCGAAAATCACCGCCGCTTCCTAGAAGCCTATTGGCATAATTACGTCCTGGATCCGGCAGGACCACATTTTCTGGAAGTCGTTCGCTCTGCCGCACTTGCGAGTCGTGTCGACCTGCGAACAATGCTCGAGAGAATCGACGTCGTCTCTCTCGCACGAAACACAGAGGAACAGTGCCGGACCCTTCTCGACATTGACACCGATATCGACGTTGTACTCATGGTCGGCGTCGGTGCTGCAAACGCCGGTGAACTCGTCGTAGAGGGGAAAGCGATCGCGTTCGTTTGCCTGGAGCATTTTACCAGCGTAACCAACCCCGAAACGCAGGGCCTGGGACTCGACCCGGAGCTCATTCCACTCTGGCTCGCCCACGAAATCGCCCACGGTGTTCGCTACACCTCTCCGACCAGCCGTAGCGAGATGAAGCAGTTGATCGACGACGCTGGCGGCTACTACTCCTATTGGGAGACGGGTAGGCGGGCAACGTTACGGGAACTGATGATCAATGAGGGGCTCGCCACGATAGCATCGAGAGCGATCAGCCCCGGTCACGCGGCGTGGGAGTATTACGGTTACACCAGACGCGAATACGCAAGCGTTCGTGAGCTCGAGCCGGTGATGACGCGGGCCCTTGCAAATGATCTCGAGCGCGCCGGACTCGGTTTGCGACTCAGGTACCTGTCTGGCGGAATGAGCGACGACGCACGGACTGTCGACCGTCACGTTTTTCCAGAGCGGGCCGGCTACTTTCTCGGTACGCGCATGGTGGAGCCGGCTGTAAATGCTCGCGGTCTTTCATGGGCGATCCGCGCCAGTGCCGGCGAGATCACCTCGGTCGCGAGTTCCGCCGCGGCTTCTGCCTAGAATCTATTTCCCGACACAAAAAGAGCTGAACACCCGGTCGAGAACATCTTCGACCTCAACTGCTCCGACTAACTCCTCGAGGGCAGCGACAGCAGTTCGGAGGTGAACGGCGGCGACAGTTGCCGGCAGCTTCTCCTCCCGCCAGGCATGCGCGAACTGCTCGACCTCCCGGCAGGCTGTCGCAAATGCACTTCGATGCCGCGCATTGGTAAGGATAGGTGCATCCGGAATGACTTCGCCGTGATGCTCATCGAGGGTGGCATCGATGGCGCTCAGCAGATCCCGGAGGCCCGATCCGGTTTCTGCGCTTACGCGAATAAACTCGCCTGACGTCAAGCGTTCGTCACTTGTTGCTACTAAATCGCTCTTTGTGCGAACGGCTAATATGGGAGCACGCGTATGCTGCTGCACGGTTTTCACCGTCTCATCGAGACGTCGCGGGTCTTCGGCGCAGGCGAGAGCCACGTGAGCGCTCGCGAGGTACGTCTCGCTCACTTCGATCCCTAGTTGTTCGATTCGGTCTTCTGTTGAGCGCAGTCCGGCCGTATCGACGAGACGGAGCGGCCATTTTCCGCTATCGATCACCGCCTCAAGAGCGTCACGCGTCGTACCCGGAATCTCCGTCACTATCGCTCTGGATCTGCCAAGGAGAGCATTGAACAGCGACGATTTGCCGACATTCGGCGGACCGGCGATCACTACTACCGCGCCCTCACGGATGACTTCACCGCGGGGCGCCGTCGCCAGAAGTGCCTTGAGAGAGTTTATGATCGCTAATGCCGCCGAATCGATGCGGTCCCGTGGAACAGGGCCATCGTCTTCCTCCGGAAAATCGACATCATACGCAATGAGCGCTTCTAATTCGATGAGCTGATTTCTCAGCTCGAGGAGACGGCGTGATAGGCCTCCATCAAGTTG
Source organism: Gemmatimonadaceae bacterium (assembly GCA_045803975.1). Taxonomy (GTDB): domain Bacteria; phylum Gemmatimonadota; class Gemmatimonadetes; order Gemmatimonadales; family Gemmatimonadaceae; genus UBA4720. The sequence goes on from JBJMOA010000135.1 coordinate 39,541, forward strand.
GCCGAGGGCAGTCCGCTGCATTACGTGCGAGTTCGCATCTATCAAATCGCCGATTGCTTCGGCCTGCAGGATATCGAGCTTGCCGTTGAGTACTGCGCGACGCGTAAATTCTCCGGGAAGCGCATGTCGCGCTCCGGAGGCGATCAACGCAGCCAGTATCGTATTGGGAACGAGATTGCCGCCGTGGGTGGAGAACTCCACGGTGTCGTCACCTGTAAATGATCCAGGTGCTGGGAACAGTGTGACCAGTGCCTGATCGAGTTTCTCGTCACCGTCGACGATGTCCACGAGGTGCGAGACACGTGGGGCCTCGGGCCAGGTTCGTAAATGCTTCGCGGCGATCTCAAAGGCATCGGGCCCGCTAAGTCTTACGAGGGCGACTGCACCACGACCGCTTGCAGTCGCAACTGCAGCGATCGTCTCTTGGAGCCGTGTGACACTTGCCCCACCGCTAATCACGCAGCGGCCGTTGGTAGAACGAAACTGGTACCAGGCTCCAGAATTTTTACCGCGGGGTGAAGCGGATGGTTCTCCAGCGTTGCTCTGAGTCTGTCAATCGCGTCGAATGCCGTCGAGGTCACGTGGTGGAACGTCCCCCAATGATAGGGAATGAAATACCTGGCCTTGAGGCGCTCAAATAGCGTGAGTGCGTCGCCGCTCGTCAGGTGGCCTTTGCGAAAGCCCGGCTTCCACCACGGCGCATAGCCAATCGGTAGCAGAGCGAGGTCCAGCTTGCGTCCATGAGCAGCGAGATGCCGCTCGACCATATGCGTGGTATCGGAGGCGAGGGCTGTATCGCCGGCAAAGAAACACGAGATCTTATTGGTCTCAATTAGATACATATTTGCCGCACTCCGCCACCGATCCACGCCGTAGCGGTTTCCCTTGTGCGTTGCTGCCGCTGCTCGAATCAGAATGCCATCGAGCTCGATCGCGTCTCCGGGGGCAACTCCGATTGCCTGATGGTAGCCCTGCTTGCGAAGCCATTTGCTGATTGGCGGCGGAGCAAACAGCGGGATGTCCGCCGATAGCGCATCCAGTGATTTGAAGGACAGATGATCGGCGTGCGCGTGAGTCAGGAGAATTGCATCGAGCTTGGGGAGCGCATCCAGCGCGATCCCCGGGGTGCTCACACGGGGGAGAAATTTCCCGAGCTTCAGATCGAAATTGGGGTCGGTAAGCAGCCGTGTCTTGCCGACCTCAATTAGTAGCGTTGCGTGACCAATGTAGGTGACGCGCAGCATCCGTCCTCCTCGCGCTATCCCGCCGGACGTAGCTTGGCTCGCTCACGCGCCAGCAGCCATTGCTGTGGGAGTGCCGCGATGTTTTGCGCCGTATAGTAAAGATTGAGACCGGAGGCCATGTTGATCAGAACTACTGTCATCATTACAGGAAACATGTACCCCATCATCTTCGCCTGGGGATTCGGAGGAGCATTACGCATTCCAATCCAGGACAGCAGGTACATGGAGGCTCCCATGAGGAGCGGCAGAATGTAGATCGGATCCTTGATCGAGATATCGTGCAGCCAGAGGAAGGGGACCCCACGAAATTCGATCGTATTCTGGAACACGAAAAAGAGCGCGAAGAGTATCGGCATCGGGAGAAGTGCCGGCAGGCACCCAGTCAGCCCGGCGAAGGGGCTTACCCCAGCATCGTGATAAACCTTCATGATCGCTTCGCGCTGCTGCACGGGATCCTTGTACTTCTTTTGTGCTGCTGCAAGCTTCGGTTGCAGCTCCTGCATTTTGAGGCTCGAGCGCATCGTACTCTGGTTGAGTGGCCAAAGAGCAAGCCTCACCAGAATTCCGAGGATTACCAGCACCCAACCGTACGTCAGATTGAGTCGGTGATGCATCCAGAGTAGACCCTGAATCACCTTCGACGCGATAGGGTGTACGACACTCTGTAGGAAGCGCCAGCCGTAAGGATTTACGTGATCGAAGTCACGACCCATGCGCAGCAAACGCTGAGACTCCTGCGGTCCCGCATATACATCGAATGCAAACCGGTCACTGCGAACCTCCTGGACGACGTTAGCAGATGCACTGGTAGCGATCTTGGATGTGCGCATTCCGCCCGTCAGGGTCGCCTCGCTGAACGGTGTCCCTCCGACTGGAGCAAGGATCCCGAAGACAAAGTACTTGTTCTTGATTGCAACCCAGTTGAGCGGCCCTGCTTCGAGAGTTTTCTCTCCCGGATCCAGGCTGCCAAAGAGTACACTTCGAGCGTGGTCCCGCTGTGGCTTGAAGCTGTACGCCAGACTCCGGTGATCTCCGATCGTATCGGCCTCCGTGGGTGGCATCGTTGTCGGTAGCGATGCCACGAGATAGGTCGGCGTTTGGCCGCCTTCTACCCTGCCCTCTACCCGCATGACGTAGCTCGCGGCTGTATCGAGCGGGACTAAGTAGGATATCGATATCCGTAGATTGCCCACCTGCGAACTATAGGTGAGTGTCTCATCACCGGTCGACGTTTTGGTTCGTGAGAGCACAAACGGCACGCGCGACAAGTCCGCGGTGTCGGTTGGTGTGACGATCCTGTAACCGAGCAGTGGGGAGCTGGTCACACCGAGGTCGACAAGCCCGCCAGCCGTTGACCGGTTTTTGTAGTCTCGGGTTACAGCCGAAATTGGAGCAGCACCCAGGCTACTAAACTTGTAAATCGCCTTTGCAGTCGTAACCACCGTAGTTTCGGCAATCGCATTTCCGGCGGTAGTCAAAGCCTTCGTCGACTTCTGCGCCTGCGACCCTGGAATCGTCTGAGGCGGTGCCACTGCCGGCTGCACAATAGCCCGAGTCGTTGACGAAGCGGCGTTGCTTAGCGATGCGCTCGCCGAGTCCCCAATAGTGCTACTTCGTTTCGTCGGCACTGGTTTCGGTGCCGGAAACAGCAGTTGAGAAAGAGCAATAACAATCAGCGAAAGAAACAGAGCCAGGAAGAAGCGCTTATCCATCAGGGAACCGGGTCATAACCGCCCGGCCGAAAGGGGTGGCATCGAAGAATCCGACTTACCGTGAGTCGCATTCCCTTGATGACTCCGTACCGCTCGAAGGCTTCGAGTGCGTAGGCCGAACACGTTGGATAGTAACGACAGCTGGCAGGAAACAGCGGGGATATCGCCACTTGATATCCGCGGATCAACAGCATGATTGCTCCACGCATTTTTTCAGCGGGAGATCCGCGATGCCCACTCGCCGATAGTAGCTACATCGCCGGCGAGCTGCTCAAAGCTCGACCCGTACGCATCCGCTTTAGCGCGAATAAGCAGGTCAACACTTGGCAGGACGGGCAGCAAGTCGATTCTGACGAGCTCTCGCAGACGTCGCTTCACAAGATTCCGCTCGACAATCTTCCGTCTGTGTTTGGGAACGACGATGCCTACCCGCGGATGTGGCAACAGGGAAGCGGCAGCCCGGGCTTCCAGTCGCTCGGTTTGCATTCGCTTCCCTGTACGTCTCAATGCTTCCAGGTCAGCTTCACTCGTCAGCCGGATGCTGCGAGGGAAGCCGAGGGACTTAGGCGCCAGCGTATTTCGTAGGCAGTTGGACAGTAAGCCGCTTACGCCCTTTCTTGCGACGGCGGCTAAGAACTTCGCGTCCCCATTTAGTAGCCATCCGCAACCTGAAACCGTGGGTGCGAATGCGCCGCTTATTTCGGGGACGATAGGTGGGCTTGCCCATTACAATGCTCCAAAAACTCTAAAGAACTGGTGCGACACAGAACGGGTAAAACTATTCCAGCATTGAAGATACTTCAAGTCACGTAAAGCAGTTCACATCCTCTCGTTTGACTTTTCCACATAAATCGGCTAGGGTAGCCGGTCATGTCGCTTAGCCCCGCTGAAGTTTGGAAACGCCTCCTCGACCGCGCCCGCCAAGAACTCCCGGATCAGACCTTCCAAGCCTGGCTTGAGCCTACCGAAGCTCTCTCCATAGAAGGCGGGACAATCTTTGTAGGAGCTCCCGACCAGTTCACCGCTGATTGGAACGACTCCAAGCATAGTGAGCTACTGTCGAGTTACGCTCCAATCGTTCTCGGACATCCGCTCAATGTCGCCTTTCGGGTCCATGAGGAGCGAAAGAGGCGATCACAGATGGATTTTTTTGTTAGTCCGCCTCCAACGCCGGCTAAAGCATTTCCCGGACAGAATGGAAGCAGCTCACCGCCATTGAGCGAGCGGTATACGTTCGATCTTTTCGTTATTGGAAAATCGAATGAGCTTGCTGCCGCCGCTGCGCACGCCGTAAGCCAAGCCCCCGGAAAAGTCTACAATCCGTTGTTCATCTATGGTGACACCGGGCTCGGCAAAACTCACCTCATGCAGGCAGTCGCTCACGAGACGCTGCAGCGTAACCCGAAGACGCGAATTACATACGTCGGTACCGAGCAGTTCATGAACGAGCTGATCAGCTCGATTCTCGATCGGAGCGGAGCTGAATTCCGACGTCGATATCGCGAGACCGATTTGCTTCTCATCGATGATGTTCACTTCCTGAAGGGAAGGAAAGAAACGACCCAGGAAGAGTTTTTTCATACCTTCAATGCATTGTATGAGGCGGGTCGTCAGATCGTGCTGACGAGCGACAGGCCTCCTTCCGAGATCGCTGGCCTGGAAGCCCGGCTCATCAGCAGGTTTCAGTGGGGCATGGTTGCCGATATCACCATGCCCGACTTTGAACATCGCGTTGCGATCCTGAAGCAAAAGGCGCAGCTCGATCGCCTGGAGCTCACCATACCGGACGATGTTATCCACTTCATTGCCGAGCATGTGCGATCAAACGTGAGAGAGCTCGAAGGGTCAATCATCAAGCTCCTCGCTTATGCCTCTCTCAAACACAAGGACATCACGGTTGATGTCGCTCGGGAGGCTCTAAGAGACAAGCTACGTGCAATTGAAGGATTCGAGCAGGAATCGGGTGGCTCTCTAACACTTCTTACTATTCAACAGGCTGTTGCAAAGGAGTGGGGCGTCACCGTGGACGGTCTCCGCTCAAAAACGCGAACCAAAATGCTCACCACCCCTCGGCAAATTGCCATGTATCTGGCCCGTGAGCTTCTCTCGACCCAGCTGGTTGAGATTGGAAATGCTTTCGGTGGACGTGATCATTCAACCGTGATTCACAGTCTCGAGAAAGTCAGTCAGACAATTGCTCAGGATTCAGATCTCAAATCGCGGATCAATCGCATCCGCAGCAGTCTGGAAAACTTCAACCTCCGATCCGGCCATCGTGTGGAAACAAGCAAGGTCTCCTGAGAACTCCGTCACCAACATCGTTTTCTTCCGATTACCAACATTCGGCTACACATCACCCAGCATAGCGGAAAGCGTGCTGTTTTCATAAGTTAGACCGACTCTACAGCAGTCCACACAGCCTGCTACAACTACTACCTTAAAGTCTTTATAAAAGACTTATGTAGCACCTGACCTGAATTCCACAGGGGATGGGATGCGCTTCACGATCTCTCGCGAAAAGTTGCAGGAAGGACTTGCTGCTGTAACAGCGAGCATACCGGCGAAGACGACCTTGCCGGTACTGGCGAACATTCTTCTCGAGACGACAGATAAAGGCATCAAGCTGTCTGGAACCGATTTGGATATTGCTGTCAGCACAGAAGTGATGGCTGATGTTGACGCGCCAGGCGCCGTAACCGTTCCAGCAAAGAAGCTCAGTGAAATTGCACGAGAGCTTCCCCCCGCTCCAGTGAAGATCGCCGCGGTGGGTGAGCAACGTGTCACCCTGGAATGTGGCCGCTCTCGGTTCAAGCTCCTGGGACTTCCGCGGGATGAGTTCCCGACCTTCCCTTCTGTGCGCTTTAATGAAAGCTGGAGAATCCGTTCGGGCGATCTACAGCAGCTGATATCTCATACTTCCTTTGCAGTCTCCGCGGAGGAGAGTAGGCCAATTCTGAACGGTGTATTGTGGGAGCTCAGGCCCGATAGAATGCGCATGGTAGCAACCAATGGACATCGTTTGGCGAAGATGGACACGCCAATCGAGTCGGCAAGCGCACCGGCGAGCGATTTGATTGTTCCACCAAAGGCTCTCGAGCAAGTGAGAAGGCTCTTTCCTGCCGAGGAGGAGCTCGAGGTTGCACGTGGCGATAATCACATCGGTTTCAGATCACCGTTTACGGCAGTATTCACTCGCCTTATCGAAGGGCCCTATCCGAATTACGAGCAGGTGATTCCCAAGGACAACGATCGGGTTGCTATCGCCGATAAGCTTGCCTTGGCGAGTGCGCTCAAACGGATGTCAGTCATTGCGTCAGACCAGACACACCGTATTCGGCTTTCGTTTAACGCCGGCATGCTGAAATTCAGCGTCCAGACGCCTGACCTGGGTGAAGCTCAGGACGAGCTTCCCATCCGGTATACTGGGGACCAGCTCGATATCGGGTTCAACGCCAGTTACCTGCTCGAGATTCTCCGCTATATCCCCACCGACGAAGTGAAGATGACCTTCAAGGCTCCAGAACGGGCAGCGACGATTGAGCCGGAAGGCTGGAAGGATTCTGCCTCGTATATGTGCCTGGTCATGCCCCTCCGCCTCGTTGATTAGCGCGCCAGGCTGAATTCCTGTTTCGTGCTCTGCCTCAGGCGCCTGGTCTTGCCTGAGGCTGTCACTGCAAGATCCAGGTCCTGCGTAACGACGAGGTGTGTGACGAGTCCTCTCCGCAGGTTCAAGTAGTACGAAGCGTTGCCGGTTCCGTTCGCTTCGAGCGCGACTTGATGCTGTTGTTGGGCTCCTGATGCCTGTGCGTGAATTGTGTCGATGCGCTGTATAACCAGCGCCGGGTCTCCTTCGTACTCGATCTGACCAGATACCGTGTACGAGCTGATGATGCGCGACTTTGTCGGAATCATTGCCTGACAGCCGCTCTGCTCGACTGAGTCTCGCCAGCTCGTCCCCACTAAAACCTGTGCGGGCATGTGGATAACGAGGTTGCGGAGATCCGTGATGAGTGCTGAATGGGCGGGACTACAACTGGCCGAATCTTCCGCCGAGAGTAGTAGGCTGTCGCCGACGACGAATCCGGAAACCTGAACGGGGAGCTGTACAGGCTGCACCTGACCAATGAGCTGCTGCGTAGTTGTCGAAAACGTGTCGACAACCGCGGTAAATCTGATCGTATCTCCAACGGTATTGAGCGTCAGAATCTCATGTGTGGTGTTCGTTGTGATTTCCCGCTGGGTGATCGAATCGGACTGGGTTTCGATGGATCCACTCCGCCTGACCTGGTATGCCGTTGTTTCAGACGCGTATCTGAAACTCCACGGGCCCGGAACGGCGAGCACCGGTGGCTGATTTGGCTGTTGTGAGGGTGTTGGCACTGGAGCACGAGAGACTCGACTGCCAACACACGCGGTCGTCAGTAGAAGAAAAGAAAGCTGAAAATCTGCTCTATACCTCGTTTCTCTTTTCATTGCCTATGTGATCAGAAAACGAACAACCTCCGACAATCTTCAGTCGGAGGTTGCTGGATGGATGCAAATGGTCTATAAGCCGGGTTCTGTCGGATTACTTTCGTAGTCCGGACGATCATTTCTCTACGAGCATGGTCACCCATGCCCTCTAGCAGCCTACCCGCGGTGTCTTGATCGAGGTGGACGCCTCTCGCCGCATATTTGGCCTTGCTCCAGCCGGGGTTTGCCGTGCCGCACATGTTGCCATATGCGCGGTGGGCTCTTACCCCACCGTTTCACCCTTACCACTCAAAAGAGTGGCGGTCTCTTCTCTGTGGCACTTTCCGTCGCGAGCCACTCGCGTAGCTCGCGCCCAGGAGTTACCTGGCGGCCTGTCCACTGGAGCCCGGACTTTCCTCGAATAAGTACCATATCGGTACTATGCGCGATCGTCCGACCATTTGCTTCTCCAAATATAACGAAACAGAACAACCGGTGGTGACATGCTTCTGACAGAACTTCTTATCATGGATGGTTTGTCCCGCAATGACGCGCTTCTGACAGGGCCTCATATCATTCCTCGTGACACCCGTCCAGCCGTGAGGATAAAATGCCCTCGGATTCGAAGCGCAACCTCAATCGTACACCGGTCTCCACCATTCTTACCCCACTGGAGCGATCGAGGGTCGACGCCGCAGCACAAGGATTGGTCGACGCTCTACATCGGGAATCGCTCGACGAGGTGCTCTCGGATCTGCGACAGCAAAGGGCCAGTCTGGTCCTGATTTCCGTTACACGATACGGATCGCAAAACTCGGGTCGCGTAGCCGCAATGGTGCGCGAGTTTCCGAGAATACCTGCGGTGGCCCTATTGACCGAGACTCAAAGCTCGACGCCACACGCTACTCTTGCCCTCGGTCAGCTCGGGATTCGGACGCTAGTCGATGCACGAATGCCAGCAGGCTGGCAAACACTCCGGAACCTCCTCGTGTCCCAAGGCTCGAGTGATCTACAGCGTTCGGCGCTCACACAGATCAGCCTTGACTTGCCTGGCGTCTCCACCGATTGCTGGCGCTTCTTCGAACTTCTCTTCGATGCTTCGCCAAAAATCTCCACGGTCCGACAACTCGCTCGCCATCTCAATATTCTGCCCAGTACACTGATGAGTCGCTTCTTCCGGGCTAGACTGCCTGCGCCCAAGCGTTATCTCGCGCTCGCTAGGCTGATACGCGCGGCACGCCTCTTCGAGAATCCCGGATTGTCAGTTGCACGGGTCGCTAATCACCTCGACTACTCGTCACCACAGAGTTTTGGGCGACATGTCCGCACGATGATGAGAATGTCACCCGTCAAATTCCGCAGCACATATGATGGACAAGGCATGCTGCAGTTCTTTAGAACTGAGCTGGTTCTTCCGTATAGCGACGTGTTGTGTGCTTTTCGTCCGGCAGCAGCCTACCCCGGTTGGATTCCAAAGGCACGGCCGGAAATCGAATCCTCGTGATCGAGCGCCTTTAGGAGCTGACTCGCACTGACGAGGCTTATCACGGGAACTCCGGCGGCTTCTATCGTCTGGGTTCCCCCTTCTTCTCGATCGACGAGGGCGAGAACACCGGCCACGACACCACCTTCCGCACGTACTGCGTCAATTGCACGAAGTGCTGATCCGCCCGTGGTGATGACATCCTCGATGATGGCGACACGGTCACCGCGTTTGAACGGACCCTCGATGATTTTTCCAGTTCCGTGACTCTTTGGCTCCTTTCGCACTGTAAAAGCGTGCACCGGATGCGATGAACCAGCACTGGCATAGCTGACCGCGTACGATATCGGGTCAGCACCGAGTGTAAGTCCACCGACGGCATCGACGCTCCAGTTTGTTTGCCGTAAGACGGAAAGCGCGATCGGCCCAATTACTGAGAGACCCTCCGGGCTCATCGTCGTCAATCGGGCGTCGATGTAAAAATTCGACTGCTGTCCGGAGGCGAGAGTGAACTGACCGCGTTTGGCAGAACGCCTGGCAAGGAGGGCGATCAATGCGGAACGGTCGGTCATGGTGCGGGACGTTATGGATTCTTATGATTCGAGTCAATGGATGTGTTTTCGCAGATTGGATTCGATCACTGGACGGGAGTCGTCGGATGGATCATCTCCCTCACAACCGTGCTTGGGCTCGCTCTGGTTCTTCGCCACGAGCGTCGTCAGGCCCGCAGTCTTGTCGAGCGATCGAAAGAACTGGAGCGACTCTCCTCCGAGCTGCTTCGTGTCAACCGGATGAAGAGCGAGTTCCTCGCCAACGTGTCCCATGAGCTCCGCACTCCATTAAATGCGATCGTTGGCTTTGTCGATCTTCTACGCGAAGGCGTGTACGGAGAGTTGGCTCCTCGTCAGGTCAAACCCGTCGAACGAATCGAAGCATCGGCAAACCATCTAAGACACCTCGTGGATCAGGTTCTCGATCTCGCAAAGATGGCAGCTGGCCGGCTCGAGATTCATACAGAGACTATCGATCTCAGACCATTTGTGCTCGACGTCGCGAGCGAAATTGAATCTCTCGTCAGCGAAAAAGGACTCAGTCTTTCGCTCGTTATGGGCGCGGCGTTGCCGCGCATCAGAACGGATCCCACGCACTTGCGACAGATTCTCATGAACCTGCTGGGAAATGCGGTGAAGTACACGAACGAAGGCGGCATCGTCATCCGTACCCGACTTGTCGACTCTCTACCTGATAGCGGTAGCACGGCGCTCAACAGAAACCCGTATCCGAGCAACCCGTGGATCGGGATCCAGGTAATCGACACAGGAATCGGAATCGATCCGAGCGATCAGAGTAGAATCTTCGAGGAGTTCGAGCAGGTCGACGCTGGCCCGCGCGGCAACTCGGCGGAGCGCGGCACGGGACTCGGTCTGGCGATCACTCGTCGGCTTGCTGCGTTGATCGGCGGGATGGTCGAGCTCGAGAGCGAGCTCGGCAAAGGCTCGACGTTTACGCTCTGGCTGCCTGTTGACCCCGCGGACCTATCGGTTGCGTCTAAGTAGTCCCTTGAACTTGTCCAGAATCTTGGAGTGATCCGGCGGAATGGCCGCCGCTTGAGCAAAGGCGTTCGCAAACGCTGCGACACTCGGGTATCTGGCAAGCGGTGATCTCGACAAAGCGCGCATGACGACTGCGTCGAGCTCAGGTGCGAAATTGAAGCCCTCTTCGCCTGCGTCCCTCAGTGGAATGGGGGGCATGGTGAGAAGCTGAGTGAACATCTCACGCGGCGCCTTCGCCGTGTACGGCAAGCAACGAGTAAGCAGGAAGTAGGCGATTGTCGCGAGGCTGTACTGATCCGCGGCAGCCGTTACGATCTCGCCAGAAAGAGCTTCGGGGGCGATGTACATGAGAGTGCCAACGAAGAATCCGGCACGCGTCAAACGCTCATCGCTCGAGGCCTGTGTGTCGGTCGCGATCCCAAAATCGAGGAGCTTTACACGCCGTGTCTTGGGATCGTACATCACGTTCTCGGGTTTCAAATCGCGGTGCACGATGTTCGCGTCGTGTGCGGCCTGAACTCCGGCGGCTATCTGCGAGACTATTGTCGCGACTTCGTCTCGCGGCAGAGGCGCATGCTGTTTCGCATATCGTTCGAGGATCTCGCCTTCTGCCCACTCGATGGCCAGAAAGTGCAGCCCGTTTTCGGCCTGCCCTATCTCGATAGTCTCGACGACATTGGGGTGCTTCACTCTTGCGCCGTACTTTGCTTCGCGCACAAAACGAGCGACGGCGGTCTTGTCCTGGCGTAGTTTTTCCCGTAGCACTTTGAGTGCGACGGTGCCATGATTCGGGTGCTCAGCCAGGTATACGGCGGACGTCCCGCCTTCACCCACTTCTTTCCTGATCGTATAACCAGCCAGCGGGGTGCCGATCATCTGTTCTCGAGCCACGCCGCGAAGCTAATAGAAACCAGGAAAGCCGGATAGGGTATCAGCCTCAATGTTCACTGCCGCCAAATACTATTTATCGACCTCGCTTTTAGCCGGTGCTGTGGTCGTCGCTGGCTGTAGCTCGACGCCATCGCGTACCTCTGCGGGACCTGACCCACGAGTGCTTCCGCCAGCTGGCACTCCGACGCCAGATGTGAGCGAGTTGTATCGTCAAATTGGATTGCTGGCTGCGCCAAATCCCGTTCCATTCGTCGGAAAGATCTCATCGTTCGCCAGTGCCTTCCCCGACACGACATTGGTGCTGGTCAGTATCTCGATCCCTAATCGGGCTCTCACTTTTACGAGGGAAGCGGATCGATATCGGGCGCCTTACGAAGTGAAGCTGACCGTTAGCCGCGGCGATGCTGACGTGGCGACTATCAATGCCATGGAGATCGTGCGCGTTGGCTCATTCCGGGAGATCAACCGCACCGATGAGAGCATAATCTTCCAGCATTATTTTCACGTGCCGCCGGGCACGTATACGATTTCCGCAATGATTCGCGATGTCGGCGGGTCACGCGGAGCGACGCAGCAGATGTCGATCGTAGTTCCGGCACTCGGAGTCGGCCGGCTATCAACGCCGACCCTCGTCTACGAAGCGGTGGGTAGATCAGTTCTTGACTCGGTGCCCCGCGTATTGGCGAGCCCTCGCTCGAGTGCCGTCTTTGGTCGTGACAGCACGGTCGCCATATACATCGAGGGCTACGGTCAGGGTGTGCGTCTTCCTGTCGACTTCGTCGTGCGTAACGACAAAGGCGTTCAACTCTGGCGGGATTCAGCCGCTCTGGCCCGACGAGGCGCTCTCTTCAGCGGTGTCGTAAGCGTGCCGATTTCGGCCGTCGGCGTCGGTACTGCGCAACTCTCCTTCACAAGACGCGATGCGACCGATACCGCGAAAGCACCGCTGTTTGTGAGCTTCGGCGAGGATATTCCGCTCATGTCGTTCGAGGACATGCTGGGATATCTTCGATTCTTTGCCACCTCGGGTCGTCTGAATTCGCTCCGTAGCGCTCCACCGGAGAGGCGTGCAACGGTATGGGCGGAGTTTCTTCGCGCAACTGATCCGATACCAGAGACCTCGGTAAACGAAGAGATGCAATCGTACTTCGGTCGTATTCAGCAGGCGAATCTTCAATTCCGGGCGGACCGATTTCCTGGCTGGCTGTCGGATCGTGGGATGGTTTTCGTAGCTCTCGGAGAGCCGGATCAGATATTCGAACGAAACGTGAATCAGGTTCTCTCCCCGACTCAGGTGACGCCCAACACCCGCGTTCAGATCTGGCAGTACCGGCAGTACAACTCGCAGCTGATTTTTGTCGAGGAAAACGGAAAGTGGAAGCTCACCAGGTCGAGCGAAACTGAATTCTACGCATTGAGTGCACGGCACCAGCGTTAGATAACGCCACCGAGGGCGTTTTATATTGATTTCATGAAGGTTCCGGACGGTCCACGACTGTTTTTAGTCGATGGCTACGCACTCATCTATCGCGCTTTCTTCGCGCTGATCTCACGGCCGCTTACGACGAGCAAGGGCGAGAATACCTCGGCGAGCTGGGGGATCGCAAACTTTCTGCAGCGACTCATTACAAAACACCAGCCTGAATACCTGGGTTGGGTGCATGATTCCGGACTTTCCTTCAGGCACGAGAAATACCCGGCCTACAAGGCGACGCGCGAAAAACTGACGGAGGAGCTACAGTCGGATTTTGACCGTGGCATGGACCGCATTTGCCAGATGCTCGATGCGTATCGCATCCCGATCATAACGCTCCCAGGCTATGAAGCTGACGACGTCATCGGAACACTGGTCGCGAGAAGCGTCGAGTCTGGAGTAAATGCAGTCGTCGTATCTGGGGACAAGGATTTTCAGCAGCTCGTAAGGCCCGGTGTTTGGCTGCTCAATCCTGGCCGCGGCGGTCCGGCAAACGTCGAGGAACATTGGGTCGGTGTCGAAAACGCCGAGGAACGTCTCGGCATTCCACCGGAATTTGTCACCGATTATCTCGCATTAGTCGGCGACTCGTCGGACAACGTGCCGGGAGTACGAGGGATCGGTGACAAGACCGCCGCCGAGCTTGTGAAGCAGTACGGACACCTCGAGTCGATTCTCGCGCACACAGAGCAGATAACCAAGAAACGCCCTCGCGAAGCGCTCCTCGAGCACGCCGATAACGCGCGCTTGTCCAAAGAATTAGTAACGATTAGAGACGATTTGCCCGTTTCTTTCGACCTCGACGCGCTTCGCGTACGAGCTCCGGATTATCAGCGACTTCGCGACTTGTTCATCGAACTCGAGTTTCACTCCCTCGCCAAGGATACGGCCGTACAGGCGCAGGTCGAGGAGAAGCCGAAGCGACTCTTCAATTACGTGACCGTCGACACGGTGGAAGGGCTCCGTAACGCGGTCGATCGCGCTCGTGAGGCGGAAGCGATCTCGATCGACCTGGAAGCGTTGGCTCATCCCGATAGTCCGCAGCCCGCTGACCCACTCCGATCATCACTGATATCGATTTCGATCGCCGTTGGTGAAGGAGATGCGTACTACTTTCCGTTGCGGCACCGCCTACCACGAAGCGGTCAAGGCGAGCTTCTCGTCGACGCTGCCGGTGATCGATCAGCGACTGATGCGCCCGAAGAGCGGGGCCTGATCCGTGGCGGCGACGAAGTCTTCCCCGATATGTCCGTCAAAAAGAAACGGAGTAATGGCGACTCGGTCAGCATTGCCGCCAGAATATTGAGGGAAAGGCGCCCGGCCGCAGTTCGGAACCTTCCGCCGTTGGACTCGCCGGAGATGAAACCGCTCGTCGACCTCCTCGAGGATCCTCTAGTTCGAAAGACAGCCCATAACGCGAAATTCGATCTGTTGCTGTTGCGCTGTTCCGGTATCGATCTCGCTGGTTTGGATTTCGACACTATGCTGGCGAGCTACGTCCTTGATCCGGGACGCCGCTCCCATGGTTTGGACGTGCTCACGCTGGAGTTCCTCGACCATACTATGACCTCGTATACGGATCTGTGCGGTAAGGGCCGCACGGCGGTTCCATTCGACGAGTGTCCAGTCGAGGCGGCACGCGACTACTCCTGTGAAGATGCGGATATGTGTCTGCGTCTGCGAAAAATCTTCGAGCCTCAGCTCGAGTCGCATCAATTGACGCGTCTGCTGGATGGCGTCGAGCTTCCGCTCGTCGACGTGTTGGCTGAGATGGAATGGACGGGCATCGCAATCGACCTGCCCTGGTTTGCGTCGCTCAAGCAGCGATTTCAGAAAGAGCGTGAAGCAGTCGAGCAGCAGATATATCGGGAGGCGGGAACGGAGTTCAATATCAACTCCAATCCAAAGCTTCGGGAAATATTGTTCGAGAAATTGAACCTGCCGGTTCTAAAGCGAACGAGTACGGGCCCTTCCACCGATGCCAGTGTTCTAAAAGAGCTCGCCGAGGAGGGTCACGCCTTACCGAACCTCCTCATGGAATACCGGGAGTTATCCAAGCTCGAGAATACCTATCTCGATGCACTCCCTCGATTGGTCAATCCGAAGACGGGCCGTTTACATACCTCGTTCAATCAGACTGTTGCGACGACAGGACGTCTCTCTTCCAGCGATCCGAATCTTCAGAACATTCCGATCAGGCGAGAGTTGGGTCGTGATATTCGACGTGGCTTCATTCCGCGGCAAGGCTGGGAGCTTCTGGCGGCGGATTACTCACAGATCGAGCTGCGACTACTTGCCCATCTGTCGCAGGATCCAGCTTTCGTGGCGGCATTTCGTGCCGGCGGAGACATTCATCGACAGACTGCCGCGCTAATCTTTGACGTCCCGCTCGCCAATGTGACCAGCACGATGCGAAGCCGTGCGAAAACGATCAACTTTGCGACTATCTACGGTCAGGGCCCCCACGCTCTCTCCCGCCAACTTGGCATCGAGCACTCCGAAGCGAAGGAATTTATCGCTCGTTACTTCGAGCGCTTTCAAGGCGTGCGGAACTACCTGGACGCCATGGTGGCATTTGCCCGCGAGAACGGCTACGTCCAAACGATCTTTGGCCGGCGTCGCTACATACCCGAGCTGCGCGAGCGGAACTTCAATATTCGTGCGTTCGGTGAACGGACAGCAGCTAATTCCCCGATTCAGGGATCGGCGGCCGACCTGATCAAAATCGCGATGATCAGAATCGATAATGCGCTAAGGACGAACGAGCTGGAAAGCAAAATGCTGCTCCAGGTTCACGACGAGCTCGTATTCGAAGTGCTTCCTGGCGAACTGGACCAGGTGAAGGAAGTCGTGAAACTCGAAATGGAGAACGCCGCTCAGTTGTCAGTACCGCTCATCGTGGATCTTGGCGTCGGCAAAAACTGGCTGGAGACCAAGGAAGCCTGAGCCTCAATAACGTCGCGGTCGATTTTCGAATGCTGCCCAGTACGCGCCGCTCAATAATCCCGCGACGTAGAGAGACTCGATCCATAACGAGTGCACGAGAGCACCGATAATCGCGAGATGAACGGCGTAGGTAATTAATGCGAAGCCGATGCCGAACATTATCGTGAACATCGCTGGCTGATCGGCATTGGTGCTTCGGCGCATGGCAATCTTCCTGGCGAGCTTTATCGGCAAGCGGTGGGTGAGTCGGCCCCAGGCAGCAGCGAGCGCGATGAGCCCTTTTCTACCGCGTGCCGTATCACCCCTCGTGGCATTCGTGATTCTCTGAATCGGGAGTCCCGCTTCTTCCGATACACTGCGAAGTCGTCGAGCAATCTCCGCGGTCAGCATAGTATGATCGCTACCAACCCACGAATCCATTTCGATTACATCGCCAACACGTACTCCGACGATGCTGCCCGGTGTTGCCTTGTCCTCAAAGGTGAGGCCCAGCGGAAGAATTCTGATTCGTCTGATTGATTTCTCGTCACGTGCCTGTAGCGCAACTCTGGCGAGGCCGCTCTTGAGTGGCTCGAGACCAACGTTGTCGTGACTCTTGCCTTCCGGGAAAATGAGTATTGCTCCCCCGTGATAGAGGAGCTTCATGATTTCGCGGAACGCCCCGGCATTGCGTGCTCGATCGGGCGGTGATGCAATGCGTTTATTTATCTCGTCACTCGCGCGGCGTAGCGGCACGACACCTATCAGTCTGAATAACAATGCGATGAGTGGATTGTCGGCAAGTGTCGCCTTCGCGGTCATCGCCAGTCTGCGCGGGACTATCCAGCCCACGATCAGTGAGTCGACTAGTGCGTTCTGGTGGTTCACGGCGATGAACAACGGGCCTTCCGCCGGAATGCGTTCCCTGCCGACGACACGGATGTCAGAGTAGAACCAGTGGAGTGCGATTCCTGTAATCCATTTCAGGAGCCCGTAAATCATGTCGGCCTCACCGATTGCCGGAAATTGTCTGGCACCCGGCGCAGTATCCAAAGAGCCAAGGTCATTCCGATTGCAACGGTAAGAACTCCGGCACGATAGGCGAAGCCCACCCCCATCGATGAAGTAAGCCCATCCACCGCGAGTGCCCAGATGAACGGACCAACCACTGCCGCAGCTCGCGAAGAGAGGACCATCAGACTGAAGAACCGACCAGCCTCGACGTCGGGAACCAGACTGAGAAGTAACGGACGTTCCGCCGTGGCGACTCCCCCATAAATCAATCCAATGCACGCCCCAACGATCCAGAAAATGCTTCTTGACGGTGCGACAATCATCGACAGGAGGAGAACGATCCACGCGGTGAGTACCCAGGAAAGGGTTCGCTTCGGGCCAAAGCGATCAACCAGCTTCCCGATGGCATAACTACCGATGACGGCAGGCACGGTGAGAATCACAAACAGTGTTGCCTCAGAGCCTTTCACGAACCCCATGGCGAAAATCGCATAGAGTGCCATGTTGGCGATGATCGTCCCCATCGCGTCCTGATATAAAAAGGATGTGACGATGAATCTCAGCGTGCCCGGATATTTCTTCGCTTCGTCCAAGGTGTGTCGTACGTCGCGGAACGCCTCACGCCACGCAACGCGCTTCTTGCCACGAAGCACGTTGTGATCTCGGCAGAAAATAAACAACGGCAGCGAGAACAGAAGAAAGAGGACAGCTGTCGGCACGAATGTGGAAACTCGGCCGCCATGACTCGTAAATGGAATTGCGTTTCGTAGGAACTCCACGATGCGGTCGGGAACCTTGCCGATGATCGGCATCTGCCCAGTGAAGAACGGAAACGTCAGGATGACGCCCGTTATCGAACCTACGTATCCAAATGCGGTGCCCATTCCGGAAATTCGGCCGCGGTGATCGACCGGAACTAATTCAGGCATCATCGCGTTGTAAAAAGGCTGCGCGCCCTGGTACGTGTAATTGGCGATTGTGAACGCAGCGAGGACTCCGAACAGTGCGATGCCTGGCGACAGAAACTGTGAAGTTGCCGCCACCGACGTAACGCCTTCTCCAACCATCGGCAGCCCGAACTGCGCGAGTGCAGCCATCACTACCGTTGAAAAGCATGCGATCAGAGTGAAGCCGACCACCCAAGGTTTCCGTCTCTGTGTCGCGTCGGAGATTGCGCCAAAAACAGGGATCGATAACACGACGAGAGCGGACGCGATTCCGTTCACCGTCGCATAGAGCGTATTCGAGTGACCCAGGTCCGCAACGAGCCACGCCGCAAAATAGAGCGTCGCGATGTTCATCGAAAAAACCGTGTTTGCGAAATCGTATAGCGCCCAGCTCAACCTTTCTCGCAAAGGCGCGATCGGGGGATTCATGTCCCCGGTTGCAGTTATTCCGAGTTCCGCTCTTATAGCTGTGTCGATTCCAGTGGTCGCGCTGGCTGCCATAGCGTTCCTCTTCCTCTATAAGTGCTTATGCGCCTGTACTCTACGCGCTCGTGTTCGAATCTCAAATACGTATACTGACGTAGCATTGCGCGGTCGGCCTCGACGCTGACACCAATGGCCGGCAGATTAATTCCATGACATCTCGCGTCGTGCTCGTGTGCATAATCGTATCATTCGCTTCTACTGGATGCCGAGCGGACACGCGAGACAAATCCGATTCAGCCCGCGCGTCACTCTCGCCCGTCTATCCAACGAATCCATTGGCTAATACGAATTGGAATAGCGATGCGGGACCGGTCATGATCGTCGCTGCCGGAATTGGCGGCGATAGTGCGTTGGTCGTGATGCCGGAAGCAACTGATAGCACAATCAGCACATTTCAGGGAGTCAACGCACCGATCGCGGGTCTCGCATTTGATTTGTTCGGGAGAGGTGGCAAGGTCCGGTCTTCGGTGACGGCGGTCGCGCTCACGTCACGTGACACGACTCGGGAATGCTATGCTTGGCCCGAGGCGAGACTTTCGCTTTCACCTCCTGTGACGTGGCAAGTTGGATTCGCAACGGGACATGTTCATGCCATCAAGCTCGACTCGATTGAAGGAATTCCGAGCACCGATTCCGCTGCGCTCGCTGCGCTCATCGTGCGGACAGTTGCCACTCTGCCAGCGGCATCGGATCCAACTTTTAGAGGACTTCCATTCAGAGTTCGTTCCGCCTACACCTTTCGACTTGGCTCAACGGACGTCGTGATCGCCGATGTCGTGCGCAGTGTGAACGAAGAGGCGAATCCGCGGCTCGAGCATTTCCTCGTCGTCGGTGAGAAACCAACGGGAGCGAGTGGTAGTTACGATGTCGGTTACTTCAACAGAACTGCGGGACCGGAAGAGTCGACGCAGGCTACAGAGGTATTGGCGGTGGTGCAAATCGGCGTGGCGAGACGGACTGCTATCGTCGTCAGTATTCAGTACGATGACGGTGGCAAGCTCGGGTTGATCGAACGCGTTGGTGTTGGTGAGTGGCGTGCGACATGGAGTAGCGCTTACACCGATTGTTGACAGGTTGAACGATGTACTCGCGCGCTATAGTCCGGTCGGCGCGCTGATGAAGCTGGAGGGAATGCTCCATTTCTCGCCGAGATGCTGCGCTAATGCGCGAACCCCAAGTGTCTCGGTTGCATAATGGCCGGCATAAACGATGGCGAGGCCAGTTTCTCCTGCTTCCACAGCAGTCCAATGAGGACCTTCACCGACTATTAGTGTGTCCACTTGCAGTTTCGCAGCTTCATCGAGCGTGTCGGCGGATGCTCCAGCACCCGTGCAAATCGCCCATCGTCGCGTAATCTGCGTCTTGGCAATCAGTGTCGTCCGCACCTCGCCGTGGTGGGCGCTGGCGAATTTCCGCGCTCTTTCCACAAGCATTGCCGTGGCGATTTCATTGTTGCCTCTGACGCCGATGAATAGCGACTCGTGTTTCGCGAATGGCGCATTCGGTTGGAGACCAAGTTCTTTTGCGAGCAATACGTTGTTGCCGAGCGTCGAATGACGATCCAGCGGAAGATGTGATGAGTAGACAGCAATGTCATTTTCAATCAACAGCCTGAGTCGTCGGTAGGATGCTCCGTGGTAGGGACGGAGCCCGCCCCAGAACATTCCATGATGTACGATTAACAGGTTTGCTTTTGCCGCGACCGCACCCTCGATGGCTCGGGTCGAAAAATCGACTGCGGCAACGATGCCTCGAATCTCGGACGAATTCTCCAGCTGCAACCCATTGACGGCGTTTGGGTAATCGGGCGTCGCCGCAGTGTCCAGTAGCTCGTCCGTATAGTCTGCTACTTCCCTGACTCTCGTCATTACCTCGCCATATTTGTGTGGAGAACTACTATCGGCGGCGACTGTGCAAGGACGATAACTCCTTGTACATCAACCACTTACCTGTCAAGTGTATAACATTGTTGATTACTCTGGAACGCGCATGAGCTCGAGTAGTCGCTCAAGGTCATCCGCGGAATAAAAGTGAATCGTCACCGTCCCCGTATTCTTGGGCCCGACCTTGATTGCGGCGTCCGTCTGGAGGAATCGGCGCAGGCGGTCTTCTATTCGACGTGTTTCGGCTGTTTGTCGCACCGAACCCCGCGGTCGTCCGGTTTTCTTTCTTCCCGGACCCGCTACGTCGCGAAGTCGGCGCTCAACTTCTCGAACAGTCAAACCATCCCTGACGATCTCCTGTGCGAGCTCTGCAATCTCTCTCGCGTTCTCGAGCCCGAGCAGGACCTTCGCATGCCCCAGGCTCAGCTGGCCCTGCTGAAGCATGCGCCTGACCTCGTCTGGCAGTTGGAGCAACCGCATCATGTTGGCAACCGTCGTCCTGTCTTTCCCGACAGTTTCGGCGATCTGCTGCTGAGTCAGACCGAAATCTTTCGTGAGCTGGTGGTAGCCTTCGCCTTCTTCGATCGGGTTGAGATCAGTACGCTGCAGGTTCTCTACGAGGGCGAGGGTAAGAATAGTTTTGTCGTCAATTTCCTTGATGATCGCTGGAATTTCTTTCCAGCCGAGTGTTGTAGCTGCGCGGAGGCGACGCTCGCCGGCGATTAACTCGAAGCCATCTCTACCGGGACGTCGACGTACCGTGATTGGCTGAAGTAATCCGCTTGCCTTCAGGCTGTCTTTCAGTTCGTTGAGCTCCTGGGGGTCGAACTCGTGCCGAGGCTGAAAGGGATTGCGTACGATCTGGCTAATGGGAATCGACTTGAGGCTACCGTCGTCGCTCGACGAAAGGCCTGTGGCACTACCGAGCAGCGCCTCGAGTCCTCTGCCCA
Source organism: Gemmatimonadaceae bacterium (assembly GCA_045803975.1). Lineage (GTDB taxonomy): Bacteria > Gemmatimonadota > Gemmatimonadetes > Gemmatimonadales > Gemmatimonadaceae > UBA4720. The sequence continues at coordinate 60,555 of JBJMOA010000135.1, forward strand.
GCCGCCGCGGAGTTTTTTCAGTGGCCACCATCGTCTCCTTGCGCAGTTCGTTCGATCAATTCCTTCGCAACGTTCATATACGCTTGTGCGCCTACTGAAGCGACATCATAAAGAATGATTGGCTTGCCAAAACTTGGCGCTTCAGCGAGCCGGACGTTTCGTGGGACTACGCTCGCGAACACCTTGGGTCCGAAATATTCCCTCGCATCTTCGGCCACCTGTCGGGAGAGATTGAGGCGCGAATCGTACATGGTGAGCAGCACGCCATCGATCCCCAATTTCTCATTTGCGCTGTGCTGGACCCGATGCACCGTGTTGAGTAGTTGGGACAATCCCTCGAGCGCGTAATATTCGCACTGCAGCGGAATGAGCAGCGCATCGGCCGCGACCAGCATGTTGATCGTTATGAGGCCAAGAGATGGCGGGCAGTCGATAATGACGTAGTCGTAGTCGTCGCGGAGTACTTCCGTCGCGCTGCGCATCACGTGATCGCGGTCGTTTTTGTCCACCAGCTCGACCTCGGCGGCAGCTAGATCCGGCGTAGCGCCGACGACATCGAGCTTCCCGAATTGAACACCGGGCTGCCTCGCGGATCTTAAATCGGAATTGCCGACGAGAACATCATAGAGAGTGAGGGGAACGTTTTCCTTCGTCAATCCGATTCCGCTCGTCGCGTTGCCCTGCGGATCTGCATCGATAAGGAGGGTGTTCTGCTCGGCTGCTGCGAGACTCGCCGCGAGGTTCACGGCGGTCGTGGTCTTTCCTACGCCGCCTTTTTGGTTTGCAATTGCGATGATTCGAGCCAACGTTGGGTCGGTGTGGGGAGAGTGAACGCCCTCAATCTACCGACCCACCAAGCAGGTTTCCACGTGGAACCACCCGCTTGTGTTCCACGTGGAAACACCTCTTCGGCGGAATTAACCACCTAGCCGGGAATAAATCGCCAGCGAGTACTGACCTCCACCGAAAGCGTCTCATCGCCCGGATTGATCGGCGTAGCCTGTGCGGCAAGATCGGCTCCTCGCATCATCGCCATCGGACGTGGTGGAGGTGGCGAGTAAGATCCAATATTAATCTCGAGCAAACTCCCAAGAGATCCGTGAGCGGCGCGTGCAGCTGCCTCGGCATCGGCTCGCGCTTTTTCGATAGCGATCGCAATAGCGCTTCGCCGAGCAGTCTCGGTGTTCGATGCATAAAACTGAAGCGAGGTGATCATGTTCGCGCCGTGCGACAATGCCGCGTCGATCACTGGGCCCACCTGACTTAGCTTCCGAACATCGACCAGAACTGTGTTCGTCACATTATAGCCTACGACCACTGCCTCTCTTCCCTGCTCATAACGCTGCTCCGGATACACGTTGTAGTTGATGGTCGATAGCTGGTCGTTGGTAAGGCCGAGAGCTCGGAGTGAAGCTAGGACAGACTGCTGCTTAGTCGCATTCTCTGCTGCCGCAGCCGCGGCCGTCGCTGCCCGCGTCTGCACGCTCACCTGGACCGTTGCTCGGTCGGGAGTGATCTTGATTTCGCCCCTTCCCGACACTACAATCTGCGGAACTGCGCCGATTGTCGCTTGACTGTCTTGTGCATGTATAGATAGTGGCGCCAAAATCAGCCCGACTGCCAGCTTCATTCGCATTTGCATGGATTTTCCCAAAGAGTTATAGTCGTTCTACATCAGACGTCGCCGCAGGCTCGTCTTGCACACTGCTACGGCAGCAAATAAACAGGCTCGGTGTCGTGAATACGGTCGAGGCTCATACCGATAATTCCCTCTGTCTCACTGCGCATGAACATGTTCGCGAACTTCGCTCCAAACATGATTTCGTCGGCCTGATATGAAGATCTTGAATGAACGGTCTGCGAGAGTGTCTCGTCTGTGGCGATGAGCAAGACCAGCAATTCCGCATCTGCCGCGATGAGATCAGTCGCGGTTAAACCAGCCATTGGACTGGCTTCACCAATCGGGTGAACGACCGTCCAGCTGAGTGGAAAGAACACGACACTGTTTCGCTCGAGCTCGAGCTCGTAAAACTTCCGGACGGTCGACCCGTCCACCCGCTCGACCTTCGTCAGAATTGCCTGGACCTGAACATCGATGAGCTGACTACTCCTCGCATTCGCGATTCGAAATTCCAGCGCGCTCTTTCCGCGATAGGGAGCGACGACGGCGTTACGGCTGTAAACGATTCTCGCCGATGGTCGAGAGAAGCGGGCGAAGATGACGCCTGTAGCGAGCGCTATACCCACAATGTTGAGCAGTGCCTCGATGGTCACCAGAGTATTCGCGGCGACACCAACTGGAATGATGTTTCCGTAGCCGATGGTCGCAAACGTATCAACGCTGAAAAAGAATGCTCTGTAAAAAGGTTGCCCGCCGAAACTTCCTGCGGATGATTGAAGCGCGTTCGGCCCGCACAGTAGAAAAGCAGCCGCGAACAACCCATTTACCGCGACGTAAATCAGCGTAACGAAACCCAGGAACTTTGGCCACGAGATCCTGAGCATCCAGTGATAAAGGCTCAGGGACGAGAGGGGATTCAGGCCCTCGAGAACCACGTTGAAGGTGCCATCCCGGTTCAATAACCGGCGCCGTGTTCCCCTTGCGACCTCGGCGCCAAAGCCAAGATCCTTGAACTCGTCGCGCGTTGCGGGTGAAACCGTAGGCTGTGCGTTGAACGTCGAGGAAGTCATTGACGTGTGTTCGGAAGTAGAGCGATGGTGCGACGGGAAAATGGCCTCGGATATCGTCGAAAGCTACATTCGTCCGATGGGAATCCGAGGCAGCGCGTCGATCGGCCGCGCTACGCTGCTGATCGTAGTGTCTGCACTCAGCTTCGGATCGATCTCCGTTCTCACGGTTCTGACAACGGGCGCTGGCGTTCCACTGCTTACCGCAATGGCTTGGCGGTACGTGATGGGGGCTGTGATGCTTGGCGTGACGCTGAGAACAGGAACGCGGCAGCCGACGTCGAGAAGAAGAGCTTTTCAACTCCTCTTGATCGGCGGTTGTGGCCAGGCACTCATTACTTATCTGAGTCTTTACGCGCTCGAGTACATACCAGTCGGTCCCCTTGCCTTTCTGTTCTATACATATCCCGCGTGGGTCGCTACGCTTGCTGCCATTCGCCGCACCGAGACACTAACGCCAGCGCGCATCATTGCTCTGGTCATCGCTCTTGCTGGTGTTGCGATCATGGTGGGGATGCCTACGGAAAAGCTCAGTCCGGTTGGCGTAGCGCTCGCCCTTGGATCGGCCCTGCTCTACTCCGCGTACCTGCCAGCGCTCGAGCATGTCCAGGAAGGTGTGCCCGCGCTGTTCGCAACTTTTCTCCTTATCGTTGGCGCTGCGATCGCGTTCGTTGTCGCAGCAATCTTCACCGGACAGCTCTTCGTGCCTTCAGGTGCGCGGGTGTGGACGAATATCTTTTTGCTGGCCTTCGTCTCGACAGCCATCGCATTTACCTCACTCATCAAAGGGCTCTCTGTGCTCGGGCCTGTTCGGACGTCGATAGTTGCCACCGTCGAGCCTTTTTTCACCGCCATCCTTGGTGTGGTCGTATTGCGCAATACATTCAACACGTCGACTCTGGTCGGCGGCGTATTGATCGCCGTAGCGATCCTATTGATCGAATGGAGCTCGGCCCGGAGAGCAGTTACCGCGTAGTTGCCAAACGTCTGCGTCGCTCGATCTCGATCACGAGGTTCTGCAGGTCGCTCGGACTGACGCCGGGGATTCGTGATGCATGGGCGAGTGAATGCGGCTTCTGAGTCGAGAGTTTCTGGCGCGCCTCGAACGACAACGATTGCATTTCGGTATAGTTCAGATCGGGGTCGAGCGAGAAGTCGCCCATGCGCTGCATTCGTGCGGCCTGCACGCGCTCGCGCTCGAAGTAACCGGCGTACTTGATCTCGAGATCAGCAGTGACGAGGGCTTCGGCGTCGAGACTCGACTCCAGGCCAGCTGCTGCAAAAAGTGCTGCGAGGGACACGTCCTGTCGTCTGGCGACGTCGACAATTCTGACTGAGTGGGAGAGAGCACTAGTGCCGGCCGCGGACAAAACGCTGGCAGCTTGCTCAGGCCGGATGCTTGTCGTCTCTGCCAGGTGCAAAGCAGACCTCTCGTCTTCCAATCGCTTCTCGATCGTGGCTCTCTCGAGATCGGTATAGATCTCCATCGCTGTACCGATCGACCCGAGCCGTCGCAGCGCGTTATCCTGCCGAACGGTGAGCCTGAATTCCGAGCGCGAAGTGAACAACCTGTATGGCTCGTCTACTCCACGTGTGATTAGATCGTCGACCAACACACCGATGTACGACGTCTCTCTTCCCAGGACGAGTGTTTGTTTGTCCTGCGACGCAAGCGCGGCGTTGAACCCTGCAACGACACCCTGGCCCGCAGCCTCTTCATACCCGGTCGTTCCGTTGATCTGGCCAGCGAAGTAAAGACCTGGGACTGATTTTACCTGTAGCGAAGCGTCGAGCTGTGTCGGCGGATAGTAATCGTACTCGATTGCGTAGCCGGCGCGATTCATTCGTACGTCCGCCAGTCCGCGCACAGACCGCAAAATCTCGAGCTGCACAGCCGCCGGGAGCGAAGTCGATAAACCATTTACGTAGAGCTCGTTCGTGTCGTGGCCCTCAGGCTCGAGGAAAAGCTGATGACGTTCTGCCTCAGGAAACTTTACGATCTTGTCTTCGACGGATGGGCAGTAGCGCGGACCGCGCGACGAGATGGCACCGCCGTACATCGCTGATCTCCCGATATTTTCCTGGATAATCGCCTTTCCTCTGGCCTCGAGGTGCGTGATCCAGCACGGCATCTGATCGGGATGTCGCGTCGTGGATCCACTCCGACGCTTGTCTGGCCAAAAGTGCGACCACGAATAATCGAACTGTTCGATTTCGCTTTCCTGGATCTCGAGCGCTGAGTAATCGACCGAACGCCCATCGATGCGTGGCGGAGTACCTGTCTTGAAACGCGCGACAGTTAATCCAGCGCCCTCGAGTTGCTCGGCAAGATGCGTAGTCGATGTTTCACCAGCTCGACCCCCGGAGATACGGGTTTCTGTTCCGATATGAATGCGCCCACGCAGGAACGTACCGGTGGTAATTACGACTCGCCTCGCGCCGAAGCGTCTACCTTCCAGTGTTTCGACACCGAGTACTCGATTGCCACCAGCGCCGTCGAGGATCAGTCGCGCGACGGTCCCCTGCACAGTTTGAAGATTTACGTGCTGCTCGAGGAGGGACCTTACGGCGCGGCGATAAAGTCCGCGATCGCATTGGGCACGTGGCGCCCAAACAGCCGGGCCCTTGCTTCGATTCAGCATTCGGAACTGAATCATCGCGAGGTCCGTCGCCTTTGCCATGATGCCACCCAAGGCATCGACTTCTCGAACGACTGTTCCCTTCGCGACTCCGCCGATCGCCGGATTGCAGGACATCTGGCCGATCGTTTCGAGGGCGCTGGTTATCAGGCCGACACGAGAACCGAGGCGCGCTGCGGCTACCGCGGCCTCGGTTCCAGCATGTCCAGCCCCAACCACTAAAACATCGAAGTCTGCTTCGAAGTCCGACGCTCTCGACATACATTAAAGATAAGCACGCCGAGTCCGCTAATAGTTAGTCACTTATCGAACATAATTCATGGCTTCAGAGCTCTTTCAGGGACAGGCGGTGGTGCTCATTCGTCAGAGTGCGTTCGAGCGAATAGGGCTTTCAAGGAGCGCGATCGACCGGCGCTACAATCTGACCGATCAGGAATTCAGAGTGGAAGACGGACTGGTAGTCATTGGTCCTCTCCCCTCGGATGACCTCCTGCCAGAATTGATCGAGGGCCTCGAGTCGAGTGGTCTCGTCTACTACGAAGACTTTTTCGAGCTGAGTGGGAACTGGCCTGATTGGCTTTCTCTCTATGTGCGCGGAGCAAAGGGCCGAGGGACCTAGAGGCGCTGCTCGACTACCGCCCACTCTTCGACAAATGCTACGCCGTCCTCGATTCGATCGATCACGACGTCGGTGCCTGAGGGAAGCAGCTTTTCGCTCAGCCCTCGTGCCGGAATGTTGATCCTGTGGCCGAGGTGCTCATACGAAATCTCTCCCGCCGCTGTGAGCAGAATGTCGCGCGTGACGATCGCGAGCTGCCCCTGGATCTCGTCGTCGGCCGTACCGGGTTGTGGACTTCCGCGGAGTGCCCATCGGGCGAGAAGGGTGATCATCCCGCTGGTAGTGACGATGCCGGTCCCAACTGCGATCAGAAGAATTCCCCAGATCGGCAGTCGCGTACGCGACGCGAGTGGATAGCCAACGGCCCCGAATCCAACCGCGAAGGCTGCAACTGCCGGAAGGTTCAGAAAGGGAGAAGGCGCCCCAGTGCGACTCCTGCGCATGTGCTCTACGCCGTGCAGCATCGCGAACACGGCGAGGACGAGACCACCGATGAAAGTGGTTAGGAATACTATCGGCAGAATCGTCACTGTTTCAGCGATTCTCGACCGACTGTTGACCCGGCGACGTACTTAGGATTCCAGGTACTTCTTGAACCAGGCGACGGTTGCCGGCCACGCTGCCCGCGCCGCGGTCATGTTGGCGCCGTTCAGTCCGGTCTGCTGCCGCAGGAATCCGTGACCAGCGCCTGGATAAATGGAGTAAGTGTAGGTGCGGCCCAGGGCCCTAAGAGCCGAATCGGCGGGCGGAATTGTCGCGTCGACGCGAGCGTCGTTTCCGCCGTAGAGACCCAAGACGGGGGCGCGAACCGAAGCCAGGTCGGACGTCTTCGGAGAAACACCGTAGTAAACCACGGCAGCGCCGAGATTTGGTGCGTGCACCGCGTGCGCGAAGGAAACACCACCGCCCCAGCAGAAACCCACGATGCCGTAATTCTTTTGTGCGGCCGGGAGCGACATCCCATATTGAGCAACAGCATCGAGCTGCTTCTGTACCCAGGCTGGATCGAGCGTCCTGATAGCGGCGGTTGCAAGCGGTGCAACGACACTGTCGGGACCTTGCGGAAGGTTCTTCATTGTCAGAAGATCGGGTGCGATCGCGATGAATCCATCCGCGGCGAGCTGGTCGGCAACGGCTCGCACCCATGATGACAAGCCGAAGATCTCGTGGACGACCAGTACCACCGGCGCCTTGGTACTGCGTTCGGGGTAGACGACCCATGCCCTAACGCTGTCCCCGCCACCCGTGCGGACAACAGCCCACTCACCATGTCGGGGCGATACACTCAGACGAGCCGGCGCGCCGGCGGCATCGGGAGGAAGTGTCTTGGATGTATCAGCCGCAACGGAGGAAGAAGCAGTGACGGCAGCCGCCGCACCGTGGTCAGTATGCGAATCGCTTGAAGCGGGCGGGTTGCTTGTGCACGCCACAACGGCGAAAAGAACAACACTTCCGATAACCGTCGCTCGAGTAGCCATATCACCCACTCTCCTGATTGGTCGTGGCCGGCCGGGATATTGAATTTTTCCCAAACGCTTCAGCAAAAAAATCACCAACGCGATACTCGGCGTAATAAAACGGCCGCCATGGCCATGATCCAGAGATGAATCCGGCATGGCCACCCCGTTCCAGGAACTCAATTTGAAGAGCGGGGTTCCGGCTTGCTGCATCGCGCACTTCGCCGAGGACTTCACGCGGAAGCATTGGGTCGTCGATGGCGCTCAATAGTAACGTTTTGATCCTAATGCCATCGAGCCATTTCAGCGAGCTTGACTTCTCGTAATAGTCCTGCGCATCGCGAAAACCGTGCAGCGGACCGGTGATCAAGTTGTCGAAGTCTTCCAGGGTCCGCAGGGAGGAAATCCTTTCCGGTGGTGCAAGATCCGGGAAAGAACGCGCCTTAGCGCTCGCTTTTTCGCGCAGCGAATTCAGAAAGAATCGCTGATAAAGCCGCGACAAGCCTTGATTGATCCGCTGTGACGATCGCGCAAGGTCGAACGGGACCGAAATAGCAGCGGCCGCCTTCAGATGCACTGGCAGATCGCTGCCTCTTTCTCCGAGAAACTTCAGCAGCACGTTGCCGCCGAGTGACACGCCGGCGATCGCGAGCGGCGAGGTTGGAAACTGCTGTGAAATCCGCTCGAGTACAAAGGCGGTGTCGGTCGTTTCGCCGGAGTGGTAGAATCGCCGCGTGCGATTGAGCTCGGGTCCACAGGAGCGAAAGATTAGAAGGTCTGCGCCCCATTTCCGTCTTGCTGCTTCGTTGAGAAGTCCCTGGGCGTAGTGCGACCGAATGGTGCCTTCGAGGCCATGTAGCAACAACATCCGGGGCTGGCCACGCGCCGCCGCGAGGCGGTGAATTTCCAGGAAGTCTCCATCTGGCGTATCCCAGCGCTCGAGGACGGTCGGCGCCAGTGGCTGACGCCGAAATAGTTTTCCCCACAAGGTCTGTAGATGTCCGCCAGGTATCCACCACGCGGGCGAATAGATTGCGTCACCGCGCATGATATCCCGCAGGCGGGCTCGACTCTTCTGCTCTCGGCCTCAACAACGGTTGGATTGCTCCTTGGAAGTCCAGATATTCGGCGTCAAGAAAAGCGCGGATACTCGTAAAGCTCTTCGATTCTTCGCGGAGCGCAGAGTAAAAACGCACTTCGTCGATTTGATGGAGCGACCGGCTTCGCTTGGCGAGCTCCGTCGATTCGCTCAAAAGTTCGGGGCTGCGGCGCTCGTCGATCGAGACTCGAAACGCTTCAACGATCTCGGACTCCGCTATGCGCAACTTTCGGACGATCGCTGGCTGGATAAACTCGTTGAAGAACCTCTGCTCCTGCGCGTGCCACTCGTTCGCAACGGAAACCATTTGGTTATCGGTGCTGATGAAGCGACCTGGAGAAGTTGGATCGGTCGTTAAGGTCCTCGCTTGTGGCTGCAGGGTTCCGACGGCGATATTGGACGCTCGATTCCGCCTTTGATACAGCTCAAACCGGCACCTGAATAGTGAAATTCCGCGTTCTCGTCACCGATGAGATCGACGCCGAGGGTGTAGCGATTCTCTCGGCCGAGCCAAAGATCGCGGTAGATGAGGTGCCCACCCTTCCAAAGGAGCAGCTGCTCGCCCGCATCGCCGATTACGACGCAATCGTCGGGCGGAGCGCAACGCGTATTTCCGCAGAGCTGCTCGAGAAAGCGCAGAAACTCAAGGTCATCGGACGTGCCGGGGTGGGAGTTGACAATATCGCGCTCGACAAAGCTACAGCGTTGGGAGTCGCGGTCATCAACGCGCCGGCAGGGAACACGATCGCTGTCGTCGAATTGTTTTTTGGCGCGGTGATTTCGTTACTGCGCCACATTCCGCGTGCAGACGCTTCTATGCACGCTGGCAGATGGGATCGGTCGGCGTTGTTGGGGTCCGAGCTCAAGGGAAGAACCCTTGGTATCGTTGGACTGGGGCGGATTGGTGGAGAGGTTGCGACACGCGCCCGCGCTTTTGGAATGAACGTCCTCGCTTATGATCCGTACATCGCCCCATCTCGTTTCGAAGGTCTGCGAGTTCAGGAAATCCAATCGCTGGACGATCTGCTCGAGCAATCGAGTGTTCTGACCGTTCATACGCCTCTTACCGACGAAACGACCGGGTTGATCGGTAAGAGGGAGATCGCACGACTTCCACAGCGATCCATCGTCGTGAACATGGCTCGCGGAGGCATAGTCGACGAGAAGGCGTTGCTGGACGCACTGAAGGCCGGACATCTGTCCGGAGCAGTCATCGACGCCTACGAAAAGGAGCCGCTGACACCTGACCACCCGTTACGGACGACGTCGAACGTTTTGCTCACGCCACATATCGGCGCATCGACAACAGAGGCGCAGCGCAATGTCGCGGTCGACGTCTGCATTGCCGTGCGCGACGCTCTGCTCAGTGGTGAGCTCTCGCGATCGATCAATGTCGCAGATGTTGGTGGACAGTGGTCGGAGATCGAGCCTGCGCTGACCCTGACACGTCGTGCGGCGTCCGTTGGCCGGGCAATACTAGCTACTCAAGGGATGCGCGCAGTACAGAGAATCGACGTGCGCTCGGGCTCTGCCTTGACCGGGGCGCGAAGTGCGTTGCTCGCGTCGGCAGCTCGCGGATTGCTCGAAGGAACGGTGGAACAGGAACGCCTCAATCTCATCAACGCGCGCGCAATCGCAGAAGCGCGTGGAATCGACTTGTCGACCACCGAGACCCCGGCGCAGGACAGCCCGCACGCCATCGAGGTTAGACTAAGCGGTGGCATGCAGGAGATAGCAATCGCCGGCACCGCACAACCTGGTGCCGCACCGCGACTTTCCAGAATCGGCGCGTTTCACGTCGACATTCAGCCACGTGACACTCTCTTGATCCTGACCAACAACGACGTGCCTGGCGTAATTGGTCGCGTCGGAACTCTGCTCGGCGAAGCTGGCGTCAATATCGCCGAGTATCATCAGGCGCGACTGGCGCAGGGTGGTCAGGCACTGGCAGCAGTTTCCGTCGATGGAGATGTGAGCGAGGCGATACGCGAGTCACTTCTCGACCTTCCCGACGTGTCCTCTGCTGCCGTCGTCTGCTTTCACCCAGGGTGAGTGTCAGCTTCAGTAGCGACAAAAGCGTACGCGAAGCTTATGAAGCGGACGCATCCGGACTCCGCATGGTTCCCGAGCTGGTCGTGCGGCCGGAGTCGATCGACGAAGTAGTCGAGACGCTACGTCGAGCATCGGCCGATCGGATTCCCGTGACGTGTGCTGGCGCCCAGACAAGCACGACCGCGGCCTCGATCACTGATCGCGGGATCCTTCTTTCGCTCCGTTCGCTCGCGACGGTATCGCCGCCGGATGAAGCGGCGCGAACGATCAGGGTTGGTCCCGGCGCATTGATAGGCGACATCAAACGGCGTGCGGCAGCAACTGGCTTGCTCTTCGCGCCGGACCCGACGAGTGAAGAAGAATCGACGATTGGTGGCGCGATAGCTTGTAATGCATCAGGCGCTCGTACCTTCAAGTACGGCGCGACACGAAAATATGTGCAGGCTCTCAAGGTCGTGATGGCGAATGGCGACCTGATCGAGTTCCGGAGATCGAACCTCGAGAAGAACACGGTTGGCTACGCCTTCGCTCACGATCCAATCGATTGGTTCATTGGGAGTGAAGGAACACTCGGTGTGATCGTGGATGCCGAGTTGACCCTGCTGCCGCTGCCATCGCACGTAGTAGGTCTGGCAGTTTTTTTTGGGACCGAAGATCACGCGCTAAGGTTTGTGGTAGCCACGCGCGAGTCCCGTACAGTGTCCGCCAGATGCATCGAGTACTTCGATAACCAGGCAGTCGAAATCGCGCGACAGGAGGCTGGCGGAAGCATTGTGCCCGACACCGCGACAGCGATGGTTTATGTCGAAGAGGAAATTGCCGATGATATCGACGCGACCCTCGCTAGATGGGCCGAGCTGATCGACTTGATCGCCCCCGACTTCGACCCGGCCGTCTTCGACGGCGAATCGAGGCTGCGGGAAGCGCGCCGCATACGTCATGCGGTTCCGTCGACAATGAACGAGCGGGGCGGGAGTCACCGAGGTTCTGGTGGCAGAAAAGTTTCTACCGACTGGGCCGTACCTTATAAAAAACTCGGTGAAGCGATTCGTGCCGCGCGCTCACTAACGGAAGAATCGGGAGTCGCACAAGCGGTGATCTATGGTCACGCGGGGAACGGGCATCCGCATCAGAACTTCATCGCCCGGGATGCCCACGAGCTTGCTACCATAGAAGACGTCGTCGAGAAGACTTTGCGAACCGTGCTCGGCCTAGGGGGCACGGTAGCGGCGGAGCACGGAATCGGCAAACTGAAGCGCAAATGGCTTCCGCTGCAGATGAACGCACTGCAGTTGGCGATGATGACGGCGGTCAAAAAAGAGCTCGACCCGCTCGGCATACTCGCGCCGGGAAATATCCTGTGAGCCGTTTTAATTCTGTCGTCCTCGATGTTGATTCAACGTTGAGCGGCGTTGAAGGAATCGACTGGCTCGCGTCGCAGCGGGGACCTGATGTTCAGGCGTGGAGTGCCGCGCTTACCGACCGAGCGATGGCTGGAAAAATTCCGATCGAGGCGGTTTATGGTGAAAGGATGAACAAGGTCAGACCGTCCAGCTCGGAGATCGAGGAGCTCGGACGCGTTTACATCGAGCGGATTGCGCCACATGCGCGTGAGACGCTTGCGGCATTGCAGGCAAATTCGGTCGACGTAGCAATGGTCAGCGGTGGTCTGCGCGAAGCAATTCTGCCGCTCGCTACTACGTTAGGTGTGGACCACCGGCGGGTCTGCGCGGTGTCTGTGTTCTTTGACGGGGAAGGAAACTACGCCGGATTCGATGAGACATCTCTGTTGACACAGCAGACGGGCAAGAGGGCCACCGTTCAAAGTCTCCGCCTGCGCGGTCCAATCCTCGCTGTGGGCGACGGCATGACTGACTGCGAGATCAAACCGGTGGTGCAGAACTTTGCGGCGTTTACCGGGTTCACCCGACGCGATCAGGTGATTCAACGTGCCGATTTCGTCATCGATAACTTTGATCAATTGAGGGAATTGGTACTGGAATGAGCACTGCCAAAGCGTTCGGCACCTTTTTCTTGCCAGGCCCAACCGAGGTTCGTGACGAGATCATGAGCGCGATGCTTCAGCCCATGATCCCGCACCGCGGCGCACAGTTCGAGCAGCTGTTCGAACGACTGCAAGAGGGCCTCAAACCGCTATTCAAGACGGATCGCCCCGTTTATATCAGCTCATCCTCAGCAACCGGGATGATGGAGGCAGCAATTCGCTGTGCTCCGCCAGGTCGGATCCTTTGTCTGGTAAACGGAGCGTTTTCAGGGCGGTTTGCGCACATCGCTTCGATGTGCGGTCGCGATGTGGATCGTTATGAGGTCGCCTGGGGACAGGTTCACACAATACCACAGCTCGAAGAACGTTTGTCGATGCGGAAGTATGTCGCGCTCACCGTCGTCCATTCGGAAACGTCTACGGGCGCTTTGAACGACGTACGCGACATCTCCGACTGCGCGCACCGGCACGGGCTTCTCTGCCTCATCGATAGCGTGAGTGGGCTCGGAGGAGCGGAGCTGCGCTTCGATGAATGGGGCCTCGACTATGTACTGACCGGCTCGCAGAAAGCACTGGCTCTTCCACCAGGGCTTTCATTTGCCGTCGCATCGAGTGCGTTGGTTGATAGGGCGAGCGCCAGCAGCAGCAGGGGAGTGTACTTCGATCTCGTCGAGCTGGACGCATATGCAAGGCGCAACCAAACACCCAGCACGCCAGCGCTCACCCTATTCTACGCGCTCGAGGCGCAGACCAAGTCAATCGAGGCCGAGGGACTGGAGGTGCGATGGGCACGCCACAAGGCAATGGCGATGCGGGTGCAGGAATGGGTGACGAAGATCAGTGATGAAACCGGAAAGAAGCTCGCCAACATCGCGCCTCTCGGCTGGCAATCACCAACTGTGTCAACGATCAGACTTCCCGCGGATTTGCCTGCAGAAATTTTTACCGCGGCTGTCGCAAAACGCGGGATCGTAATCGGAAACGGTTACGGGAAGCTCAAGAGCTCGACGTTTCGCATCGGCCACATGGGTGATCACACCGTGGAGTCGGTCGAGCGGTGTCTCGCCGCCTGCTCGACTGTGTTGCGCTCTTGACGCAGATATCCGTCTCGAACGTCGGAATCGAATTTGGCGCGGCGAGAATCTTCAGCGGAATTACTTTCACCGTGGCGCGCGGCGAACGGTGGGGCATCCTTGGCCGGAACGGCAGTGGCAAAACGACGCTATTCCGGCTGATTACCGGAACGCAGCAACCGACGGAAGGCAGCATCGCACGCCAGCCTGGCCTTCGCTTCGCGCTGCTCGAGCAGCATCGAGACTTCAAGGATGCCACAACTGTATGGGAGGCCGGGGCCGGCGAGTTCGCCGACCTTCTCGCGCTCGAGCAGTCTCTCGCCGAACAGGCAAACGTTCTCGCCCAAGCAGGCGAATCTGCTACACCGCAGATGCTCGCAAAATACGACCGCGACCTGGAACGCTTCGATCACGAGGGCGGCTACACCTTCGCTCCCAAAGTGGACGCTGTTCTTCAGGGCTTGGGCTTCGATGCCGAGAAAGCTCGTACTCAGCCGCTCCAGCAGCTCAGTGGTGGAGAGCGTGGGAGGCTTGGACTTGCGAGACAGCTTGTAAGTGGCGCCGACGTGCTGCTTCTGGACGAGCCCACGAACCATCTCGATCTGGAGACGACTCGGTGGCTGGAGGAATATCTACGGAGCACGGACAAGACCGTCCTCGTGATCAGTCACGATCGCGCGTTTCTCGCCAACGCGATCGACCACGTTCTTCATTTCGAGGGAGGTACCGCCACCGCGTACACCGGCACTTATGAATCCTTCGTCGTTCAGCGAGAAGAACGGCGCCTGAGTCTGCAACGCTCGTTCGACAAGCAGCGCAAGGTAATCGCCGAGGAAGAGGATTACATACGAAGAAACATCGCCGGCCAGAATTCGAAGCAGGCAAAAGGGCGTCGCAAGCGTTTGAACAGGATGCCGCGATTGAGCGGGCCCAGCTCCGAACAAGGAAGCGCGTTGGGTCTGAAGCTCGACTTGTCGGAGCGAGGCGGCGATCAGGTCGCGATTGCGCGTGGTGTAACGATAGAGGTCGAGGGAAGAATCCTTATCAGCAATTTTACTGCGACGATCCAGCGCGGCGATGTCATTGGCTTCGTCGGTCCGAACGGTAGCGGAAAATCAACCTTCCTTCGCGCCCTGGTCGGGGAACGCCTCGTTTCGAAAGGAGAACTGCGACTCGGCGGTTCCGTTCAGGTCAGCTACTATCGTCAGGACATGACTCAAGTGCCGATGGATCGCTCGCTGTACGAGGTGATAAGCGAGCTGAGGCCGCACTGGGAGCGGCGACAGATTCAAGGTCATCTCGCGCGCTTCGGCTTTCCGGGAGATGAGTCACAGCGGCGCGCTGATACGCTCTCTGGGGGAGAGAGGGCAAGAGTAGCCCTCGCCATGATGGTGTTGACGCGCGCGAACTGCCTTCTCCTCGACGAGCCAACGAACCATCTCGACATTGAATCCGTTGAAGCGCTCGAGGATGCACTCGAGGAATTCGAAGGAACGATTCTATTGGTGAGTCACGACCGTGCAATGCTCGAGGCTCTCACATCACGCGTCTGGGTTCTCCACGAGCGGCATATAACCGATTACCCTGGCTCGTTCACCGAATGGGAGGACCAGAGTCGGGAGCGTGAGCACGCGGCCGCCGTTGCAGCCGCCGAGCGGGAATCACTCCGCAGAGTCAAAGAGCGAAAGGCGACGCGACGGCAGGAAGTGCACAGCGACAGCGCTCGTATAGCCCTTCGTGACTCGAGGCGAAAAGTGGAGGCTGCTGAAAAAGAGGTCGCGAAGCTCGAAGCGAAAATCGTCGCCCTTACTGCAACGCTCGAGGATCCGGAGCTGTACACCACTCGCGAGGGAACTGAAAGATCGCTTGCTGTAGGCAAGGAGCTGGATGAGGCTCGGCGCAAGCTCGACGTCGCAATCGAAGTCTGGACTGCCGCAACGGAGCGTGTCGAACAGCTCACCGCGACGTGACTCGCGTCAGAACTCGCCGATAAATCCTATCTCCGGCTGGAGGTGTTGGCCGAACCGCTCGGCTACTTTGCTTTGCGCCGTCGCGATCAGCTCGCGCACGTCTTTGGCAGTCGCGTTGCCGAGGTTGACCATGATGTTCGCGTGGATGTGGGAGATCTGCGCATCCCCAATGCGGAAGCCTTTCAAGCCAACCTGATCGATGAGACGGCCCGCACCGACACCCTCGATCTTCTTGAAGATCGAACCGGCACTCGGATGGTACTCGAGCCAGGGGTGTTTGCCACCACGCCAACTGAGGTTCTCCTGCATGATCCGATGCATCGTTGCCTGGTCGCCCCGTTCTAGCTGGAAGGTCACGGCAAGGACGATATCGCGCTGCTTGTGGAGGATGCTCGTGTCGTAGCCGAACTCCATGTAATCGGGTCCGACCGATTCTTTGCGGCCATCGTGGGTGAGGAGATCGGCAGAGCGAAAAACTTCCGCGATGAACATCGTTCTCTCGCGTGCTGGCGCAGGGGATAGGAAGTGCAGGTTTTGCCAGATGGCACCTCCAACCGTGCTCGGAATTCCGACGTAGTGCTCGAGTCCGGAAAGACCGCGCTCGACCGCCCTGGGAATGAGCTTGGCCATTACCGCGCCGCTCTCCACCCACAAACGCTCGTTGGGCAGGAACTTGAGGTGGGTCGAGGTATTGCGGATCACCAAACCGCGAAATCCCTTGTCGCCGACGAGAATGTTGGCACCTAAGCCGAGTACGAAGTACTCGATATCCAGATCCCGCGCGGCGGTAACTGCCACTGCCAGATCATCGGCCGATGTTGCATCGTAAAAGAGATCGGCTGGACCACCGATCTTGAATGTGGTGTATTGGGCAAGAGGCTCATTCCGTTTCAGCCTCATTGTGTCCAGTCGAGCCATCAATTGCCCGTAAATGTCCGGACGGGCTTTCACAGAATCTGACATGTCAGAAAGAAAAGGTGTCCTGCGTTACTGCGCCACTCTGGCACTGCTCATCTCTGCCCTCGTTCCGATGTCAGTGCAGGGGCAACGCGCGGAGCTCGAAAAAATCATTCAACGCAGAATCCTGCCCAACGGTCTCGAGGTAATCGTCGTCGAGAATCACGGCGTTCCCTTAGCGACGATCGAGATCGACGTAAAGAACGGCTCGTTTACGCAAAGCTCCGAGTACGAAGGTTTGGCCCACATGTACGAGCACATGTTTTTCCGGGCGAATTCCAAGTATCCGGAGCCGAATCAGTTCTGGGACCGAGCCTCAGACCTTGGAGCGGTCTTCAACGGAACGACTCGCGAAGAGGTAGTCAATTATTACATGACGGTGCCGGCGGAAAAACTGGCCGACGGAGTGGAGCTCCTCGCAAGTGCGTTGCGGAGCCCGCTCTTTCGGCGCGACGAGCTCGAGCGTGAGCGTCAGGTCGTCATTGGCGAATATGATCGCAACGAATCAAGCCCGTTCTTCGAATTGTCGCGCCAAACGGATGCAAAACTTTATCCCGGGAACTTCAGCAGGAAAGACATCATCGGCAACCGTCAGATAATTCTGACGACGACGCCGGAGAAAATGCGAACGATCCAGAGTAAGTACTATGTCCCCAACAATTCCGCGGTTATCGTTGCCGGTGATGTGAATCCTGCAACGGTCTTCGCTCTCGTCGAACGGGAGCTCGGCCAATGGAAGCGTGGCAGTGACCCGTTTGTGACCGATCCGATTCCGCAAATCCCGGCGCTGCAAAAGAGCGAAGGAGTGCTGGTCGAAGCACCAGTGGGAGCAGTCACCGTGCAGGTTCAGTGGCAGGGGCCGAGTGTTGGACAGGATCCGAAGTCGACCTACGCAGCCGATGTGTTCTCCGATGTGCTCAACGACCAACGCTCGCAGTTCCAGCAACGGTTGGTTGATAGCGGCCTCTGGCAGGGCGTCGGGGTGAATTACTACACGCTCAATCACACAGGTCCAATCACCATCAGTGGGCAGACGTCGCCCGAACAATTACGCGAAGCCCTAGCCGCACTCTTTAGCGAGATCGCCAAATTCGATACGCCCGACTACTTCACCTCGGACGAGCTTGAAGCAGTGAAGGCGCATCGAGCGGTAACTTCAGCGTTCGATCGAGAGAGAGCCTCCGGGTTTGCGCATACCCTGGGATTTTGGTGGAGTGTGGCAAGCCTCGAGTACTACATGGGATACGTGGATTACATGGCACAGCAGACAATCGCAGACCTGCGTTCTTACGCGCGGCGATACATCGTCGGGAAGCCACACATCGTCGGCGTGCTCATCGCACCTCAGGCGCGTCAAGCGCTCAACCTCAACCCGGCGGATCTGGTAATGGCGGGGTCACGCTAATGCTGCTTGCAATCGCACTCGCCTTAACCTCGGCGACAACCAGTTTCGACGTGTCAGGGGTACGGGTCATTCTCAGGCAGAACAACGCCAACAATGTCGTCGCCGCGAATCTCTACCTGCTTGGCGGCGCCAGACAGATTACGGAGGCGACCGCGGGCATCGAGCCTATCCTGCTCGATCTTTCCGAGCGTGGGACCCAACGTTATCCAAAGAACGCGCTGCGCCGTGCAATGTCGCTCCTTGGAAGTGAGATAGTCGTTGCTCCCAGCGCAGACTGGACAATGTTCGGTATCCGGTCGAGTACGGAGGTGTTCGACTCCACGTGGTCGATCTTCGCCGATCGCATAATGCGTCCAACGCTCGCGAAATCCGAGCTCGCGCTTTTGAAAGCGCAATACCTGTCCGGCATCAGACAGCGTCGCGACGATCCCGACGCGTTGGCGAGCTATCTCGCCGATAGCATCGCCTATGTCGGGCACCCTTACTCCGTGTCCGTGACTGGCAACGAGCGATCCATCCAGGCGCTCGACTCGGCGAAGCTGCGGGATTATCAACGCACGCAGTTCGTTACATCGCGGATGCTTCTGGTGGTCGTCGGCAATGTCGATCGCGCGCACATCGAACGTCTGGTGACTCAGTCAATTGGGCAGCTTCCGCGCGGTAACTACACATGGACGGCGCCGCCGCGTATTCCCGAAGCACAAACAGCACTTGTCATCGAAAGGCGACAGCTCCCCACTAACTACATTCTCGGTTATTACAGCGGACCCCTCGCGAACGGCAGCGATTATCAGGCGCTGCGGGTTGCGACTTCGGTCCTCACGGGGCGCATGTTCGCCGAAATCCGTACCCGCCAGAACCTAACGTACGACGTGCATGCGCCATTCATCGATCGTGCTGCCACAGCGGGCGGCGTGTACGTCTCGACCGTCGCCCCCGATACCACTCTTAAACTGATTCGAGCAGCGATAGTCGATCTTCAGCAAGGCTCGCTCGACCCGGTCGGCCTCAAACAGCTCGAGGAGCAATTCATAACCGAATACTTTCTCGATAACGAGACCAACGCCGCGCAGGCGGATTTTCTGGCGCGATCACAGCTTTACGAGGGTGACTACAGGGAGGCCGAACGCTTCGTAGACGAACTGAAGAGCGTTACCCCGGAAGCCGTACAACGAGTGGCGAGAAAGTATATGAAAGGATTTCGCTTCGCGTACGTCGGAGACCCGTCAAAGCTGGATCCACGTACGATTTCGCTGTTCTGACACCGCGCGTTATTCGGCGAACTCTTCGGCGGCCGCCCACGGATCTATAGCTCCTGTATAGAGGGCCATGCCAATTACGGCGGCAGCGACGCCGCGATCTGCCAACGCGCGGAGATCGTTGATGCTACCGAGGCCCCCGGACGCAAACACCGGGAAATCAGATGCATCCGCGACATCTTCCATTAGCGGTAGATCCGTTCCAGCCATCGCAGCTTCACGGTGTACGGCGGTTACTAGCACGCCCGCCAATGGCAAGCCGTTGAGATCCTCGATCACATCGAGCACGAGCCTTGAGTGCATGCGCGTCCAGCCATGGGACAACACCTTCCGATCGCGCACGTCTGCAGCCACGATGATGGACCCCGGGAACTCAGTGCTCATGCCGAGAAGCCAGTCAGGATCCTCCAAGGCGCGGGTCCCGATCACTACGCGCTGTGCGCCGTCGTTGAGGCACCGCTCGATGTCGTCCCGGGTGCGAACACCTCCGCCAACCTGAACCTCCACATCTGTCGCGCCGAGGATGGCCTGGATGTGGGGCGTGTTGTTACCACGGCCGGCCACTCCATCGAGGTCGACGACGTGGAGATGCCGAAACCCGTATTGCCGCCACGCCAGCGCAACACCGACGGGATCGGGAATCCGAATCACCTCTTCATCATACGATCCGGGTGCGAGCTGTACGCACGCACCCGCTCGTAGATCGAGCGCGGGAATTGCGATCATCCTGCGCGCATTGACATCAGGGCATGAATCATGAGAAGCGAAAGTGCTCCGTTGATTGCGTGTTGGCGAGCTTGTGAATAAATTCACAATCTCTGGAAGTAAAGAAAACCCTCTTGCAAGTGCACTACTGTACGGCTCTGGGAGGCCTCAAAAGATGCGGTTCCATGGATTTGCGGTTGCAGCTGGAATGATGATGCTCGGCGCCTGCGCTGGCGGCGAAAACAAGCCCGGCGACACGACGCATGTTGCGGTAGATACAAGTGCAGCGACAACGACTACCACGGGCGGGGCCAGCACTACGACTGGTACGACGGGTGGTAGCGCTGCGATGGCCCCGATTACGGGCACCACGAAGACGGTCAATATGGTTGGGGATGCCAAAGGCTATCGGTTCGAGCCGGCGAACTTCACGATCAAGCAGGGCGATGGCGTCAAGTTCGTCGTAGTTAGCGGCGGCCCGCACAATGTCGCCTTCGATCCTGCGACGATTCCGTCCGATGTACGGCCTCAGCTCGACGCAAACATCGGGAGCGACAAGATGAGTGAACTCTCGAGCAACATGAAGATGAACCCGGGCGAGTCGGTGACTATTTCTTTCGCCAACATCAAGCCTGGCCAGTACCCGTACCACTGTGTTCCACACCTCGCTCTCAACATGAAGGGCGTGATTACGGTCCAGTAACTCCTGTGGGGCACGTTTGAACGGCGGAGGCGAAAGCTTCCGCCGTTTTTTTCTATCCCGGGCGGACGGCGTGATGCTTAGATTCTATCGTGTTGATGGAATACATATGTGATTTCCCCGAAGTATCCGGAACTTGCGAAGCCCGGATGCTCGCGCCGCTACTGTACGCCGTGGATCGTAGACCTGTATGAACGTTCATAGCATTGCACGGATGAGCGGCGGCTCTGCCTACCTTTGGATGGCGGCACGTGCCAGAAATGCACTACGTCGTGTCCTGGTCTTCGGCATTGTCGGCGGAGTTGTATTCATCGGCGCGTTGATCGCGTTCGTCGTCGTGCCGAGAAGTGCATCTCGGAAGGCACAGGCGGTTGCCGCCAGAATCGAGGCGCGGGCCGATTCATCGCCGGCGGTCGCAGCGCGAGATCGCTATCTCGCCGCGATCAGAACAGCGGATTCGGTGATGGATGCAACGCGCCAGGCGCTGATACCAGTTCCAACACCGGTCATCGACACATTTCCGCCCGCGGTTCGGGCGCAACGTGATTCCCTGAGCGCTGAGCTCGCGACGCTGAATCGCCTCATCGACCGAGCGGAGAACGCTCCCCTTCCCACGTCTTTCCGCGCTCTAGCGGCGTCTCCCACTGTGGCCGCCGATCCACGCGTACGAATCCTACTCGATTCACTCGCTGACGTAGAGCGCGAGCGAAACGCATTCGGCGCGGTGGGGGCGGTCGATCCTGTGTACCTCGCGCTGACTTCGCGCGCTACAGCGATTGGACGTGAGATAAAAGGAATCGCTGACGCAAAAAGGGGCGAGGTGCGTGGCAAGCTTGCGCTGATCCGGCCAACTCCGGCTCCCGTGCCGAAGCCGGTGATCACTGTAGATACGATGCAAGTCCTCGCTCAACGTGCCGCTCAGCAACAGAACTACAGCGCCGCGCTGGCTCAACTGAATCAGATCAATCAGAAAAACGCGCGCATCGACCGCGAGTCAGCCCGTGCGCGCGAGCTTGCGAATGTCGGAGCTCCTCCGTGGGCAATGCTCGCTGCAGCCGTGGTGCTCGCGCTCGCCGTCGGATTTGCGGCGTCGTTCGGAACAGAGCTCAAACGTCCGCACATCGCTGATCCGCGTGAGGCCGAGCAGATAAGTGGAGCGCGAGTGCTGACGGTAATCAAGCCGCCGGAAGTCGTTGTGGAGCGAAGCCGCCGCCAGGCGGATGTCGAGGCACCACCGCTTATCGACGTCGTTTCCGAGAGCTACCGAACACTTTACCTGCACATTGCGTCGGTGGAAGCGAGTGTTCCGATCGTCACCATTACGGGTGATGATCCGGGAATCGTCGCGACTGTCGCCGCGAATCTGGCTGCGTCGGCTGCCTACGAGGCGCGGAGCACGCTGCTCGTGGATGTCGATCCGACCACATGCAGCATCGCCAGCGTGTTGCGAATCCGACCGGATCCAGGGCTCTCCGGGATAATTACCGGCGGTGCGACGTGGCCCGAAGCCATCGTCCCGACCACAATTGGTCGCGACCGACCTCTCGATGTCCTTCCAAGTGGTACGAGGCGCGCCGGGCTTCCGGATGCAAGCGTCGTCGAAGAAGTCCGGCGAGAGCTCGCGCGAATGCAGCGTCGCTACGATTTCATCATCATAGCGGCCCCAACGAGCTACGTTCAGCGCAGCGCGAGCAGCATTGTTCCCGCGCCAGATCTCATACTCTGCGCGCGAATCGCCCACACCACGGTGAGTGGTCTTAAGGGAGCGGTCGATACTCTACGCGCCGCCGATATGCGCATTCACGGCCTCGTGCTATGGGATGCCGAAATGCCACAACTCGAGACCCGCGAGGAGATGCTCGGCGCTGTCAGACAGTCGGGAACGTTTCAGCCGGAACTCGCAGCGGCGCGCTAACCGGAAATGGCGGAGTACATCCCTGATTTGCGAAGTGTGCCCAAAGCCCGAGCCTATGCCGAGCTGAGCGGACACGCCGAAGCGATTCTAGAGGGAGTAAACGACGAGATTGCGGTGATGTCCACTATCGCGACACTCGTGCATCACGCATTCGGCCATCTATGGACCGGATTCTATCGCGTCGTCGAGCCTGGCCAACTTCTCCGTGTCGGGCCCTACCAGGGAAGCCTCGGATGCCTGGAAATCGCATTTGGCCAAGGCGTTTGTGGTACGGCAGCGGCAGAGGTGAAAACGATTATCGTTCCTGATGTCGACAAATTTCCCGGACACATCACCTGCGACGCTCGATCGCGCTCGGAGATCGTCGTGCCGGTTCTGGATCAGCGGGGTGATCTCGTCGCGGTTCTGGACGTAGATTCCGACCGTCCGAACGCCTTCGACTCTCGCGATCAAGAGGGACTTGAACGCCTGGTGTCGTGGTTCTCAACAGTGGAGCAATGACAGTCACAGGGTACTCTGACGTCATCAATCACGCTTTTGCTTTCGCCGCCAAGCATCACGACCGTCAGGTGCGAAAAGGTACGAAGCTCCCGTACCTCACTCATCCCGCAAACGTAGCAGTCATTCTGACCCGATACGGCCGCGACAACGACACCGTTGTCGCCGGAATCCTCCACGATGTTATCGAGGATTGTATTCGTGACGGCTATACGCGGGAAATGCTGGAGCAGCGAATCGCCGACAAGTTCGGTGCGAAAGTCCTCGACACGGTGCTGGCTGTCACTTACCGTCGCAACGACGATGACGGAGTGGAGCTGTCGGGAGAAGAGCGAAGGGAAGACTATCTGGAGCGGCTCGAGCGCGCGAATGAAGAGGCACGCTGGGTTTGCGTCGCGGACAAAATTCACAACGCGGCAACTATCATCGCCGACCTGCGCAGAACTGTGGATCCGGAAACAGTGTGGAATCGATTCGGCAGCGGCCGAGTCGGTACTGCGCGCTGGTATCGGCAGGTGTATGAAAGGCTGCGCGAGGTCGGGTTCGACGCGCCGATCATGGCCGAACTCGACAGGGTTTCCGGCGAGCTGGTCAAACTCGCGGGCTGACGATCTAACGAACCGTCGTGGCTACCCCTGAACCATAGGTCCTCTCGACGTAGTCGTCGAGAATCTTCAGGAAGTCGGGTACGATTGTCTCGCCCTTGAGTGTCAGCAGCAGCTTCCCATCGACATAGACGGGTGCCTTCGGTTCCTCGAACGTACCGGGGAGCGAGATTCCAATATTTGCGTGCTTCGACTCGCCCGGACCATTCACGACGCAACCCATCACGGCAACCTTCAAATCGACCACGCCGGGATAGCGCTCGCGCCAGCTCGGCATTTGCTCACGAAGATAAGTCTGAATGTCTTCCGCCATATGCTGGAAGAAGGTTGACGTTGTGCGGCCACAACCCGGACAGGCGGTAACCTGGGGGTTGAAGCTTTGCAGCTCGAGCGATTGGAGCACCTGCTGCGCAACGCGGACTTCCTCGGTCCTGTCGCCGCCGGGGCGTGGCGTCAGCGAGACGCGAATCGTGTCCCCGATTCCCTCCGACAGAAGAATCGAGAGCGCGGCAGTGCTTGCAATGATGCCCTTCGTCCCGAGACCAGCTTCCGTGAGACCGAGATGGAGCGGGTAGTCACAGCGAACGGCGAGTTGGCGGTACACTTCGACCAGGTCCTGGACGCCCGACACCTTAGCCGAAATAATGATGCGATCGTGCGCGAGGCCCATGTTCTCCGCGATGGCGGCCGAACGCAGCGCACTCTGAAGCATTGCCTCGATGTACACCTCTTTAGCAGTGTGCGGGTCAGAGCTCCGCGCATTGTCGTCCATCAGGCTAGTCAGAAGATCCTGATCGAGAGAGCCCCAGTTCACTCCGATCCTGACAGGCTTGGCGTTATCGAGCGCGATTTGAATGATCGTTCGGAAGTTCTCATCGCGTCGCTTGCCACCGACATTACCGGGGTTGATCCGAAACTTGGCAAGCGTCCTTGCCGTCGCCGGATACTTCGCAAGCAGCAAGTGACCGTTGTAGTGGAAGTCTCCAATCAGGGGAACGGAGACGCCCATGTCGGCAAGACGACTCACAATTTCTGGTACCGCGGCGGCGGCCTCGTCGTTGTTGACGGTGACGCGCACGAGTCGGCTGCCAGCGCGCGCCAACTCCGCTACCTGTAGAGCGGTGGCAGATGCGTCCGCAGTATCGGTATTGGTCATCGACTGCACGACGATCGGATGGGCTGACCCGACCAACACGTCGCCGACGAGAGTAGTCGGTGTAGTTCTGCGCGCTATGCTCGGCACTGGTGCTTGCGAGAGATGATCGTGAAAGCTAATTCCGTGGCGCGAGCGGTGCAGAAAAGAGATCGTCGCCCTTCTCTTTCACTTCTCTTCCCGATCTAACTGGAGCGCAGATGGCAGATACACCGGAAGCAACCGAGACGACTGCCCCTCCCGCTGCACCCAAAAAGAAACGCAACAAAGCGCTGATTGTGCTGGTCATTCTCATTCTCATTCCAGCTCTCGTCGCGTCACTGTGGGTTTGGGTCACACTTGGCTACACCTACGCGAGTGGTGAGCGCGCCGGCTACGTGCAGAAGATTTCCAAGAAAGGCTGGCTTTGTAAGACATGGGAAGGCGAGCTGGCGATGGCAAACCTGCCTGGAACGATGCCGCAGATCTTCGCTTTTACGGTGAGGAATGATTCGGTCGCGCATATCATCGAGCAGAACATTGGCAAACAAATGTCACTCACATATGAGCAGCATCGCGGAGTTCCCACGACGTGTTTTGGCGAAACGGAATATTTCGTTACGGCCGTACACGGGATTAGACCTTGAATCTGTCTATTGTCTGCTCAGCCGGTCCTTGCTATTTTTTCTGCCAAGTCGAGCCAGGCATAGGTGAAAGCCCGTGAACTGCGCTCAAAATCCAGTGCGGGGTTAGTGAGACCCGCGTATCAGATTGTCGAGGGTCGGGCGTGTTCCGCTCCCCAAGACACAAATTTTCCAGGAGCAGGGAATGCGTACGACCGGCAAAGTGAAGTGGTTCAACGATGCGAAGGGCTTTGGATTCATCACACCTGACAACGGGCAGAAGGATTGCTTCGTTCACTACAGCGCGATCTCCGGCTCGGGATTCAAGTCCCTTGCAGAGGGCGACGCGGTAGAGTTCGACATTGTCGAAGGTCAGAAAGGTCCTGCTGCCGAGAACGTGACGAAGGCTTCGTAAGCCACGTCTGCTTCACTGGCACAATCTGGCGGGGCGTCTCAATCGAGGCGCCCCGTTTTGCTTTGGGGTGGTCGGCCCCGACGTGGAACCGGCGCGACCTCTACAGCGTTTTCAAGCTGCTCGAGAATCCGCTCCTGGAAGTTGTCCAGATTCAGTTGGATGGCCAGCCCAGTGTGCGATAAGTATCTTCCTCCATTGCGAGCGATCTTCTCGGCCAACGCGATCGCCTTGGCTAGAGGCACGCCGAATTCGCCATGAAGTGCAACCGCCAAACCCAAGATTACCAAGCCTTCTACGGAGAGTTGCCGAGCCACGCCCTGCTTCGCGTGTCGGATGCCGGACACCCTGATGTGGGAAAGTGCATTATCAAGCCACTTTGTTGAGACTCCCAGCGCAAGTGCAGCGGCAGCAACAGTATAGGCTCGAGGCATTATTAATCCTATAAAATTAGGATAATTAATGCAACAATTGCTTTCTCATTGGAGATCTCCCACGTGGCATTATATTGCCGGGCCGAGTACGACTTGCCCTTTCCGAGCACCGCATGAAGCAGTTTCTCGTGTCCCTCTTACTTTTTCTTTGCCTGGCACTGGGATTACCATCGCTTGCCTCAGGCCAAAAAATGTACGCGGTAGCCATCGGCGGCGGCGCGGCGATACCCGTCGGAAAACTCAGCGACACACAAGAAACGGGATACAATGCGATCGTCGCGATCGCGATCGGCGTAGCGGATTTACCCTTTGGCCTGCGTTTGGATGGTATCTACAACGATCTCGGACGAAGTACGTCCTCCGTTCCCTCGGGCAGCGGCGGCGCCAATTCGAATCTCCGCGTAATCGGTGGGTTGGCAAACCTGGTATATGCTTTTCCCGGTACGACAGCCAAGCCGTATCTTCTCGCCGGCGCCGGCATCTACAACGTCAAGGCGAAAGACGCAGGAACGAAGGCTCGAAAAGACTTTGGCTTCAATGCCGGACTCGGTGCGACGTTCGGTTTCGGACCACTCGCGATGTTTCTCGAGTCTCGCTACCACAGCGTTTCCCGCGACACTGCCAACGGGGGAGTCTTTCAGTTCGTGCCGGTCACAGTTGGATTGATGTTCTAGACCGCGTGGCGGTCATACCGCGTGCAGAACCAGCTCGTTACCGCGGGCAATCTCCATCACCGGGTGAAGCGCTTCGCGCGCCGACTGAAGCTGCGCCTTCACAGCCATCGGCCCAGTACCACCGGGAAGGTCGCGACGTGCAACGGAGCGTGAGGGCTCGAGCCAATCGAGCACGTCATCACCAAACAGGGCATGTGCCTTCTTGAATGATGCAAGCGGCAGCGCGTCGAGCTCGCAGCTCTCGCGCTCGCTCTCTCGAATCAAGGATCCGATCGCCAAATGTGCGTCGCGGAAACTGGCGCCTTTTTCAACCAGATAGTCGGCAAGATCTGTAGCCATCATGCTGCTCGAGAGGGCCGCTCTCATTCGCTTGGCGCTGAAGCGCGACTCCTGAAGAGCGCCGGTAACGGCGGGCAGTACCAGCAACATCGTGTCGACGGCATCGAATAACACGCGCTTGTCGTCCTGGAGATCCTTGTTGTAACCGCCAGGCAATCCTTTGAGCGTCGACAGCAGCGTCGACAGATCACCGATCGAGCGTGCGCCGGATCCACGGGCAAGCTCGAGCGCATCGGGATTTCGTTTTTGCGGCATCATGCTCGAGCCGGTGGTGAACGCATCGCCGAACTGAACGAATCCAAATTCGCTCGATCCATAAATGATCAGATCCTCGGCGAGCCTCGAGAGATGCACAGCCATCATTGCGACTGCAAACAGGAGCTCGGCGACGAAATCGCGATCACCAACCGCGTCGATGCTGTTCTGCGACAGTGAACTAAAGCCCAGGCTACCCTGGAGCAGCACGCGAGAAATCGGGAATGCGCACCCCGCGATAGCACCCGAACCGAGTGGAAGTACTGCGGCAGCGCGCGCCGCAGCGGAAATTCGCGCGCGGTCGCGTTCGAGCGGCCAGAAGTGGGACAACATCCAATGTGCAGCGGACACAGGCTGCGCGCGCTGGAGGTGCGTGTAGGACGGCATCAAGACGTCTTCGAGCGCGCTAGCATGATCGAACATTACCTGTTGCAGCGTACGGCCCGCGGCATCGAGCTTGGCGCACGCATCCATTACCCAAAGACGCGTGGCAGTTGCAACCTGATCGTTGCGGCTCCGGCCGGTGTGCAGCTTCGACGCAATGTCACCGACCTCATCGTGCAGCATTCTGTCGATGAGCGTATGCACATCCTCGTCGGACGCGATGGGTTGCGCTCCGGCAGCGAGCTTGTCGCCAACCGCAGCAAGCCCACGCTCGATCTTCTTGCTCTCGTCGAGGGTGAGAACTCCCGCGCCCCAAAGCGCGACAGCCCAAGCGCGAGATAGATTGATATCGAACGGCCATAGACGGAAGTCGGTGCCGATCGAGCGGTTGAGCGCGTCCAACGCAGCCGACGTCGGGACGGAAAAACGTCCTCCCCAGAGCTTGTGCGAGCTATGATCCGACATCGCAATGCCTCCGCTGGTCAAGCTATAGCGAGAGTCGCAGCCTCACGGGCCTTGGAATCAGCTGCCCCCGCACGCTGCTGAGCCGCTGCCATCTCCTGATCGCGGATCGCGCGGACACGAGCGGAGAGTCCATAGAGGCGGATAAAGCCCGCGGCATCGCTTTGCTGATAGACGTCATCCTCGCCGAACGTGACGAATCTCTCGTCATAAAGTGCGTATTCGCTCTCACGGCCGACCACAGACGCAGTGCCCTTGAACAGGCTCAGTGTCACCGACCCAGTCACGCGCTCCTGGGTGACGTTGACGAAGGAATCGTACGCTTCGCGCTCCGTCGTCCACCACCGCCCCTCGTAGACAAGGTCCGCGTAGCGCGGCGCGATGAAGTCTTTGGCGGCAAGTGTGCGTCGATCGAGCACAAGCTGCTCGAGCTCGCTGTGCGCAGAGTAAAGCAAAGTTCCGCCCGGAGTTTCGTAAACTCCGCGCGATTTCATTCCGACGAGACGATCCTCGACAAGGTCGATGCGCCCGACGCCGTGGCGTCCACCGATCACGTTGAGCGCGGTGACGAGATCCACCGCATCCAACTCTGCGCCATTCACAGATACCGGCGTCCCGTTGACGAAGCCAATCGTAACTTCCTCAGATTCGTCCGGAGCATTCCGCGGGTCCGTCGTGAGCATGAAAAGATCTGATGGTGGAGCGGCGGCTGGTTGCTCCAGCGCGCCGCCCTCGTGCGAGATATGCCAGATATTGCGGTCGCGGGAGTAAATCTTCTCGCGAGTTGCCGTTATCGGGATGTTGTGCGACTCGGCGTAGGCAATCGCGTCTTCACGGCTCCGGATATCCCACTCGCGCCACGGGGCGATTACAGGTAGGTCAGGCGCAAATGCAGCGTAAGTCAGCTCGAACCGAACCTGATCGTTTCCCTTGCCGGTACAGCCGTGGGCAAGCGCGTCGGCTCCCACCTGTCGTGCGATCTCGACCTGGCGACGCGCGATAAGTGGGCGTCCCATCGACGTGCCGAGGAGGTACTTCCGTCCGTAAACGGCACCCGCGCGTAGGGTGGGCCACACGAAATTCTCGACGAATTCCTGGCGCAGGTCTTCGACGTAGCACTCCTCGGCTCCCGATGCTATCGCTTTAGCGCGTACTCCAGCTAGTTCTTCGCCCTGGCCGATGTCGGCGGCGATGCAGATGACACGCGCGCCGTAGCGTTCCTTGAGCCAGGGTACGATGATAGATGTATCGAGCCCGCCAGAATAGGCAAGAGCAATAGTCCGGATCACAGCCGCCTCAATAAGTATTCAGAATAAGTGAATATTTAATCGGTCTAGGGAGCTACGTCAATACGGCTCAGGGCTCGCCGGCCAGGCTCCTTAGGCGGCGCAGGACGCGGTCGCGGGCGGCGACGGACCGGCATATGATCAGGATCGTATCGTCCCCGCCTACTGTGCCGAGGATGTCGGACCAGGCCTCACCATCCAGCGCGGCGGCGATCGGTTGGGCGCCGCCGGGAACTGTTCTGAGGACCAGCATTTCGCTGACACCATCGATGCGCAGGAAAAGCTGCGGCAACAAGGTGTCGAGAGCAGCCCGGCTCTCCTCCATGCTGCCGTCAGTGACTGCATAGCGTGCTCCGTCGGGGGTGGGCACTCTGGCGAGACGCAGCTCGCGGAGGTCTCTGGACAGGGTCGCCTGGGTGACGTCCCAGCCGCGCTGGAGGAGAAGCTTGCGCAGGTCCTCCTGGCTGCTCACGACTCGCGAGCCGATGATCTCGAGAATGGTGTCGTGTCGTTCACGCTTGTTCGCCACGAGGTCAGTTTAGCACCAGCCGGGGAATTGCGCGAGCCGATTGACAAGGATCATTGACTGGAATTCAGTGTAATGTTATGCATTGTTTATGCATAAAGTTCCGGTAGGAGTTCTGGGTGCCAGCGGCTACGCCGGTCGCGAGCTGTGCGGGCTCATTGCAGCGCATCCGCGCCTGGAGCTGACGTTTGCGGGCGCAAACGAGCAGCGCGGACAGCGCACGCGCATAGGCCCGACCGAGATCACCTACGTCGCTGCCGACGATGCACCATTGAGCGAAGCGGAAGTCGTGTTCACCGCTCTACCGCATGGCGCGTCATCCAAATGGGTTCGAAACGCGCGAGCCAGCGGGGCGCGGGTAGTCGATCTATCGTCGGATTTCCGACCTGGCGTGGCTGACAACGGGAATGGAAGCGCGGCACCGTACGGTCTTACCGAGTTGATGCGCGCCAGGATTCCGGGAGCGGAGATCGTGGCTAATCCAGGCTGCTATCCAACCGCAATTTTGCTGGCGCTTGCCCCCCTTTTGAAAGAAGGATGGGCGCTTCCCGGCGCTACCATAAACGTGTCGGCGGCGAGCGGCGTTACGGGCGCCGGGTATTCCGTTCGTCCGGAGCTGTTGTTCGCGGAGGTCGCGGAGGATTTTCGAGCGTACGCCGTCGGGAATGAGCATCGACACCTGGCCGAGATGCGCGCCGTGGCGAAAGACCTGGGCGCGAAGGACAATGATATTCTGTTCACCCCTCACCTTCTTCCGGTGGCGCGCGGAATTCTCGCAACGATCACTATCGCCATTAAAGAACCTGTCGAAGATCCGTCGGAGCTCTGGCGGGATTGCTATCGTGGCGAGCCCTTCATCGAAATCGCGGAGCAACCGCCTTCTCTGCGGGATGTGGTGCGGAGAAACGTCGTTCGCATGAGCATCGGCAAGGCCGCTAACGTACGACAGCCGACACTGATCATCATTTCCGCGATCGACAACTTGATCAAGGGCGCCGCTGGCCAGGCGTTGCAGAACGCGAACGTGCTATTGGGGCTCGGCGAGCAGATGGGGCTGCCGGCATAGTGCGCGTCGTCAAGATTGGCGGGCGCGCACAAGGCGATGCGCGTCTGACACCTTCTCTCATGGCGGCCTGGAATGAATCACCAGGTGCGCTATGTGTGGTGCATGGTGGAGGGGATGAGTTGTCGCAAATGCAGCGCGCGCTGGGAAGAGAAGCAACCTTTGTACGGGGCCGGCGCGTCACTTCGGCTGCCGACCTGGAACTATTGCGCATGGTCCTGTCCGGTGTGGTCAACAAGCGCATCGTCAATGCTCTCGTTGCGGCTGGTCTGCCGGCAGTCGGTTTATCGGGAGAAGACAGTGGTTTGATCCGAGCGGAAGAGATCGATCGGTCGACGCTCGGGTTTGCTGGCAGGCCAACGAGTGTGAATTCAGACCTTCTTCATACTCTAATGAAAGCAGGCTATCTCCCGGTAATCTCACCGGTGGGATACGACGCGACGCGGTCGGAAGTGGGTGGAGTGCTCAATGTGAATGGCGACGACGCTGCTGCCGCGATTGCCGCGGCTCTTGGGGCCGATGAGCTGCTCCTCGTCGCAGATGTCGAAGGCGTCCGCGATCGAAAAGGAAAGATCGTCCCGAGCCTGACCGAGGATGCCGCCCGTGACCTGATTGTCAGTGGCGTCGCCAATGCGGGAATGGCGGCCAAGCTCGAGTCGGCTCAGGTTGCTGTCAGTGCCGGAGTCCGTTGCGTAAGGATTTGCGACCTCGAAGGTATTAGTGAAAGTGAGCGCGGAACGTCGATTACCCAATCTCAGAGTATTGCCCTATGACCGCCATCACATTGCCAGTTGAATCCGAAGTCATCTCGAGTGCAGCCACCGAAGGAGATGCGCTTCTATCTACCTACAAGCGCGCGCCGATGGAGCTCGTGAGAGGAGAGGGAGTAGAGCTAATCGACGCGGAAGGGAAGAGATACCTCGATTTTGCCAGCGGCATAGCCGTGAACGCCCTTGGCTATGGAGACACGGGGATCACGCGTGCCATCACTGAGGCACTGGAGACCGGACTCATTCACACATCGAATCTCTATCGCACGACTCCGGGCGAACAGCTCGCCGCAAAGCTCATCGAGCGTTCCTTCGCTGCCAAAGTCTTTTTCTGCAACTCGGGAGCGGAGGCGAACGAAGGCGCATTCAAGTTTGCGCGCCGGTGGGCGCGGAAGATCGGATCTGAGGCCAAGGTCGAGATCATCGCTCTGCGCGGGAGCTTCCACGGGAGGCTGTTCGCATCCCTCGCCGCGACTGATCGCCCGTCGTATCGCGCGCCATTTCGTCCGCTCGCCGGCGCGGTATCTATCTGTGAGCGGGACATCAACGAGCTGGACACCGCGCTCGACGAGGAGAGGGTCGCAGCGTTGATCGTTGAGCCGATTCAGGGAGAGGGAGGCGTCCGCGTTCTCGATGCCGAGTTTCTACGGCGGCTTCGCGATCTGACGGCGAAGCGTGAAATAGCGCTGATCTTCGACGAGATTCAGTGCGGTCTTGGGCGTACCGGTTTCTTCTTCGCGTACGAGAACGTGGGCGTCGTCCCCGATATGCTGACGCTTGCCAAGCCGCTTGCCGGCGGGCTACCGATGGGTGCGGTACTGGTATCGGAGGAGATCGCCGCGACAATAAAACCGGGCGATCACGGGACGACCTTTGGCGGCGGACCGCTGGTCGCGACGGTCGCGAATCACGTCGTCGATCGGCTGTCGGATCCTGAGCTCCTCAAAGCTGTGCGGGACAACGGCACATGGCTGGGTGAGCAGCTCAGGGCAATCGCCGATCGATCGGGGAAGGTCCGTGCTATTCGTGGCAACGGATTTATCTGGGGCGTCGACGTCGTGGAATCTGCCAACGACATCGTAAAACGTGGCTGGGAAGAAGGGTTGCTTTTACTGACCGCCGGTGAGCACACGCTTCGCATTCTTCCTCCTCTCGTAATGCAGCGAGAGGATCTGGCGCGTGGCGTGTCCATTCTCGAGGAAATCATCGGACGATAAAAAGCGCGGAGTCGCCAATCCACGCGTCTCCGGTTAGAATTGCGGAGTCATCTTCCGCAGGGATGTATGAAATCAGCGAGAGTCTCGTCGATGCGGCTCATCGCGCTGCTCGGGGTAATCAACTGCGCCCCAGTCGCTCCCAGCATGACGGCATCGGCGGCGTCGTCAACGGCTGATACCGTCGCAGCACGCCGGCTGTTCGAAGAAAACATCGACGCGATCCATAAGCGCGACCGGGAGCGTTATCTCGCTACGTATCTTCACAGTAATACTCTCGGTCGAAACGGTCCCGCCGGCCTGGAGGTCGGGTACGACAATTGGAGTGCACGACGCGACTCAACGTGGCCCGACACTCTAATCGCCAAGAATCTGCGCGTGCTGCCGATCGTTCCCGGCGTCGTTTACGGCACTTATTGCTATACCGTAACGCAGAAGGACACGACATCGAGCGGAGTCTCCGAGCGAATCTTCGTCAAAACACCGAAGGGGTGGAGAATTGCGATTACCACGGCGTTTGGCCTACCGGCGGGCGCGCCTCCTCGGTGCAACTAGTCCAGCCATTCAAGGCGTGGTTAGATGACTCCCTGCCGTAAAAGTGGTTCCGTGCCAAAAGGCAACGACAGCTCGGTGCGGAATGCGATCAGGTAAGGTTTCGCTGCACTCCGTCCTTAAAGGGTTCGACGAAGCAGAATTCGGCGCAAAGAATACTTTGAATCTGCGGGAATCACTCCCGACGGCTGCGGACGCTCGCTATCGAGCCGAAGCGTGGTTGCGCGAGCGACAAATAAGTCGAGCGAGCGAAGTGCTCTTGATAACGGGACGCGGCAACCAGAGCCCTGGTGGGGTTTCAGCGGTACGCACTGCAATTGTCTCGCTGTTGCCATCGCTCCGCCGACGCGGCGTGGTCGCCGAGTGGCGTGAGCATTCGCCTGGTTCATTCGTCGTCAAGCTCGCATCAATTTCCGCTTTGCTGGACGCGCCAAGGCGGAAACCCGACCGCGGGGCGAAAGAGACTGTACCCGATCCGCACGCATTGCAGGCGCTGGATGATTCCACGTTGTCACTGCTTCGCACACTCGCGCAACGGTCGCTCGAGTCGCTGGGAATCCGCGAGTCGGAAAAATTTCTTGAAGAAGAAATGCTTTCGAAGTTCAATTCGCTCGCCGCGAGCATAACTCCGGGGCCAGAGGGGGAAGCAAGACTTCGCGAGGCAATCGCTGCCGCCCTCGATCAAATGGACGAATAAAGCAGTTACACTCCGCCAAAACGAGAACTCTTTACAATGAACAAGCCATTCGCACTATCGATCATACTGATGGTTGCCATGCCACTCAGTGCACAGACGACACCTGGCTATTCTGCTTCATCAGCGACGATAGAGCGTAAAACGGAAGCAGATGTCATCAGTCGGCCATCCGCTTCCAGTGCGTCTCAACATTCCAGATTCTTATCACTCCAGCCTCACATGGCCGGAACCCCAGCACAGGCAAGAACGCGCGATTATGTGCTGTCGCAAATGCGATCATGGGGTCTAGAGACGGAGGTTCGCTCGTACAAGGTGTGGATGCCGCACCCGCTGAGTACGAGAGCGTGGCGAATTTCTCCCGAGCCGATCGAGCTCAAGCTCGACGAAGGCCCAATCGCCGAGGATACGACATCGACCGCATTTCCGCAGGTGATGGCTTTTAACGGCTACGGTGCCGCCGGCGATGTGCGTGGCGACGTAGTCTACGTGAATTATGGCTTGATCGAGGACTACGCTTCACTCGACTCGATGGGCGTCTCCGTCAAGGGAAGAATCGCAATCGCGCGCTACGGTCGTTCGTATCGTGGCATCAAAGCGCGCGAGGCGGAGAAACACGGAGCAGCCGGGCTGATCATTTATAGCGATCCGGCCGACGATGGCTACGTCCGCGGGGATGTGTACCCGGTCGGTCCAATGCGTCCATCGCACGGCATACAACGCGGCAGCGTGATGAACCCGAATGGCGACCCAAGCACACCCGGCTACCCCAGCACCGCGAACGCGAAACGAATCCCACTTTCCGAAATGGAGGTGCCGCGAATTCCAGTGCTGCCAATGTCTTTTGGAAATGCCGCCGAGCTGCTGCGCGGGCTCACGGGAAAATCAATTCCGCAATCCTGGCAGGGAGGTTTGCCGTTCCGATACCATGTGGGCCCTGGGCCTGTGCAGGCACGCATTGCGGTTGCGACCGATGCGGCAACAAATCCTTACAAGGAAATCTGGAACACGTTTGGAATCATCCGTGGCAGCGAATTTCCGGACGAGATCGTTATGATCGGCGGTCACCGCGATGCGTGGGGACCGGGCGCCGCCGACAATGTGAGCGGAACGGTGAGCGTGCTCGAAGCGGCACGCGCGATCAGCGCTCAAGTCAAAGCGGGCAACCGACCAAAGCGAACCATCATTTTCGCGACCTGGGATGCCGAAGAGTGGGGAT
Source organism: Gemmatimonadaceae bacterium (assembly GCA_045803975.1). Taxonomy (GTDB): domain Bacteria; phylum Gemmatimonadota; class Gemmatimonadetes; order Gemmatimonadales; family Gemmatimonadaceae; genus UBA4720. Next base: position 96,240 of record JBJMOA010000135.1, read on the forward strand.
TGCTCGGCTCCACCGAATATGTCGAGGAGGACTCACTGCGATTGAGCAAGAGCGCGGTGGCGTACCTCAATCAGGACGATGTCGCACAAGGTCCAAACTTCGGCGCTGGAGGATCGCCGTCACTTCGCGCGACCCTCCGCGATGTCGCGAAGCAGGTTCCCGATCCGAGTCGCCAGGGCAGCGTATATGATGTATGGAGAAAACGCGCCAATCTCGCGGCGGATTCCCTCGAGCCGCAAATGGGTGACCCGGGCGGGGGATCCGACTTTGCGGGATTCTACAATCACCTCGGAATTCCAATCGCCGATTGGGGATTCGGCGGACCACAGGGCGTGTATCACTCGGCGTACGATTCATATCATTGGATGTCGAAGTTCGGGGACCCTGGCTTCGAGGTTCATGTTGCTGCCGCTCGGCTCGGTGCAGCGACGTTGTTACGGATTGCGAACGCGGAAATTCTTCCGTACGACTACGTAGAGTTCGCGCGCACGATGAGGCGATTCGCCTCCCGCGTCGACAGCGCGGTTGCCGACAAGCATTGGAATGTCGGCAATGCCGCACTGACCGCCGCCATCTCGAAGATGCAGGATGGTGCGCTAGCGTTCAATGTCGCGCGGGACCGTGCGCTTTCGGCGCAGTTGACTCCAGCTGTCGCGAGGCGAGTCAATCAAACTCTCCTTGAAGTCGAGCGCCACCTTACGCGACCACAAGGTCTGGTAACGCGGCCCTGGTTCAGGAACCTGATTTACGCCTCCGACGAGAACAACGGCTATTCGACTATGATTTTTCCCTCGGTGAGCGAAGCTATTCGTGCTGGAAATGAGAGAACGGTTGACCGTGAAATCGCCGATCTTGCGCAGCGATTCGATGCAGCGACCCGTTCGTTGCAAAACGCAACGCGAATGCTCGAAGGCAAACCGAAATAGGAAATCATCACTCGTTTATTCAGGCCCGGACATTGCGATAGCCTCTCCTTGTCGAGAAAGGAATGGCAGAAGCAAGATGAGAACTGGGCAAGCAGGAGTGCGACGCTCATGTCTCGCTCCGGAGGAAATCGCAGCGATCGCAGCGTACGGCGCGAGGGCTACGTGGCCAGCGGGATTTCAACTCTACCAGCGTGGCGCTTCCGCGGATGGCGTTTTCATCGTTCTCAGTGGGCATGTCGTCCTGCGCAACAAAATCAAAGTCGGACGCGGTTTTGTTCCGGTGATCGCGACGGTGGGACAAACGTTCGGCAGCGAAGGCCTTTGTCCAAACAGTCACTATGTGACCGACGCCAACGCATCGGAAGAAACCAGGACGATGTTTCTAAGTGGCGCGCAGTTCCGCGCGTTGGTCAGAGAGCGTCCCGCGCAGACGATCCCACTACTGTCGCAGATAATGTCCGAGCGCGCGTACCTGCTCGAAAAACTTCATGAGCTCGCCGCGCTAAACGTCGATCAGCGCCTGATATCAACCCTCACGCATCTCAGTACCGACAACAGCTTCACCGCATCGGACGGACGACTAAAACTCGAGAACAGCCACCACCGGTTGTTGTGCGAGATGGTTGGTGCGACGAGAGAATCGATCGCGCTCGCGCTTAGTCGCCTGGTGTCGGCCGGAATCGCCGAGAGAAACGGCATGACGTTTCTCATCGAGCCGAGCTCACTCGCCGCCACATTCAGCGAGAATGGCAACAGAGAGGCACCAATTCCCGTGGCGACAGAGATGACTCCCTCCTGAGGCTGAATGGTCGGTCACTCATACGGTGACGGCGCAAGCGCAATAATAAAAGGCGCCGAGGCAATTCATCTGCAGGAGGAGGGCTCAAACGGGGTCCTCCTCCTGCATGGTTTTGGGGACACGCCACAAACGCTTTCGCTGCTCGCGGCGCGGTTGGCGAAATCAGGATACGCTGTGTACGCCCCGCTCCTGCCCGGCCATGGACGCACAATGGATGCGTTCAGGACGTCGACCGCAGACGAATGGATCGATGCGGCGAAGGACGCCGCGCTGACGATGGTGAAGCGACACGCGACGACAAGCGTGGTCGGACTTTCCATGGGAGGCGCCCTTGCGGTGATCGTTGCGGCTGAGATGCGCAACATTGCATCACTCGTGCTGATCGCGCCCTATCTTGGCATGCCGCGATTGCTCGGCTTTGCGGCGGCGACACACCGGCTATGGGGCCGATGGGCTGGGGACATCAACGCGAGAAACCCGCGCTCTATCTACGATCCTCTCGAAAGGGACAAGAATCTGGCGTATGGCGCGGTGACGGGTAGAGCGTTGTACGAGCTCTCGCGTGTAGTCAAGCGCGCGCGTCGTGCACTCCCTGGCGTGTCCGTCGCGACGCTGATAATTCAGTCACGGGAGGATCCGCGCGTCTCGCCAGCCGTAGCGAGATTTGCGCTACAAGCACTCGGCGCCCGCGACAAGAAACTGGTGCTGACCAAAGGTGCGGGCCACATCATCACCGTCGATTACGGCCGCGACCTCGTCTTCACCGAGGTTGAGAACTGGTTGAGAACCTACGATCGCCGTTCTGCGACAGCCGCTGCCAAATAGCGAGACGGCTGTCGAACGGCCGCGAAGCTAAAAGCGATCCTGAACGAATTCCGTGACAGTGTCGACAGCGCGTTCGCCAAGATCCGCCGCCTGGTGAACGACGCCGCTTGCAACGCGCTTGACGCGCGCCACTGGAGACTGACGACGGGAGCGAGTACGCTTGCGCGCACCGCTCTTACGTCCGCCACGGGCGCTTGTCGAAGAGCGACTGGAAGAGCGACTGCTCGATTTACGCGCGGATGACTTACGGCCAGTCTTGCGACGCGACGAGGATTTGCGACCACCAGCGCGGCGTGACGACGATTTACGACCGCCTCCGGAGCTTCGTCCACTCGAACGCTTCCGTGCGCCTCCGCCTTTGCGTCGGGAAGAGCCGCCCGCTCTCTTTCTGCCACCTCTTGAACGACTGGACTTCTTGGCTGCAGCCATTGGAAAGCTCCGTGTAGCAGGGTTCGTAGAACGGATAGCAAGATTCGCGCACAAGAAAGCCGCAATACGCCGTATCCATTTGTACGATCTCGTGCCGCATTATCGTGACTAACCGATCATGCGTGTCTCGCCATGCCGGAGAACCCAGAGATCGTTGGAGTCGCGACCCGATGTTCCCCACAGCTCGCGCATGCGTGTTGGGGGCTCGTCCATCGGCTCGTCAGTCAGCTTGAAGGTCCCCCAGTGAGCGGCGACTAATACAAGCCGCCGCCCACGTTGCGCGCCAGCTAACTGAGCATAGGCCTGCATGCTGTCATCCGGATTCATGTGCACCGAACCCATGAACCAGCGAGGCTCGTACGCTCCGATCGGAAGAATCGCGATATCAAACGGTCCGGATCGCGCAGCGATAACGCCAAAGTCAGGATGAAGAGCGGTGTCTCCGGCAAAAAAAATCCCGTGATGCGGAGATCGCAGCGTCCACCCGCACCAGAGCGTATCGTTGCGGCTGCCAAGTGTCCTGCCGGAGAAATGCTGCGCGGGGACGCAGGTAAGCCGTAAAGATCCGATGGAGCTCTCTTCCCACCAATCCCGCTCAGTCACCTCTCGTGCTCCGTGCCGCCGCAGGAAAGCCCCAATACCAAGTGGCGCGTACCATCCGACCGCTGGAAAACGCTCGGCGATGCGTGAGATCGTGCCGGCGTCGAGGTGATCGTAATGATCGTGCGAAAGCACAACGACGTCGATAGGCGGTAAGCGGTCGAATTCAATGCCAGGCGGTACCCAACGTCGCGGTCCCGCGAATTGAACTGGCGAAGCGCGCTTGCTCCAGACAGGATCCACGAGAACATTGAGGCCCGCAATCTGGACAAGAAAGCTCGTGTGGCCGACCCAGGTTATGGTGAGTCGCTCCGGCGCGGCTCGCGGCACGACGAAACGAGGGTCAGCTAAAGTGAACGTGCCTGGGTCTGGATCAGGGCGGCGCGGATTTCGGCGTCGCTCGATCAGCGTCCATTTGAGAAAGTCGAGAAAGCCATGCATTTGCGCAGACGGCCACGGATTCCTGAACCCACCGCCTGGCCGATGGTGATCGGCTGTTGGCATCAGGCCTGCGCGGGTAGGGCGAGATTTTCTTCGAGGTGCGACAGCGATCTCATTCCAACAAGCGTTGACACCACCGGAAGGGCCTGCGCAAACGCGATCGCGCGACGCGCATCACTCGCGAACCCGGGAAAGGCGCTGTGTACCTGCGCAGGGAGCGAACGGGTTAGCTGTGACTGCATCAGTGTAGCGCTTCCCACGACCGAAACCTTGAGCCGATGCGCCGCTTCGAGCAATGGATAAGCCTGACCCCCAACTCGCTGAGTCGGGGCGCGGATCGCTTCCGTCATCGCAAGATTGATCGGTACCTGTATGACCTTGAAGTGATGGCGTGAGCCCCCAACCTCTCTGGCAATCGATATCAGCTCTTCCAGACTCAAATGATTTCTGGAGTCGGACGATACGCGGAAACCATTCCAAGTTGCGCATCCGTAACAGCCGATCGCGCCGCGGCCAACCTCGTCTTCGAGGGTCGCAAAAGCATCCCGCAGCGCGCTGAGGAATTCGACTCGAGCCAGGCTATCCAATTGCTGCTCAGGATTGTGCAGGTAGTAGATGTCGATGACCGCGAGGCCCAGATTGGTCCTGCTGCGCTCGATCTGATCAACCAGGTAGCGCGGTGTGAGGCAGTGGCCACCCGCCACGACATCGGAGGCGTGCATCACGCCCGCGGCGAAGTACTCGGCCTCGAGAAAATTGCGGTACGCTTCCTTGGTAAGAGGGGGGTTCCTGTCGAGTGGGATGTAGCCGCCTTTTGTGCAAACGATAATTTCCTCGCGTTTGACAACCCCTTCACCGACCACGCTCCGAACCGCCTCGCCGACCGCTCGTTCCGAGCGCTGACATCGGTAGTTAATCGCCGTGTCGATCAGGTTTACGCCGTTGTTGAGCGCCGCGGTGACAGCGCTCACATAGCGCGCATCCTCCGCGTCATCACACTCGCCGAGGTAGGTACCCAATCCAAGCGAAGAGGCGAGCGGGCCATCGCCGATCGGACGATAGAAATCCAGCGTTCGGGCTTCGGCGAAACGTCTCTGATATCCGAGCGTACCATCGTGTGTTGCACGTCCTTCAACGAGCGTCTCCAGACTTCTCGGACTTGCCATGCGGGGAGGCTATCTGTGGCCGGCGAGTAATGCAAGGTACAAGACGGCTACGCTGGCCCTTACGTTGCTAATCAGCGGAATACAGATGACTAACTACATCAACCCACAACTGAAGTGAAAGCATACGTTCTTCTGCTTGCGGCAGCAGCCGCGTGTGCTCGTCAGCGCCCTGTAGTGCTCGAGCCCGTGCGTATGGATGCTCCAACGGGCAATGCTGCCCAGCAAGCTGCTGCTGTATTCGACACGCGACGGGATGATCTATTCGCAACGACGAATCGAATCGATTGGCCTGGCCCAAACAGGTATCGTTCTCCCGCCGGTGCACCAGGACCTGATTACTGGCAGCAGCGCGCGGATTACACGATTGTGGCCACTCTCGACACGAGTACGACCGAGGTCGCGGGCTCGGTTCAGATCAGGTACACGAACAATTCTCCCGACACTCTTCGTTACGTGTGGCTGCAGGTAGATCAGAATCTCTACCGGTCCGGCAGCAAAGGGTCCGCGTTGTTCCCGGCCGATTCACGTTGGGGAGTGAGAGGCTTTGCAGGCGGCTTCGATCTCGAAGACGTTCGCGTGAACGGGACGCGAACAGAGCCGAGAATCAAGGATACGATGATGCGTCTCGATCTTCCGACGCCGCTCGTCCCGCGCGGCGGTAAGGCAATGATCTCGATGCAATTTGCATTCAGGGTTCCGGAACACGGATCGGATCGCATGGGACGCGACAGCGCGCTTTACGAAATCGCGCAGTGGTATCCGAGAATGGCGGTCTACGACGACGTTCGCGGCTGGAACACAGATCCGTACATGGGACAGGGCGAGTTCTACCTGGAGTACGGCGACTATAACTACTCGGTCACGGTGCCGGCTGGGTATGTGGTGGCCGGCAGCGGCGTACTTCAAAATCCCGAGGAGGTCCTGACTGCTGAACAGCGGCGCAGACTGTCCGCGGCATCACGAAGCAGCCAGGTCGTGCAGGTCATCACGCAGGGTGAAGCCGCAACAGCCCGGACAGCGCAAAAATCGGGGACCAAAACGTGGCGGTTCCGCGCGCAGAACGTCCATGATGTCGCCTGGGCGGGTGCACCGGATTTCAGATGGGACGCAACGAGCTGGAATGGAATCCTGACACAAGCGTTTTACCAATTCCCGAAGTCAGGGAAAGCCTGGGAACAAGCGGCCGAACAGACGCAGTGGACGATACGGCAATACTCGGAGTTGTTTCTCCCGTACCCGTACCCGCAAGCGACGAGCGTCGCGGGTCCCGTAGGAGGAATGGAATACCCCATGTTCGTGATGGTGGGATACGGTAACGATGATCCCACGTCGATCTTCGGCACTGTAAACCACGAGCACGGGCACGAATGGTTTCCGATGATCGTCGGCTCCAACGAGCGGCGGTACGCATGGATGGACGAAGGGATCAATACCTACATCAACGCTTTTGCTACCGAAGCGCGCTACCCAGGGCAGAGTGCGTATCCACTGTATTTTCGTAACTGGGCGAACGCGGTCAGTCAGGGTACGCAATCACCGCTCATGACGGCCCCTGACAACATCGATCCGACCGCGCTTGGCGCAATCGGATATCGTAAGCCCGCGCTCGTGCTGCTAACGCTGCGAAATCATGTTGTCGGACCGGATCTCTTTGACGCCGCGTTCCGGCAATACATTAGAGCCTGGGCGTTCAAGCACCCAACACCGGGCGACTTCTTTCGCGCGATCGAGAACGCAACCGGCGAAGACCTGTCGTGGTTCTGGCGCGGCTTCTTCTATACGACGGACGTGCTCGACATTGGAATCGACAGCGTGTCGACTCGGCGGGTAGAGGGGCAGACGTTGTCGACGATTTCGCTCCGCCGACTGACGTCGATCCCTTTTCCCGTGCGAATTCGACTCGCCTATACCGATGGCACGACCCAGGACGTTTCACTGCCTGTGAATATCTGGGCGCGAAGCAATCAGTTCGACGCGGTCATCCCGGTGCGCGGACCAGTTATCGGTGCTCGGCTCTGGCCTGACCCTTCGGTGCCCGACTGGAACATTGCGAACGACACCTGGGGCCGTGCTCCAGCCGGCAACCCTGCCGGCCCGGTTACAAGAAGGTAGGGTGGTCGTGTTTGAATAGGAGCGCCGTTCGGGTAGATTGCGGGAGTAAACGAGACTCAGATAACGGAGCAAGTAATGCCGGATTTTGGAAGCTGGGCGACCACGTGGTGGAAGCCGGTTCTGTTCATAATCGTAGCCGGACACCTAACCAACGTGTCAGTTACGTTGTTTTTGCACCGCGCCCAGACGCATCGTGGGGTGAAGCTGCACTATCTCGCGGCATTGCCGATGCGGATCTGGCTGTGGCTGTCGACCGCGATCGTGACCAAGGAGTGGGTGGCCTGTCATCGCAAGCATCACGCTTTCGCGGACCGTGAAGGCGATCCACACAGTCCGATTATGGAAGGTCTGCGAAACATCGTGCTGAAGGGAGCCTTCTACTATAGAAAGGCGGTTCGCCAGCCCGGAGTTCTGGACAAGTACGGCAAGGGCACGCCGAACGACTGGCTCGAGAGGCATCTGCTGTCTCCACTCAACTGGCTCGGCATCGTAGTAATGCTAGCCGTCGATATTTATCTGTTTGGCTTCTTCGTTGGACCGCTCGTATGGGGTATCCAGATGATCTGGATCCCGTTCTGGGCCGCTGGCATCATCAATGGAGTCGGCCACGCGGTCGGATACAGGAACTTCGAGGTCAAGGATGAGAGCCGTAATATCTCTCCGATCGCGATCTGGCTTGGCGGCGAGGAGCTGCACAACAATCATCATGCTGATCCGCACTCCGCGAAGTTCAAGGCAAAGTGGTATGAGCTCGATATTGGCTGGGTCTATCTCCGACTTCTCTCCATTTTCGGTCTCGCTGAAATCTCTTACGCACGCCGGTAGGTCTTCGCGTGCCTGAAACCGTAACCTGCGCGCGTTGCGGGCAAACGCGTGCAGGATTCGTGAAGCCCCCTTTTCCAGGGACGATCGGGGCTCGCGTCGTCGAAGAGATCTGCACGCAGTGCTGGGCGGATTGGCTCAAGCAGCAGACGATGCTGATCAATCACTATGGCCTCAACGTGATGGATCCGCAGGCGCGGTCCTTTCTCACGAAGAACATGACCGCCTTCCTGTTCAAGACCGGCGCGTCGTCCGACATCGATACCAGCAAGAAAGGCACGATCACCCATTGATGAAGCGGGGATGAAGCGGATGCAGGGAATGCCGAAGTCGATGGCGATTGCCGCTTTACCTCTTTTTTTTGTTGCGGTGGCGTGCACGACGCTAAGCAGCGGCAGCACCGGATCGACGGTAGCCCGAGCGACTTCCGAGCGCTGGACCGATTCCGTTCTCGCCTCGATGACGCTGCGTGAGAAAGCGGCGCAGATCGTCTGGCCAAGTGTGTACGGCGATTACGTTTCGGGCGACTCGCCACAATGGCGACGGCTCACGCAATACATCCAGCAGGAAAAGGTTGGCGGCTTCACGATATCAGTGGGCTCACCAATCGAAGTAGCAGCGAAGCTCAACGCGTTGCAGGCGATGAGCAAGATTCCGCTGCTTTTCGGGGCAGACCTCGAAGCGGGCGCCGGGTTTCGGGCACGCGGCGGCTACTTCGTCCCCAATGCGATCGATCTGGGCGGCGCGATCGTCTTCCCGCCTTCGATGGCGATCGGCGCAACGCGCGACACAGCACTTGCTTACGCAGAGGGTCGACTTACAGCGCTCGAAGGTCGAGCGCTCGGAATTCACATCGCGTACGCGCCGGTGCTGGACGTCAACAACAATCCGGCAAACCCCGTCATCAATACGAGATCGTACGGCGAAGATCCGGATCTGGCCGCAAGGATGGGCGTCGCTTTCATTCACGGTCTACAGGATCACGGCATGATCGCGACAGGGAAGCACTTCCCTGGGCATGGCGATACCGGCGTCAACTCGCATCTCGCGTTGCCAGTAGTGACTGTCAGCCGCAATAGACTCGACACGGTGGAGCTCGTTCCATTCAAAGCAGCCGTGAATGGTGGAGTTGGCGCGATCATGTCATTTCACGGCGCAATGCCGGCGCTCGACTCTTCCAATGTTCCGGGAACGCTTTCATCCAAGGTTCTGAACGGGCTCTTGCGTGGTGAGATGGGTTTCAAGGGCATAATCATCTCTGACGCGATGGACATGCGCGGTGTTCTCGATATGTTCGGGGCGGACGAGGCCGTGAAGCGCGCAGTGTCAGCGGGCATCGACGTCCTGATTCAACCACTGGACGTGACGAAGACCATCGATGCGGTTGTGGCAGGAGTGCGAGAGGGCAGATACACTGAGGCCCGACTCGACTCGTCCGTGCGGCGCGTCCTCGAGACCAAACGTAAACTCGGCCTCGGCAGCAACAAGCTCGTCGATCTGAATGCGTTACGGTTTGTCGTCGGAGACAGCTCGAACGCGCAGACGGCGCGACGAGCCGCTGAAAAATCCATCACGCTCGTAAAGGATTCGCTGCGGCAAATCCCGCTCGCGGTAGCGGATTCGAACATTCGAGTGCTGTCGATCACAGTGGCGAGACGGGCCGATTTGTCGGCAGGCAATGCCTTCAATGCTGAAATGCGGGCACGTCTGCCAAAACTGCGGACAGAATTTGTCGCGACCGAGGATGCGGATCTCAACTATCCGCGCCTCATCGCTGCCGCCGATTCAGCAGACGTCACGATCGTCGGCTCTTACGTGGGTCAAAGCTGGGATGCCGTAACGGCGAGCTCGCCACAGGCGTTCACGAATTTCATTCAGACATTAGTTCAGCGCGGCCGGAAGCCGATCGTTGTCGCATTCGGTAACCCGTACTTGCTGCAGCAGCTTCCATGGGTAAGTGCGTATGTCGTTGCGTGGGGAGGATTTCCTGTGTCGCAGGCAGCAGCTGCGCGGGCATTGCTGGGGACCGCGGCGATCACGGGGCGCCTGCCGATCAGCATTCCACCGTACGTCGCGCGTGGCAGCGGCGAGGATCGCGTCGCTCGACCGCGCTGAAGAAACGTTTTGTGGATGCGTTTTTGCGACACGGCGAAGCAGCGCGTTCAAGAAAGTCTTCGGAATTTTTTCTGTTGACGACCACCTAGTCGCGTCGTACACTAGCTGTCTCTCCTCCAGACGTTGACCGGCACGCCGGAAAAAACGTCAGCCAGCGAAAAATCGCGCTCTACAGAAAATTCCGGGATGCGGGGTTGACTTTAGTCGCAAATGGTGACTAATTCGCTTCACCATGCGCGAGCGTTCATCCAGAACCGCCAGCTACAGCGTCGATACAGTTTTGATGACGGCAATGGGTAACGACCTCGCGATCTTGCTGTTCCGAAGCTCCAGCGACCGCGAGCGCTGGTCGTTGCCGTGGCGGAGTGCGCAAACCGGGGAAGCTCTCGATGCGGCGGCTTCGCGCGTAGCTCAGGAAGCTCTTGGCGAAGCCCCGGCCTGGCTCGACCAGATTGGCGCTTTTGGCGACGGCAAACGCCATCCCAGTGAAACTGATATTTCGGTGGCGTATCTTGGCCTCGTGCCGCACGAGACGGCATCCCCACGTGCCGGATACACCTGGTTCCAGGTCGATGATCTTCCGCCCCTCTCACCGAGGCAACGTGCTATGGTCGAGGCCGCGACTAAAACGATCCAAAGTCGACTCGATCAGGCCCCGATTGCTTTTCGATTGCTGCCCCTCACGTTTACGCTCAGCGAGCTACAACAGATGTATGAGCTGCTGCTGGGTAAACGCTTGCACAAGGCCAGTTTCCGACGTGCCCTTCAAGGTGCCTGGCTCGTCGAACCTACAGACGAATGGCGCAGCGAGGGCCGGGGCAGACCTGCACAACTTTTTCGGTATTTCCCGAAGAAAAGGCGTAGGCCACACCGGGGTGTACGGTTCGATTTCCTTTATCCATAAGACCGTAACGTCCCAGTACCAACTCGGTTAGCACTCCGGAACCTCTTGCGTGAACGGTGTATTAGTTGCAATGTGTACCTAAGGCTAAACACCCTGAACACGGCCGGTGGCTATGCTCGCTTATCTGGACAGTTTGTGCGCAGCACTGCTCGCACGAGACAGCACAGAGATACAGCGGCTCCTCGCACTTCCCGCAGCGCGCGATTTACCGCGCAGAGTACGGGAGGAAGCAGTAGCGATCTCTCGCGCCGGCAATCGCAGCTTCATGGCGCCAATTCACGCGCTCCATTTTTATTACAAGCTCACTCACATGGTTGACGAGTCGAGCGATCCTATTTTCGGCGACGCTTCGAAGCAGAGCGATCCCGAAGGTGGACAAATGGAGCTTCCGCTGCGCAAAGTTGGGAACGGCGGCCGCTAAAAAGCTCTAGACGAGAGCGCGAAGCGAATTCTTCTTCCTCATCGCTTCATTCCAGACATCGCCAATTTTTTCAAATCGCTCCGCGGCATTGCCAAGGTGGAAGTCGCGCGGGTCCAGATCGTCAGTTAGCTCGTCCCACGTGAGCGGAGTGGAAACCGTCGCCCCTGCTTTCGCGCGCACGCAGTACGGTCCGGCGACCGTTTTTCCCTGAATGTTCTGAAGGTAATCGACGTACACCGTCGCGCCGCCGCGCGCTTTGACGAAGCGTTCGATCGTAGCTTCCTTCGGATGTCGCTCCGCGACCTTCGTGGCGATGAGCTGCGCGACTATGGTTGCGGCGTCGTTCGGCGTGCGTGGCGGCAGTGGTAGATAAATGTGTAATCCACTCGAGCCGGACGTTTTGATAGCGGCGTGGAGTCCAAATGCGTCAATAGCCTCCTTCGCCCAACGCGCGACCTGGATGACGCGACCGAAGGTCGCACGCGGTCCTGGATCCAGATCAATGATCGTGTAGTCGGAATACTCGAGCGACTGAACTCGCGAATGCCACGGATCTACCGAGATGGCGCCGAGTTGGATCGTGTAGAGCAGTGTCAGAAGGTCGCCGCCGACGTAGCGCGGCTGCTTTTCACCACTGTCGGTTTCGATAAGCTCGACCCGCACCTCGGGAGGTGTCGTTTCCGAGGCCTTTTGCTGGAAAAAGCTCTCGCCATCGATGCCGTTGGGGAATCGCTTGAGCACCAGCGGTCGATCCTGCATGGTCGGAACGATGAAATCCGCGATGCGTGCGTAGTAACGCATCACATCGCCTTTCGTGAACTTTTCTTTGGGGAAGAAGACCTTGTCGAGGTTGGAGACCTTGAGCGTTTTCCCCCGCCCGACGTCCAGCGTGCCGCCTCCTCCCTTCTGCTCGATTGCCGTTAACTGCCCGACGAGCGACTCTGCGTCTTCCTTCGCGCGAGGGACACGCGATAACGTTCGCCGATCGGCTTTTGCCGATCGTGTCCTGGTCACCGGAGTGCGAGCACGTGCTGCAACGGGCTGGCGAGCTCCGCGCTTCGCGATGCTGCCGCCGCGGCTCTTTTTCTTCTGGACGCTTGTCGCTTCCACGCCGACTTCCCGCGCACTCTTGTCATCTCGAACGCCAAGAAAGATCGGCTGGCGAAGGCGACGGTCCGCCGTCCATTCGCTGAACTTGACTTCAACCACGACTTCGGGTCGCACCCAATGGGCTTTCTCGTTGGTCTTCGGAGTTTCCTCGAATGGTGACTTCCTGATCTCGAGTGGGCTAAGCCGCCGATACATGTCCTCGAGACCCTGTCGGGTAAAGCCGCCACCAGTGTGACCTGCATAAATGAAGCGATCGTGGTCGAAATATCCGAGGAGGAGGGCGCCGATGTGCTCGCGGCTGTTGCGCGGCTCGGTAAATCCCCCGATCACGAATTCCTGTCGGAACTCGATTTTCAGCTTTAGCCAATTGTGCGAGCGGTTGCCGGGCTCGTATCTGGAGTCGACACGTTTGGCGATGATCCCTTCCCAGCCCTCGCGTCGGGCATGCGCCAGCATCTCCTTTCCATCGCCCTCAACGGATTCGGTGATGCGGAGGCGCGGCGTGGTGCGCTTTCCGAGGCGTTTGACTAGTCGGGCGCGCCGGTCGGACCACGGCTCGCGTATAAGGACTTCATCGCCATCCATCAGCATGTCGAAGACGATGAACGCTGCGGGCGCGGACGAGGAGTGTCGCTCGATCATGAACGTCTCCTTTACGTGCATGCGGCTCTGCAACTCCTGGAATCGCGCCGGCTGATCGTCGAGTAGCGCTACGATCTCTCCATCCAGCACGAAAGCGCGTCGGGTTTGTGCCGCCAGCTTCTTGAGCGCAGCAACTATTTCCGGAAATTGGTCTGCCTTGTTCTTGCCGTTCCGCGTGACGAGGCGGACTTCGTCGGAAGTCACGTAGGCGAGGACGCGTATTCCATCGTATTTCGGCTCGAATGTCCATCCGGCACCCGGTACGTCCTTCCCGATGCTGGCGTACATGGGCTCAAGATCGACGGATGTGTCAGGTTCGGGAGTGTCAGATTTCCGTGCGGGCGCTGACTTGTTGCGTTTGGGCTCGCGATTGCTTCGCCATACCCTGCTCTTTCCGCCGGCAATCTGCTCCATCGTCCGTCCGGATTCGACAGATGTCATGTTCTCCGCAACGACGTCTTCGTCGGTTGCGAACTCGTCTCGGTGCTTGATGAGCAGCCACTGGGGTTTCGCCGAGGACGAAGAATCGCGGGAGAACTTCATGCGAATCAGCGCGAATGAGCCATGAAGCCTTTCGCCGTGAAAAGTGATCTTGAGATCCCCACGGCGGAGGCCTTCGCGAATCGCATCCTCTTCGTCGTCGGGTGAAGTCGCAGTATCCGACGAATAGGTTCCGCGGTCCCAGAGCATGACCGTACCGCCGCCGTACTCGCCTTGCGGAATCGTTCCCTCGAAAGTGTTGTAGTCGATAGGGTGATCCTCGACCTGCATCGCCAGGCGCTTCACCGACGGATCGAGGCTCGGGCCTTTGGGCACGGCCCAACTTTTCATTACTCCATCGAGCTCGAGTCTGAGATCGAAGTGGAGGTGGCTCGCCGCGTGTTTCTGGATGACGAATCGCAGCCGTCCACGCGGCGCAGGAGCGCGAGTCGCATCGCCCGATGGCTCTGCCGTCTTCGCGAAATCGCGCTTGCGCCTGTACTCGGTGAGTTGGGCGCGAGCGCTCTGTTTCTTCCCGACTCCAGCTTTTACTGCCATGAAAACGTCTTAGGCTGTCTTCGACTTTTTCGCCTTGGCTGGTTTGCGACCGGCGGCGACGGATTTTCTCTTCGCACGTACCGCGCCTTTCTTGCCGGCACCTTCCTCGAGGCTTGCACGCAGGCGCGACATGAGATCGAGTACGCCGCTGTCCGGAGTCTCGGTTTCGGGCTCCTCGAGCTTCGGCTTCTTGCCCTTCAACTTGGCCTTGATGACTCTCATGAGATTCGCCCGATACTCGTCGGTATAACGAGTCGGATCGAAAGGCTCAGCCAGGTTTGCCACTAGCTGTTCCGCCATCTGCAGCTCCTGAGGACGAATTGCGTCGCGACTCGGGAAGCTGAACTCATTTGCGTCGACAAGCTCGTTCGCAAAGCGCATGATCTCGAGAACGAGGGCTTCGCCAACGACTTTCACTCCGGCGAGATGCTGGGTCTGGCGAATGATGATCTTGCCGATTCCCACGGACCCGGTCTGGCGAATGGCTTCGCGGAGAAGCGCGTAGGGTTTCTCGCCACCTTTGGCTGGGACGAGATAGTAGGGAGTCTCGAAGAATCGCGGATCGATCTCCTCCTGCTTCACGAAGTCCAGAATGTCGATGGTCTTCGACTGCTCGAGCGCCGCGGTCTTGAAGTCTTCGTCGGTCATGACGACGAACTTCCCTTTCTCGTACTCGTACCCTTTAACGATCTCGTTCCATGGAACGGGTTCGCCATCTGCCTGACAGATGCGCTCGTACTTGACGGGCGAGAGGTCTTGCTCGTGCAGCAGGCGGAAGCTGATGTGATCCCCGCGTACCGCGGTCTTGAGCTCCACCGGGATGTTGACGAGGCCGAATGTCAGTGAGCCTTTCCAGATTGAGGCCATCCGTCCACCCTCCCAGTGCGAGTGAAGCCGTTGTCGACCATGCACGTCGATGGTGTGCATGGAAGCAACTCATATGCCGCCTGTGGAAAAGCATCTGTGTGATATTACAGACGCGCGAGCAGCCCGCCGTGCGGGCAAACCTTTTCCAGCATTCCGCGACGGAAAGCAAAAAGCCCTGCCAAGGCAGGGCTTTCGTGCGAGCTAACGAAAACTGTCAGCTTACTTTGGTGACGTCTGCGGCTTGAGGTCCTTTCTGTCCCTGCACGACTTCAAATTCGACCTTATCGCCCTCGGCGAGGGATTTGAAACCGCTACCACCGATCGCGCTGAAATGAACGAAGACATCAGGGCCGCCTTCGCGCGAAATGAAGCCAAATCCCTTGGCGTCGTTGAACCATTTGACCGTACCAGTGATCCGTGCCATTGAACTAGTCCTCTCCCCCGCAGGGCAAAACGAAAAGCATCTACCATAGGCTAGCGACGTCGAGCGGTTACAGTCGCTTCGCCGGATATTCGTCCGCGTGACGTACTATCCATCCGGCAGCCGCAGAGGAGGGCAAGTTTTGTGCAAAGACCCTGGTTCTAGGCGGCTCCGGCGACGTAGTGTGCGGAGCGGCCGCAGCTTTTGCACCGCAGCGTCACATGAGTATACGGCGGCGGTGGAACCTGACGCGGATCACGCTCGATAGAACCGGAGCATGAGGGACAACTGAGTGGTGATCCGCTGCGGTCGTTGCTGATGAGAAAAAGGGCTTGAGCGGGGTTGTACGCGTTCGGACGTGGCTTGCGCATGAGCTCTCCAGTTGCAACAACACGGCGCTGCGCGGTGGGGCGTCGCATAGGTGACTTTTGACGGCTATCCGTTGAAGAGACCAGCCATCGAGATTCGGGAGTGGGTGTGCGGCTGGCTATCGCTGGCTTTGCTGACAGCCTGCGGCCCGCGCGCGCACATTCCACTCCGACCGGCAAATCTGCCTGACGCACTTCCGGCGACGGATAGCGGGGCCATCCTGGCACGGCGCCTGGCACCGGTCTTATACCTGCAGCGCGATGAAACGTTCCCGCTCGAAAGGGTTGTGGCTGTTCTCCACCCGGTCAGGCGGGTTATCGCCTACCATTTATTATGGCGCGATGACGTCCACGGCTCGTGGATTCCGTTTACCGTTCCCACGGACGAAGAGATCCTATGGGTCGGCTACGACGCGACTTACGCGCCCAACGAGCTGTGGACTTACTGGCATGGACAGATCCTTCATACACCGTGGCCGCGGTCCCAGGTTGCCATTGACGTGCAGTGGGGGAAGCACGGAAGCCTCCCGAGGAATGTCAGGCAAAGTGATCTGCCGAAGCCGCGTACGCTCAATTTTTTCTACGCCATGACGATCTTCGGCGAGCCGGACATCCTCCTCGGTGATCTGACGAGAAAAGGACCCCTGTGCTTTTGCCGGGGCTACGGCCGGTACCGTCAATTCACTCGTCCGATTCTTATCGCCGATAGGCTGGATGCGATCGTGAGGACTGAGGATCCGAGGCCGGTGCTGCTGCAGGTGTTCGGAAGCAAGTACTCGGGCAAGCACCGGTGGCCATAAGAAAAAAACTACAAACAACAAACTCAGAACTACCTGTTCTGAGTTTGTTGTTCCGTTGGTAGGTCTAAGTTTGTACTACTTACGAGCTGAAGTCGCTGCCGCGAGCTGCTCGCGCTGAGCAATCATGAAGAGGTCCTGCTGTGACGCGCTCTGCTTCAGAACCTGTAGTGCGTGCACGAGCTGAATATCCTCCGGGACACCGCGACGCTTTGCCGTCGAATCACCGAAAGCCAACCGAGCGACGGTGTTGCCGATCAGACGATCGATTTCCGAGCTCGCCTGCTCGTACTGTGAGTGATCGAGGGTTATCCCTTTGGCCTGAAGCCGGCGGTAAAACTCTTCGCGCCACGCCGGCTGCACCGTGAAGTCCGGCCGCACGGTCTTCTTCAGCTCGAGGGCGTAGTCCATCAATGTCGCTCTGACGTCGGCTGTCTTCGGAGCGAAGACGGTGAATACTTTCTGCTCCGCAGTGGTCAGCGTGTCAGGGCGCACGATGATGTCGGGAGTTATTGCTCCACCCCCGTAAACAGTCCGGCCTGCGTCCGACTTGAAGGCGGGGCGCGAACGGCGGACAGAATCGGTCTCGAGGGAATCCGGCATCACCTCCACGAACTCACCGCTCGGAAGCAGCTTGCGCTCCTTCTGGATCGAGCGGCC
This sequence comes from Gemmatimonadaceae bacterium, assembly GCA_045803975.1. Taxonomy (GTDB): domain Bacteria; phylum Gemmatimonadota; class Gemmatimonadetes; order Gemmatimonadales; family Gemmatimonadaceae; genus UBA4720. The sequence goes on from JBJMOA010000135.1 coordinate 113,703, forward strand.
GTTCGGCGTATACCACTTCGCCGTCGTCATCTTCAGCGCGTAACCGCCCTCGAGCGGAAATACCGATTGTACCAAGCCCTTTCCGAACGACGTCGTGCCGACGATTAGCGCACGGTCGTGATCCTGGAGCGCTCCGGCGACGATCTCGGATGCAGAAGCACTGCGGCCGTCGGTAAGTAGAACGAGCGGGAGCGTCGGTGCAATCGGATCGTCAGTCGCAACGAAGTTCTGATTCTCGCCGTTGCGGGCGCGAATGCTGGAGATCTGCTGTCCCTTCTTCAGGAAGAGATTACTGACGCTCAGCGATTGGTCGAGAATACCGCCCGGGTTGCCACGGAGGTCGATGATGATCCCCTTGGCGCCTTCCCGCGTGAGGCGGGTGACCGAGCTCTCGATCTCGTCTCGTGCGCTTTCGTTGAACTGGAGCAGCGGGATGTAACCAACCTTGCCGTCGAGCATGATCGCGTACGGAACGGCGGGGATATTGATCACCGCGCGCTTGAACGTAATCGGTATAAGCTCGGGCACTCCGGGGCGTGAAAACTTGACCAGAACCTTGCTGCCGGGCGTTCCCTTCAGCGCATCGGACGTCTGCGCGACGGTCCATCCGCGGATATTCGTGGTGTCGATGAAGTTGATGCGATCGCCTTCCTGGACACCTGCCTGTTCGGCCGGTGTGTGCGGAAATACGCGTTGTACGGTGATGAACCCCTGCGTTTCCGCGATCTCCATCCCGATTCCCGCGTAACGCCCGTTGGTCTGCGCGTTGAAGGTCGACAACTCCTTCGGTGAGAGCAGGACGCTGTACGGATCATTCAGCTCGTGGACGAGGCCGCGAGCGGCTTTCTCATAGAGAGTTGCGGCGTCCACGGTGTCGACGAATCGAGTCGACACGATATTCAGCACCTGGTCGAGGAGACGAGCGCCTTGCTGGGTCTCCTGTTGCTGAAACACAAAGCCCCCAACCATCAGCGGGACTAGCGCGAGGCCGAAGAGCAGACTTTTTCTTGATCGAGACATACAATCTGGGATGAGATGAGGCGTTAAGCTAATAAATACGCCCACATAGGGTCAGTGTTCCGCTTTACGCACAAACGGCACCAACGCAACACGACCGGATCAAGCCGCCCGGGACGCCAGTACGTAATCGACGAGCCAGTCACGGTTCAGTTGCCTGAACGTCGCGTCACGAAGGAGGCCGGCGGCCAGCAGCATCTCGTGTGCGGGCTGGAGCACTCGTTGCAAATGAGACGGATATCGCTGCGTCAGCGGCAGTTGCTCGGCGAGCGAAGAGAGTGGGACCCGCCAGGTCACCATCCCTTCTTCTCTCGCAACTTCGAGTAACCGGTAAAGCCGTCTTGCGACTGGATTGGTCAGAGAGAGGTAATGCATTGCCGAGAGCGTGACGGTGTGCCCGGCAGCGATGTTTGATCGAATGACGGGACCGATCGTGACTCGCGCGTCACCCGGTTCGGATGCCGTCAACACGGGAAAAAGGGTGAACTGCTCGCGCTCCGCGAGACGTCGGCGCGCAATGGAAACCGAGGATAGAATGGTGAAACGGCCTTCTAGCGGCTGTCCTTCTCGTGCTGCAACGTACACTCCGCTCGACTCGAGCGTAGTTCGCTCGAGCCTGGTCAAGGCTGATCGAAGCTGCTCATACGTCCTGCCGTCGACGCGCCGTCCGATCGACCGCAGAAAGGCATGAAGGGTGAAAGTTATTACGCCATCTTCAGGGGCTCCTGCCTCGTGAAAGCGATGCAGGAGCTCGATGTATACGTCCTGGTCGAAGGTCCCGGGGAGGCGATCACCAGGGCTGGGCAAAACGCGCCATCGGCCGCCGCTCTCGGGAGAGAAGGAAATCGCCGTGTCCTCGGCGGAGTCGCTCAATCGAAAGATTGGAAGGGACTCGAGAGACCGGTCGAGGACGATAGCACGCGTCGCGATACGCCGACGGGCCACGAAGGTCATACTGAGAGAATATGTCACTGATCAAGTACATCGCAATCGCCGCGGTCATCCTGTTTGGGTTGGTTTTGGCTCTGATCGGCATTCTCTCGGTGACGCACGATACGCCTGTAAAGAGCGTAATCGCCGAGGGCGACGAGGGCGGGCCGCCGAGCGTCGAGGACCCACTGTTTGCGCGCAGCATCGAGTTGTTCACAGGAACCCACATCGATCCGGGGAACAACGTGCAGGTTCTGCTCGACGGAAACGGCACCTATCCTCGATTATGGAAGGACCTGGGCAGTGCCCAGCAGACCATCACCGTGCAGATGTATTACTCGCAGCCGGGCGCGGTTGCCGATTCGTTGTCGAAGTATCTGATCGATCGCGCTCGACACAAAGTGCGCGTGCTGCTTTTGCTCGACGCTTTCGGGTCGCAGCCCCTGAAACGCGACTGGATTCGGAATCTCAAGGACGCTGGCGTCGAGGTTGTGTGGCTGAGGCCCCTTCGGTGGTACACACTGCAGAAAGCTGCGCAACGATCTCACGTGCGGGTCGTAGTTGTCGACGGCAGGATCGGCTACACGGGTGGGTTCGGGCTCGCCGACTACTGGCTCGGCGATGGCCATCACGACGACCAGTGGCGCGAGACCAATGTGCGATTCGAGGGGCCGACGGTTGCGGCGCTTCAGGCGGCGTTTGCGGCGGGTTGGGCAGAGGCGACAGGTGAGCTGCTCACCGGCGACCTGTTCTTTCCGAGAATCTCCTTCGCTGACGTCGGAGACGTGCAGGCGGGCGTGATGCACAGCATCCCGAGCACGGGAAGTACACCCGCGGAGCGATATCTTGCGCTATCGATCGCGGGTGCGCACAAGACGCTTTACATCAGCAACTCCTACTTCGTGCCGGGCGAGAATTTCATGCAGCTATTGCTCGCCGCAGCGCGTCGCGGCGTCGATGTTCGCATTCTCACCGTCAGCAACAAGACCGACGTAAAAACGACGTGGTACGCGGGCCGGACTTACTACGAGCGATTGCTCGAGGGTGGAGTGAAGATTTACGAATACCAGCCGGCGATGATGCACTCCAAGTCTATGGTGGTAGATGGGACGTGGACCTCGATTGGATCGATGAACTTCGACAACCGGTCTCTGTCCTTCAACGACGAGTCGCAGCTGCTCGCGCTCGACAGGAACGTCGGCGCACAAATGGACTCGATCTTCATGAATGACATCAAATGGGCGAAGGAAATGAAGCTGGACGAGTTCACAAAACGCCCGCTGTCGGAAAAGATTCTCGAGTGGGGAGCGCAAAAGCTTCGCCGGATTCTATAGAAACGCAGCACAATTTTGCCGCTGGCCCGTGGTGTGACGGATAGTCTTTCATGCTGACCAGATTTCATCCGCTCGTAGGGACGTGGTTTCAGGAAGCGTTTGGAAAGCCCAGCGATCCACAGCGGGAAGGTTGGCCAGCGATCGCGAGCGGCGCGCATACACTGATTCTCGCCCCAACCGGAACCGGAAAAACTCTCGCCGCGTTTCTTTGGGAGCTCAACGAGCTGATCGTGCGCGGATTGGAGGAACCGCTGCCGAATGCCGTCCATCTCTTGTACATCTCGCCGCTCAAGGCGCTCAACAACGACATTCAGCGAAATCTCGATCGCCCGCTGAGAGAGCTACGCGAGCGATTCGCCGCAGCGGGGCAGAATTTTCCGGAGATTCGGGTCGCGGTACGGACGGGCGATACACCGGCGTCCGCACGCGCACGAATGCTTCGCAAATCTCCACACATTCTGATTACGACGCCGGAATCGCTGAACATCATGCTGACGTCGCTCAGAGGCCGCGGCATGTTCAGCGGGGTACGAGCCGTGATCGTCGACGAAATCCACGCGATCGCTGGAACCAAGCGGGGTGCTCATCTCGCGCTCACGCTGGAGAGACTGGAAGCACTAACCGAAGGCTCGCCGCAGCGGATCGGTTTGTCAGCGACGCAGAGACCGCTCGAAGAAGTCGCCCGTTTTCTTGGCGGGTGCGAGACCAGCGACGTCGGATCGCCAGCATTCCGTCCCGTCACGATCGTGGACTGCGGGATGACGAAGGAGATGCAGATAGCGGTGGAATCTCCAGTCGCCGATCTCACGAATGTCGGCGGCAGCATTTGGCCCGCGGTTGCGCCGCTCGTTCTCAAGCACATTCAAGCGTCGCGCACCACTCTCGTTTTTGTGAACAATCGCGCACAGGCGGAGAAGATCGCATCGCGCGTGAACAAGCTCGCTGAGGAAGAGATCGCGCTCCCTTATCACGGATCGCTGGCGAGGGAACGGCGGTTTGCGTTGGAGGAGCGGCTCAAGGCCGGTTCTCTGCGAGCACTGGTGACGACAAGCTCGCTCGAGCTGGGCATCGACATAGGCTCGGTGGACCTGGTGATCCAGCTGCAGTCGCCCAAGCGAGTGGCTGCCGCGCTGCAGCGTATTGGCCGCGCAGGCCACACGCTTGGCGTCGCGAGTCGAGGAATACTCGTACCGACGTTTCGCGACGACGCAGTGGAGATCGCGGCGATCGTCGCGGCGATGCGCGCCGGCGACGTCGAGCCAACGCACGTCGTGCAGAACGCCCTGGACGTCCTTGCCCAGGTTGTCGTTGCAGCGGTCTCCGTCGACGACTGGCAGAGCGAGGAACTATTCCGCGTCATCAGGCGCGCTTACCCATACCATCAACTGACGCGCCCGGCCTTCGACGAGGTGCTGGCGATGTTGTCAGGAAAGTACCCGTCGGACATCGCCGCGGAGCTGGAGCCGCGGATCACATGGGATCGAGTAGCCGATCGACTGATCGGGACGCGGGCGGCGCGCATGACGGCTGTCATTTCGGGCGGGACGATACCGGATCGTGGCTTGTATACAGTCAATCTTCCCGACCGCACGCGTCTCGGTGAGCTCGACGAGGAGTTCGTGCACGAGTCGAGGATGGGCGATGTCTTTCAGCTCGGCTCTTCGACATGGAGAATCGCGGCAATCGAGCACGATCGAGTCGTCGTGACGCCGGCGCCGGGGACACCGGCGCGGATGCCGTTCTGGCACGGCGAGTACATGGCGCGATCGCTGATGCTGAGCCACCGTGTCGGAGCGCTGCGTCGCGAACTGGCGGAATCTCCCAATGAGGAGAGGCTGGCCGCTGAATATGGTTGCGACGCAGCAACGGCCAACTCGCTGGTGAAATACATCGCGTCGCAACGTGCGGCGACGGGAGTGGTTCCCGATGACAGGAACATCGTCATCGAGCAATTCAGGGACGAGACTGGTGCCGTACGAATCGTCATTCATGCTGCTTTTGGCGGGCGGATCACCGCGCCGTGGGGGATGGCGCTGGCGCAGCGGGTGCGCGAGGCGATCAACGACACAGATCTTCAGGTGCAGACGACGGACGACGGGATCATGCTGCGTCTCCCCGATCTCGGAATGAGCACGCCGATACAGTCATTTCTCGGTTTGTCCGGAACCGAAGCAGAACAGCTCGTGATGGAGGAAGTCGGCTCGACGTCGCTGTTCGGTGCGCGCTTCAGGATGAACGCAGCTCGCGCGCTGCTTCTGCCGCGTGGGAATCCGCGTCGGAGAATGCCGCTCTGGCTGCAACGACTGAAATCGCTGGACCTCTTACAGGTTGTGCGGCAGTTCCCGAGCTTCCCGATTCTGGTCGAGACGTACCGTGAAGTTCTGCAGGACGCGTTCGACATGCAGGGACTCAAGGAAACTCTGGGTGAGATCGCGGCGGGAAATATCCGCATTCACATGGTACAGACGGATGTGCCGTCACCTTTTGCCGCGAGCCTGCAATTCGGTTTCGTCATGGACTGGCTGTACGGCGACGATACTCCGCGCGCGGAGCAGAGAGCCGCGCTGCTGTCGATTGACCGATCGCTGCTCGACGAGGTGATGGGCGGTGAAGGAAGCGACGACATCACGCGTGAGGCAATCGAGCAAACGCTGGCGGAAAGACGTGGCACATTACCGGGCCGGCGGGCCCGCACGGAGGATGAACTCGCTCATCTGATTGACAGGGCTGGCGATCTGAGCGGCGAAGAAGTACGGGCGCGAGTAGCGACGCCCGAGGAAGGCGTACGAGGAGATCCGTTCGACAGACTCCTGGAGTCGAATCGCGTCATCGCGATCGAGCTTGGAGGCGACGGCAGCAGGGAATGGCGATTCATCCTTACGGAGACCTATCCCCGGTACCTCTCAGCGTTTGGTGCCGAGCAATTGGCTCGGGTGCGCGGGACGACAGAGCTGATCGAGCAGGACGCGACGATTCTGATCCCGGAAGTGCTCCGCCACGCGGCGATAAATCCATCGATTGCACGCCGAGAGGTGCTTGCTCGATTTCTCACGCAGTCGGGACCGGTGACGGTTCAGGAAATCGTCGATCGCTATGGTTGGACGCGGGCGTGGGTCGAGTCGCGACTTGCTGAGTGGGAGCGCACCGGCAAGCTGATTCGCGGAAAATTCAGGCGCGAGATAAAGGATCTCGAGTGGTGCTCACGACGGGTTGTGGAAATTGGCCGGCGGCGCGCGCTCGCGGCGCTTCGGAAGCAAATCGAGGCCGTCGAGCTCCCGCATTTCGCGGCTTTTATGCAGCGCTGGCAGCATCTCGACGAGAGTAACCGGCTAGAGGGTCTGGCTGGGACGGAGACAACCCTCCGACAACTATATGGTATTGCGCGACCACCGATGGCGTGGGAGCGCGATTACCTCCGCGCGAGAGTGAAGGGTTATGAGCCGGCCACCTTGGCTCAGTTCGCCGCAAGCGGTGAGCCTGTCTGGGTTGGAGAGGGGAATTACGATCCACAGTCAGGAAGCATCCCACTGGCGCGCGTGCGATTCTTCGAGCGCGGAACGGGGTCGGTATGGCTGGGCGAGCAGGAGAACGTAGTCTTGAGCGAAAATGCCGAGATGGTGCGCGCGACGATTGAGAGGGAGGGGGCGTCGTTCATCGGTGACATTCAAGCGGTCACTGGACTAACGATGCTCGCCGTCCGTGAGGCAGTTCGTGAGCTCGTTGCGTGGGGCCTGGTTACCAACGATACAGTAGAAGCGTTGCGAGAGATCGCGCGCTGGAAGCCAATGCTGCCACACACGGGCAACGATCCAACGAGCTGGCTACCCTCCGACTACACGCCGTCTGCAAATCGTAGATACACGAGGACACGCCCGAACGTGAGAAGGCTTCCGAGATGGAGGCGTCCCGACAAACCCGGTGGCGCGATCAGTGGATGGACCGGTCGCTGGTCGCTGGTGAGGCGTCGCGGAACTCTGGGACCAGAGCTTCCCGAAGAAGAGCGGGCAGAGAGGATCGCGCGACAATGGTTGGCGCGGTACGGGATCGTTTCACGCGACTGGTGGCGGCGCGAGCGTCCTCCGGTTTCATGGCGATCGATTTATCGCGAGCTCAAACGTCTCGAATTTCGTGGAGACGTGAGACGCGGATACTTTGTGAAAGGATTGGGCGGTGCGCAGTTCGCGCTACCCGATGCTGTAGAATGGCTACGGGCAGTGTCGGCGGAAGATCAGTCGACATCGGCTTTCATCGTGATGGCAGCTAGCGACCCCGCAAATATCTATAGTCTCCCGCTGGAGCTGGTCGATCGAGATCCGTTGTCGCGACCGCGCGGGTCGGGTGCGCTGCTAGTAACGCGCGGGGGTCGTGTTGCGATCGCCGTCGAAGCGCGTGGCAAACGGTATTCGGTTGCGGGCTGGTTGTCGCAGGAAGAAACCGTCGCCGCGAAAAAAGTTTTGGCCGAGTATCTGCGCGGCGAGCGAGGCGCGCGTTACCTCGTTTAAGAAACTCAGCGGATATCAGCGCGGCCAAGTGCGGCGCGAACGGCTTCGCGCATCGCGATCACCGCCTCTTCGCGTGCAGCCGGCGAGTCTTCGCGGACGTGCAGCTCGATTCCGTCGGCGACAGGAAGACGATGCCAGCGGAGCGAGATGTCGTCATCGTGAGTGACGGCTTCGGCGGCGCCGGCGCCGAGTGCGGGAGCGAGTGACAGCGCGATCTTCCGCTCGAGCGCGTCACCTGTAACGTCACGGAGCTCACTGCGAATCGTCTCGAGACTCTGGCCTTCGCGCTGGCGAATCTTGATCGACAGCAGTTGCAGAAGATGTCGATATCCGTAGGTCGCGCCTGTACCGGTGCCTTCTGGTCTGTCGAGCAATCCCGTTGCTACGTAAAAGCGAACGGCACGCGCGCTCGGCGCTGCGCGCGCGGATGCGTTCGTCGGTCGAACTCCCGCGGCGTCTACAAGAGCTGTTGCGTGTGCCGCAAGTCCGCGGGCGTTCCAGGGAGCGTGTCGAGCGTGGGCGCGGAGGAGAGCGACAGGCGATTCAGCCATGTGGATACGATAACATTAAAGTCTTCGGCTCGCTCGTCGTGTGGAAGGTCGCCGGCAGGTGACAAAACAGAGATCTCGAAGTCGCGTTTGATCTCGCGGAAGCCGCGAAACTCCTCAACCGGCGCTGTCGATCCCTGCTCTCCCCACACGAGCATTGCTGGCTGGCTGAGACGGCGAAGTGCGTGGCGCACATCGATGTTCAAATGGCCGGACAAAAATGCAGCGGGCGCATGGCGTGCTCCACGCTGGTGCGATGTCGCGTAATAGATCTCGACGAGCTCCCGGGTGACGAGTGCGTCGTTCGAGTAGACGTTCTTCAGATAGCGCCGAAGCTGCGGACGCGAAACGAGAGCATTGAACATCGCGGTGCCGGCAATCGGTGTATCAACCGCCAGGCGGCCGGCCTCGCCACCGAGGCCGACGGGCTCGTTGAGACGTACGAGGCCGGACGGCGCGATGAGTGCGACGGCCGGAAAGCGGTGCGGATCACGTGCGGCGAGCACGATCGCGTACGCTCCCGACAGCGAAGACGCGACCAGCACCGTCGGTTCGTCAATGACTCTGCTGACGAAATCCGAGATCAGCGAGATGTAGAGGCGCGCCGAGTAGCGTATCGCGGGCCTATCGGACATGCCGAAACCGAGCAGATCGATCGTGTAGACTGTATTGGTTTTGGCGAGGGCGTCGACGTTGTTTCTCCACTCGTACGACCAAGCTGCCGGGTGGATGCCGTGAATGAGGAGGATCGGCGGACCATTGCCGCGCTTGGTAAACGCCACGCGGCGATCGCGCCAGTCGAAGCCGCCTTCCTCGCCGCCGATAAGGTTAGTCAGCTGGTCGACGCCCTTTCGCGCGAACGCGTTATACGCTGCAGCGACACTGAGAATAGCGCCGCCCGACAGTAGAATTTTTCGCCACGGTGGTTCGCGCTCGTCGTTCTCCTTCATCGCTCCTCACATGGGCGTCGAAAGGCAAAAAACGCGGTTACTTTGAGAGTAACCGCGCTTTGTGTGTCGCGCACGGGGTGCTCGGAAAAATCTACCGGCGGGAGCGCTTCCTGGAGCCGGAGGATTTCCGGCCACCAGTGCGTGATTTAGAGCCGCCTCGGGCGCGGGAACCCGCTGGTCGCCGTGCCGATGACTTGCGGCCGGCCGCCTTACGAGCACCGCCCTTTCGTCCCGCCGCCTTGCGAGCGCCACTTTTGCCGGCTGCCTTTCGGCTACTTCCGGCCTTCTTTCCAGCCGCTTTTCTACCGCGGCTTCCGCCGCCTGAGCGAGACGCGCTCTTAGCCGCTCCTTTTCTCGCGCCACCGGCTGATCCGCCTCCGGTTGGACGTGAGGAGGTCATTGCTCCGCCCGTCCGGGCTGTCGATGTAGTCGCTGCGCTTGATGAACCTCCCATAGAGCTGCCGCCGGTGCTCGTACGGGCGGCACCGCCGCCGAATCCGCCGGCGCCGACTGTCGATGAACCGCCACCAAAGCCCGTACTTCCCGTGGTTGCGCCGAGGCCGCCCCCGCCTCCCAGTCCACCGCCAGACGTCCCGCCGCCCAAACTACCACCGGTGAGAGACGATTCCTGCTTTTTACCCGATCCTTTCGGCCGTCCCCTTCTTCCGCGCGGAGCGCCACCGCCGAAGAGATCTTCTTCCTCCTCTTCTTCGTCGTCCTCGGCTTCGCTCACGACAGTAGCATCGGAGTCTACTTCTTCGTCATCGTCCGCGTCTTCAGCGCTGTCCCAGAGGCGGTCGCTGTGATCTTCGTTGATCGCCCAGCCGCCATCCTCGTCGTCATCATCGTCGTAGGAACGTTTGCCGCGACTGAAGCCACCTAGATCGTCCGGGTCGTCATCGTCCGCAAACCGCAATGGCTCCACTGATTCACCGCTCGGCATTAGTCCTCCCATAGAATGTCAGCACTCGCACTGAAGTAGCGCGCAATTTTCTGACTTTCGCCCGCTGCACGTCGCGTGCCTTGTGCAGGTTCGCCCAGTATCTGTGCTTACCCGCATATAAGGTACTAGCGTCGCTGGAATGCTAGTCGGGTGCGGACGATTGGGCAGCTATTCGTCTCGTGACGACGCGGACGAGTGCGTCGTAAACACACGGGTCGAACTGCTTGCCGACGTCGATGCGCAGGTGCTCGATGGCCGCGAGCGGCTCAAGCGGCTCGCGGTAGGCGCGCTTGGAAGTAAGGGCATCAAAAGTATCAGCGGCGCAAAGGATTCGCGCGCCGAGTGGAATGGCCTCCCCCGCGAGGCCAAGTGGATAGCCGGCGCCATCCCAATGCTCGTGGTGATGTTCGACGTACTTGAGCGGCTGCTTGATGTGGAAGAGTGGAGCAAGGATGTCGAGCCCGATCTGCACGTGTCGTTTGACGTGCTCGAATTCCTCTTTGGTCAGGCTGCCGGGCTTGTTGAGAATAGCCTCACGTATTCCGATTTTACCGACGTCGTGTAGGCGACCGGCAATTCTCAGATCCTCGCACACGCTTTCCTCGAGACCCAGCTCCTCCGCGAGCTGACCGGCCAGTTCGGCGACGCGCTGGGAATGACCACGCAGGTAAAGGTCCTTCGCCTCCATGGCATTGATGAGCGTCTCCGCGATACTGATCGACATGAGTCGCAGCGACTCTTTTTCTCGTTCGAGCTCGGCGGTTCGCTGTGCGACTTCCTCGCGAATCAGCTTGTCGAGGCGGCGCTGCTCGATGAGCTGGTCGCGTCTGCGCAGCGCGCGATCAACGGCGTCCTGGAGATCGGCGAGCTCGACGGGCTTCATCAGATAGTCGCTCGCGCCGGAGGCCAGCACCTCGGTTGCAGTCGCCGCATCATTGACGGCGGTCAACATTATGATTGCCAGATCCTCGTCACGTGCCCTTGCCTGTGGGACGACCTGGACGCCAGTCATACCCGGCATGCGTACGTCGCAAAGCATCAGCGAGAATGATTCGCTGGCTAGAGTCTCGAGCGCCTGGTCACCGGAGCCGGCAATCTCGACTTCATACCCGCGCGAGCGCAGGAATTTGCGCAGTGCGAGGCGAATGGTCTCCTCGTCATCGACGATCAGAATCCGCGTCATTTTGCGGCGTCGGTGCTGAGAGGAAGAAGAATCGTAAAGGTCGTCCCTTCGTCGGGAGAACTTTCGACCGAAATCGTTCCTTCGTGCGCCTGGATGATGCCGTAGCTCACACTGAGCCCGAGCCCCGTCCCCTTACCCGGAGGTTTGGTCGTGAAGAACGGCTCGAAGACTCGCTGACTCACTGCTGGCGTCATTCCGTGACCGGTGTCAGAGATGACGATGTAGACGGTGTTGCGCCGATGGCGAGTGGTCAACGACAGATGTCGGACAGGCGAGTCCTCCATCGCCGATTCGGCGTTGACCAGCAGGTTGAGTAGCACCTGCTGCAGCTTCTGTTCGTCGCCGCGCACCTTCGGATTCGATTCATCGAGGTGCATGTGCACCTCGATGCCATTGGATCGCGAAGCGAGGGCACGGAGTCGAACCGTGTGCTTCACAATGGTGTTGATGTCGACGATGACATCACGGGCGTCGGTCTTACGCGCGAACAGGAGCAAGTCCCGGATCACACCGATTGCACGATCAGCTTCGCGCTTGATCAGGCTGACCGACTCGAACTGCTCACCGTGCAGAGAATCCTCGAGCAGAAGCTGCGCGAACGTCGATATTCCAGTGAGCGGGTTGTTCAGCTCGTGCGCCACGCCGGCGACGAGCTCGCCGATTGCCGCGAGCTTCTCTGTCCGGCCAAGATGGTCGGCGACCTTGCGCTCCTCGGTGAGATTTCGGACGCCGATCACGAGTCCGACGATGTTCTCCTTTGCGTCGCGGATGTGACTCAGCGTCACTGCTGCCGGGAACTCGGTGCCATCCTTTCGGCGATGGACGTGCTCTCCTGTCCAGAGCGCTTCGTCCGACGGAATCGCCGGAATAGTCTGGCGACGGGAGAGCTGCGCAGAGGCGACCACGAAATCGTCAACGGAAAGACCCGCAATCTCATTCGGCTCGTAACCGTACTCGCGGACAGCGGCGCTGTTTGCGTACTGGACTCTCGCGTCGACGCCGAGGATGAGGACGGGCTGGTCCATGGTGGCAAGCGCCGCGGCCAAAGTACGCTCACGAGCGTGTGTGCGCTGCTCGTCTTCGCTGAGGATGAGGACGTCGATCGCCAGCGCGATAGCTGGCGCGAGCCGCAGCAGAGCGTCGACGTGCGGGCCCGTTTGCAATTGCGGTGTCTCTGAGGTAACTACGAGAACCCCAAGACGACGACTGCTGGCGATCAGCGGAATCGTGATCGCGGGCTCTTCGGGCACACGATCCTGATGGTACGCCTTCTCGCGCAGATTTTCGACGAAGGTTGGCTCTTCCGTCGCCCACGCGGCGCGAACGGCGCTTTTCTCTACGGGCGCAACAAGACCTTCCATCTGCTCGCACGTACCGCATGCAGCAACGCACGTAACGTTACGCGACTCGGTTGAGATGATACCAATTGCCTTGCCGCTCGATGGCACGACGTCGTCGAGGATCTTGAGAATGCTGCGACCCGCTTCAGCAACGCTCGCCTTGCGAAGCGCCAGGCGTGCGATCTCGGCAGCCGCCTCTGTTTGTTTCTGCTCGTTTCGCTGCGCGTCGAATAACCGCGCATTTTCGATCGCGACCGCGGCTTGTCGCGCGATGAGCATTATGAGATCGAGGTCGTGCGCGTCGTACGCGTTCATCTTGTACGAGAGCACCTGCATCACGCCGACGGTGCGGTTGTGATAAGTCAGTGGCGCAGTGATCTCGCTTTGAACCTCGCGACGTGACGCGACCTGAAAGATCGTTCCTTTCCACCAGCGTTCAGGTTTCGAGGAGACGATTGGGACGCCTGTCTGGAAGACTTTGGCGATCGTCTCGGTGCCGTTGGGGAAGTCCTCGATCCCCTCGCCCGCGCGCTCCTCGGAATCGACGATGATGCATGAAGCCTGGAATCTCTCGCAGACGGGATCCGCGATCATGAGAGCGAAGCAGGGTGCGTCGACGACCGAGGCGACCGCTTTGTAGATCTCGCGGTACGCCTCGTTCAGCGAGATCGTCGCCGAGATGGCCTGCTGCACGTTCGCCACCGCGCGGAATCGCGCGGCACGACGTTCCAGCTCGGCGACCAACTCAGTCGTCAACGAACTCCACCGTCACCGGACGGTTTATGATTCCGGCCCTGACGCCCTCGTCGAGAAAAAGTCGAATTGCGGCGCGTCCGCGCTCGCCGTAATCGAGCGTCCAGTCGTTCACGTACATTCCGACGAAAGCGTCAGCTTTGCTGCGGTCGAGTCCGCGCGCAAAGCGCATGGCATGATCGAGCGCGCTCTTTCGGTGGTCGAGCCCATAGGCGATGCTCTCGCGCAGATGGCGCGAGACTTTTCGCTGGACATCGCGTGGCATGTCCTTGCGAATGACGTTGCCGCCAAGGGGCAGGGGAAGACCGGTTTTCTCGAGCCACCACGCGCCCATGTCGGCAACGAGATGCAGGCCCTCGTCCTTATAGGTGAGCTGACCCTCGTGGATGAGAAGCCCGGCGTCGACGTCGCCGGCGAGAACGGTCTGATCGATTTGATCGAACGGTACAACGACGGGATCGAAATCGGGCTGAAAAAGCCTCAGCGCAAGGTAGGCGCTGGTCATCATTCCCGGCACGGCGATGCGCTTGCCGCGAACATCGCCGCGGGTCATGGGCGTCCTCGACACCAGCATCGGACCATAGCCGTCGCCCATCGAGGCACCGTGCGGCAGGAGCGCGTATTTGTCGGAGAGATAGGCGTAGGCGTGGATCGACACCGCGGTGACGTCGAGCTCTCCGCGCAGCGCGCGGCCGTTCAGGGTCTCGATGTCCTGGAGCTCATGGACGTAGCTGATTCCCTGGGTATCGATCTGTCCGTCGGCGAGCGCGTAAAACATGAAGGCATCGTCCGAATCCGGGCTGTGGGCGAGATGAATCGTGCTCGATGCGCTCATAATCTTATGCCCAGACTCTTCCGAGCCTGCTGGAGAGCGTTGGCGATATCGTCTTCGTGGCGCGAGTACTCGTCCCGCTTCTTCGCGAGCTCGGTCTTTTGCGCGGTGATCAGTCTCCGCTCGTAGAGATGGAGCTGGGCGGTGTCCCCGTTTATCGTTGCCAGCCGCGCTTCCAGAATCAGCCCGAGCAGGTGGCTCGGATTCTCACGCAGGATGCTGTCCGCCTGCGCTTTGGCCAGAGGCAGCGCGCCGACAACTTCGCCGATTCGTCCCATGTCGTAACGCTGGTCGGCGTTGAGCGGCGAAAGCATTTGGTAGGCAGTGAGAGCCATTGGCGCGAAAAATTGTACGCTATCGATCTTTCCCTGACTGGCGAGCAGCATCACCCGATTGTAAAGACGGTCGGCACGCTCCTGTGGTGACAGGGTCGAGATGTCGGGTGCTCTTACTCCACCGGACTGATCTTGGGCAGGGGCGTCCCGATCATCCAGCCCTGCCTGCGGCAGAGCGTTCGCCGACCCATCGACAGTGCTGCTTGGACGCGCATTGAAGCCGCGGCCCGCGGCCATTGCAAAGAGGGCGAGGAAGGCGAGGGCAGCGACGATCCAGGGAAGCGCGTTCGTTTTCGCCTCGGAGGGTCGAGCGCTAGGCGAGCCGACAGCGGTGCCGCAGCGGTGACAGAATTTGGCGCCGGGGCTCAGATCAGCCGAGCATGATGAGCAGGTGGCTCCTGCCAGTGGGGCGCCACAGTTCGCGCAGTACTTGCCAGTGGCGTCCTTACCGCATGATTGGCAGACGGTTCCGGGCTGGGTAGAAGGCGAGGACGAGGACATGCGCTCCAAAATACCCGGGAGCACCGGACGCTGCATCCCATTTCGCAGTAAAAGACCTGTGCCTTCCCGAAGACTCAGACTGGGAAGAGTATCTCTCTGTATTTGGGCAGCGGCCAGCAATCATCGGCAACCGACAACTCCAGTGCGTCGCAGACTTTCCGCACCTCGGCCATCGTATCTGCGCCTTCCGAGGTGAGCATGTCGGCCTGTGCTGCGGGATCATCGTGCTTCGCTTCGACGCGTGCGATCACATCGCTCAGGTCTTCGCGGTACTCCTGAAGCTCCTGCACTAGCTCGCCAACCTGCGTTGCGGTCGTTACTTGCGGGATCACGGCAATTCCGGCGGCTTTCGCCTGAGACGCGGCCTCAGAGAGTTGGCTGAGGTACGTGTAAGCGGCGGGGATCACGAGCGTGTCGACCATTTCGCGCATCGTATAGAGCTCGATCAGCATGTCCTTCACGTAGCGCTCGACGCGCACGTGGTAGCGCGACTCGAGCTCCTCTTTCGTGAGAACGCCGAGCTTGTTGAGCAATGCGCGCGACTGCTTGGAGACAAGCTCTTTCAGGGCTTCGGGCGTGCGGCGGAGGTTGGGCAGTCCGCGCTTTTCAGCTTCCTTGACCCACTCCGCAGAGTAGTTGTTGCCCTCGAAGCGGATGGGAGCCGAGTCCTTGAATACTTCGCGAACGACCTTGAGCACGGCGTCGTCGACGGATTTCGTTTTCTTGAGTGTCTCCCGCAGCGAGTCCGTGATCTCGCCGATCGCATCGGCGACTGCAGTGTTGACCAAGGCGACGGGGAATGCGATCGAGGCGGACGATCCAACGGCGCGGAACTCGAACTTCTGGCCCGTGAACGCAAATGGAGAAGTCCGGTTGCGATCGGTGTTGTCGCGCTGAACTTCGGGAAGCTTCGCGACGCCGAGCTTGATCATCTGCTGTTCCGCGGTTTCCGAGCCTTTGCCGGCAGCGATCTCCTCGATGACGCGCGTCAACATGTCACCCATGAACACCGAGATGATTGCGGGCGGAGCCTCGTTGGCACCCAGGCGATGCTCATTGCCCGAGGTTGCGATTCCAGCGCGGAGGAGGCCGGAATGCTTGTGCACACCTCTGAGAACCGCGGCAAGAAAAACGAGGAAGCGAATGTTCTGGTGTGGCGTCTTGCCCGGTTTGAGCAGGTTCAATCCGTCGAGCTCCGGAGAGTCGGAGATGACCGACATCGACCAGTTGCAGTGCTTGCCGGATCCGTTGATTCCCGCAAAGGGCTTTTCATGCAGGAGCGCCTGCAGGCCATGCCTGAGGGCGACACGACGGAGCGTCGCCATCACCAGTTGGTTGTGATCTACGGCGAGATCCGTCTCCTCGAAGTAAGGCGCCATCTCGAACTGGCACGGTGCGACTTCGTTGTGACGAGTAGTGATCGGCACACCAAGCTTGTACAGCTCGAACTCGGCTTCCGAGATGCAGCCCTGAATGCGCTCGGGAATTCCGCCGAAATAATGGTCCTCGAGCTGTTGTCCGCGCGGCGGCGGTGCACCGATGAGGGTGCGGCCGCCCATCACAAGATCGGGACGCATGCCGAAGTGTGCCCGATCGATCAGAAAATATTCCTGCTCGGGACCGAGCGTCGTGAACACGCGTTGGACACCCTTGTCGCCAATCAGCTCCAGCAATGCGATCGCTTTCTGCGAAAGCACATCGGAGCTGCGCAGTAGCGGCGTCATCTCGTCGAGCGCTTCGCCATTGTAGCCGATGAACACAGATGGAATGCAGAGCGTGCGCGAGCCGGTCGACTCCATGATGAACACCGGACTTGCCGGATTCCACGCCGTGTAGCCGCGCGCTTCCCATGTCGAACGAAGCCCGCCGGAGGGAAAACTGGAGGCGTCGGGCTCGCTCTGAATCAGCTGCTCGCCGCTGAATGACTCCATCGGCTGCCGGTTGTCGTCGAACGCAAAAAAAGCATCGTGTTTTTCAGCGGTCAGGCCCGTTTGCGGTTGAAACCAGTGTGTGAAGTGAGTGACGCCGCGCGCGACCGCCCACTCCTTGATCACCTGCGCGACGACGGGAGCGATCGCGAGGTCGAGCTTTTTTCCGTGTCGAATGCATGCGGCGAGACTCGAAAAGACTTCCTTTGGCAGCCGGTCGCGGAGCTGTCGGACACCCAGGGTGTTGACGCCGAAGTACTGGGA
This sequence comes from Gemmatimonadaceae bacterium, assembly GCA_045803975.1. GTDB lineage: Bacteria > Gemmatimonadota > Gemmatimonadetes > Gemmatimonadales > Gemmatimonadaceae > UBA4720. The sequence continues at coordinate 131,063 of JBJMOA010000135.1, forward strand.
TGTCGGTCCGGGGATACCGTCTTCGTTGAAGCCCGGGGCGATGCGCGGCTCACGCGCAGAGATCTCAGTGAGAAGCGCTTTACGCGAGGTTATGGCGGCGGCTGTCATTTTGGGGTTTCTGCTATAGTTGAGTTGTAGCCCAGAGATTGCGCGATTGGCACAATTGATCGGTCAAAGTCGCTGTTTTTCGGAAGAATTGCAAGGAATGTGCATGAATCCGTGCAGAATTTGCAAATATTTGGCGCTGGGAGTACGTTGAGCCAATGCCGCGACATCGCTCCCAGATTCCAGACACATCAGGCGCCTCCGCGAAGGACATTCTGGAGCTCGCCACTTCCAACAACGTCCGCTTTCTCAGACTGCAATTCACGGACATCCTCGGCATCAACAAGAACGTCGAGATCCCCGCCTCGCAATTCGCGAAGGCACTTGCCGGCGACATCATGTTCGATGGCTCCTCGATCGAGGGCTTCGTCCGCATTGAGGAGTCGGACATGCTGCTCGCGCCGGACTTCAGCACGTTTCAGATATTCCCCTGGGGCGACGAAAACAGTCGCGTTGCACGGCTCATCTGCGACATCAACACGCCTGACGGCGAGCCATTCGCCGGCGACCCACGTGGTGTTCTCAGGAAGATGATCGCGCGCGCCGCGAAACTGGGCTTCACCATGAATGCGGGGATGGAAGCCGAGTTTTTCATGTTCAAGCCGAGGCCGGATGAAGCTCCGTCTACGATCACGCACGATGTCGGATCGTATTTCGATCTTGCGCCTGCCGATCTGGGTGAGGATGCGCGCCGTGCGATCGTCGACGTCCTCGAGCGCATGGGCTTCGAGGTCGAGGCGGCGCACCACGAAGTCGCGCACGGCCAGCATGAGATCGACTTCAGATACGCCGAGGCGCTCAAGACGGCAGATAACATCACGACTTTCAGGTTCGTGGTGAAGTATGTCGCCAGAACCTTCGGTCTGACCGCTTCGTTCATGCCGAAGCCGATCTTCGGACAGAACGGCAGCGGGATGCATACGCATCAGTCTCTCTTCAGGGGAAAGGAGAACGCGTTCTGGGACGAGAGCGCGGAATGGGAGTTGTCGAGCACGGCGTTGCACTACATCGGTGGGCTGCTCAAACATGCGCGGGGCATTACGGCGATCACGAACCCGCTCGTGAATTCGTACAAGCGGCTCGTGCCGGGGTACGAGGCGCCGGTGAACGTTGCCTGGTCGATGCGCAATCGCTCGCCGATGATTCGCATTCCCGACCGTCGAGGCGCAGGAACGAGGATAGAGCTCCGGATTCCCGACCCGTCCGCAAATCCATATCTCGCGCTTGCGGTTCAACTAGCAGCTGGGCTCGACGGCATCTCGACAAAGGCTGATGCACGAGAACCGGTGAACACCAATATCTGGGAGATGTCGCACCGGGAGAGACGCCGGCTGCGGATCGACGACTTGCCGCACAATCTCGAGGAAGCGTGCAACGAGCTCGAGAAGGACGACGTCATCCGCGAAGCGCTCGGCGACCACATCACGACCCAATTTCTGGCTGCCAAGCGACTCGAGTGGCAGGAGTACATCACTCAGGTGTCGCAGTGGGAGCTCGACAACTACCTGGATAAATATTGATCAGCGGGAGGCGGGAGGCGGGAGGTGGGAGGCGTCAACGTGAACTCCATCGGGCCCATGGGGTATGAAGATCACGTGGTAAATCTTTCAAATTTTGCGAATTCGTCAGAAGGGATGGGAGCAACAAAAAAATGGAACCAGCAATCGATTTCGAGCAGGCGGGTGGGGTGGACGTAGCCCGCCTCGAGCGCAGCCTGGCGCTCAAGGGAAACCGTGTCGGCGAAGGCCGATACCACTTTAGCGGCGGATCCCAGGAACACTGGGTCGACCTGTACACCAGTCATCATCCGCGCTGTGATTGTGGCGATCACTTGTGGCGCGACAGGATCTGCAAGCATATCCTCGCCGCGCTCATCCGCGAAGGTAATGAGCGCGTGGTGCAAGCCCTCGGTGATGTCGTCGAACGCTTGCGCGCCACGCGAGAAGCAGCCGCCTAATCCTTAGACTATAGAACGGTCGGGTCGAACTCAGCGACTCGACCGTTTTCTTCCGCTCTTTCTACCGCCTTTTCTTCCAGTCCGTTTGCGAGGAACCTTGGCGCCCTTCTTCCGCGCCTCGGAGAGCCCGATCGCGATTGCCTGCTTGCGGCTCTTCACTCGACCGCCCTTACCGCCACGCCCCGATTTCAGGGTGCCTTTTTTCCGCCGACGCATCGCACTTTCGACGCGTTTCGATGCCGCCGACCCGTATCTTTTGCGGCCTGAAGATTTTCTTGCAGCCATTCTGAGCCTCCCGTAACAGTATGTCGTGGCGCCTTTTGAACTGGTTGGCGCATGTTGTGCCAGAGAATGGAGCACTGCACGACTTCTTCATCCAATTCGAATCGCAGCTCACATGGGCAGTCGAACAGGCCTCGAAGCCGAAGCAATCTCTCGTCTCACTGACGGTGTGCAGCCGGCGGCGATTCGGGCAATTCTCGTGCAATGTCTTGCCGGAGAGGTCGCCCCTTCGACCGCAATTTCGCGCATGCTGACAACGGACTCCGCGTCCAACGTGCGTGCGGCGATAGATGATGTAACGCGACGCGCGGCCACGAGCTCGCGCGCGAGCGACAGATTGGTTCAGGACAGAGTCGACGAGCTCACCCAGATCTTCGTCGAAAAAGTCGCCGGACTCGCTGATGTCAGCGACACTCGGAAGACCCTGCCGACGCTGTCGGGGCAGGAGCCTCGTCCGGCAAAATCCTTGAATCGCGACGAATTCCGAACCTCTGAATAGCCGTCGGTCTCGTAACAGGAATCGGGAGTCGCGCTAACCTGCGTTCTACGGTTATTCGCGTGACATATGCTGTCGCAGAGAAGGGCTCGTGAGCGCGGCAATGCGACCGGCGATACCTTATTACGAATCTTATGCGGTTCATCGTCGCGTCGCAGTCGATAGTACGTGCCGCGCTTTTCGTGATTGCGATCGCGTGCACGGATACGTCCGGTCCGAAAGCGGGCCCGCCAGCGAGCATCGTCCTGGTTTCAGGAGATAGGCAGCGCACGACGGAGGTCGGCAACAAACTTCCACTGCCGCTCACGATCAATGTCTCCGACGCGGAGGGAGTCGCTCTCCGGAACGTTACCGTCGCATGGGTGGCGGCAGCTGGCACCGTGAGCGCTGGCTCGTCCCGTACTGATCGGAACGGCATCGCAACGATGGAGTGGATTCTCGGGTCAAAGGCCGGAGAGCAGACAGCGACGGCGACCGTCGTAGGTGTCGACCCAGTGAGCTTCACCGCGACGGCGCTTCCCGGTCCACTGGCGCAAGTACTTGTCTCGCGCGACACAGTCCAGATGCTCGGCGTCGGCGATGTCTTTCAGCTGAGCGCTCGTGCTGCCGACAGATTTGGAAACGCCGTTCCGGTGCGAACGACCGTGGAGTCAGCGGACACGTCGATCGTTACGGCGGATAATTTCGGCACCGGTGCATTTTTGATTGCACACGCCGCTAACAAGACCACCGCTCTCCGCGCGACCGCTGGTTCGGTCTTCAAGACGGCGACCGTGATGGTGCTGCCACCGCCGTGTCAGCCGGGCTCGGCAGTCCTGAACCTCGCCGTCGGCGGGACGGCCGTCTTTGCCGGCGCAGAAGCGTCCCAGTTCTGTGTACAAGGAACCGCGGAGGGCGCGGAGTTCCTCGCCATTCCCTACTACTCGGCCTTCACCGGATCGACGTTGCTGGTTTCTATGTCAACCGGAAATACCACGATCGCCGCAACGCCCAACCGCATCGTCGCGACGCCGTTTCCGTCGACAACGCCACGCGCCATTGTCCCGCGTCGCGATGATGTGTTCGAGACCAGCTTGCGAGAACGTTCGCTGGTCGAGCTTACGCCTCTCATCCCCAATGCACGGGCGTCCAGGCGGGCAAGTGCTGCGCGCTTCAGCGTGTCGGTCGCCGTTCCAGCAGTCGGCGACATCATGAACCTCAACACTAATTCCTCCAGCGCCTGCGCCCGTGCCAAACTGAGGGCGGGCCGTATCGTCGCGATCACGAACCGTGCGATAATCGTCGCCGACACCGCCAACCCTACGGGCGGCTTCACAGCCGATGACTACCAGTCCTTCGGCGCTGCCTTTGATACACTCGTGTATCCGGTCGATACGCTCAACTTCGGCACTCCGACCGACATCGACAACAACGGCCGCGTGATTCTCTTTTTTACGCGCGCAGTCAACGAGCTTACGCCGCCGGGCGCGAGCTTTTATGTCGGTGGATTTTTCTTCGGCCGCGATCTGTTTCCGGTGGCAACCACCGACGACATTGCGGGCTGCTCGGCGAGCAACTTCGCGGAAATGTTCTACCTGCTCTCTCCCGATCCGACTGGTGCGGTCAACCAGAATGTCTTCGCCACGGATTTCGTGCGCAGGGTAACGATCGGGGTACTTGCCCACGAGCTACAACATCTGATCAATGCTTCGCGTCATCTATACGTAAATAGCAGCTCGAGCAACTTCGAAGATGTCTTTCTCGACGAAGGTCTTGCTCACGAAGCCGAGGAGCTCGTGTTCTATCGGGCCAGCGGACTCGCTCCCGGACAGAATTTGAACTATGCGACGATCCTCTCCTCCCAGCGCACGCAGGACGCGTTCGACAAATTCGGCGCCTCCAATTTCGGGCGATTCCGCGAGTATCTGACGAACACGCAAACGAACTCTCCGTATGCGGACAACGGCAACATCGCGACGCGCGGCGCGACGTGGTCTTTCCTGCGCTACGCGGCCGATCGACGTGGAACGGGTGAGCGCCAGATGTGGTTCGATCTCGCTAATCCGCCGGCGGGAATTCACGGGACGGCCAACCTGACACGCGTGATCACCGCGGATCTCGCGTCATGGCTCCGCGACTGGGCAGTTGCCAACTACGTGGACGATTTCGTTTCAGGGGCGAGCTCTGTGAACACTCACCCGAGCTGGAACTTCCGCTCGATGATCGCGGCCGTAGGTAACGGGGAGTGGCCTCTTGGAACGCGCGCGCTCGAGTCCAGCGCGTTTACGTCCGTCAGCATCGGCGATGGGTCGGCCGCGTATCTGCGCTTCGGCGTGGCCGCCGACGCACATGGAGGAGCGCGCATTACATCGCGCGGAACTGTCGTACCCCGCAGCTTTTCGTTAGCGATCGTCAGGACGAAGTGACGTCGTGCTGATCTCGGCGATCCGCGTGCCGCCGATCTCCAGCGCGGCGATCTTTGCGGGAACGCGCACGAAGCCACCGCCACGTGAGATAAAACGCCACGCCGAGTATGATCCAGTAAAACGGCTTCAGGAGATCGTGGAGTGCGGGCGCGCTGAAGTCCAGCCAAAAGATCAAGGCCATCGATAGAAGCGATACGCCCCACACCACGATCAACTGTCGCGGTCTACGGCCGTAGATCACCGGGCTCCGGTTGAGCAGCGCTCAGGTCAATCTCCTTATCAACTGGACGATTCCTTGCACCGAATTCTGCCAAATGGCTGTGACTCTCCGCCCGACGAAGCGGGCGTTCGACATCCATACGGTAGTACGGCGAATACGGCAGGAAGTTAAGCAGTTTGCCGATGCCGCGATGTTTGATCTCGCCGAGCAAGGGTTCGCGACTCCGTTTCATCAGCTGGCGGCGTGCATTATTTCAATCCGAACGCTCGATGAGGTTTCGCTTCCCGCAGCACTTCGATTATACAAAGTCGCGCCGACTCCCGAAGCGGTAGCGCGGCTAAGCGTGAAACGAATTGCCGAGCTCATCAAGCCGGCCAGCTACTACGAGACGAAGGCGTACAACATCAAGGATCTCGCACAGCGTGTCACAGACGAATACGGAGGGAATCTGCCGTGCGATTTCGAGGTGATGACATCGTTTCGCGGGGTCGGGCCGAAGTGCGCGAATCTGACTCTTGGGATTGCCTGCGGCGCCCAGGCGATCAGCGTCGACGTCCACGTTCATCGCGTCACCAATCGGTGGGGTTTCGTTCAGGGGGCAACGCCCGACGCGACACGTGTCGCGCTCGAGAAGCGGCTCCCACGGAAGTACTGGATCGAGATAAACCGCCTGCTAGTTCCGTTCGGCAAGCACGTGTGCACAGGCCGCCTGCCGAAATGCTCGGTTTGTCCGGTGCTGGAATACTGCCGGCAGGTTGGGGTTACCGAGCACAGGTAGTTCTGAGTTTGCTCTGTTGCTATCCACCGCGCGCGACCTTAGAAAGCGCATCGCCAGCCAGGCGGAACGTCGTCCAATCGTCCAACGCCTTCGCGCCGATTCTCTTGTAAAACGAGATCGCCAATTCATTCCAGTTGAGCACTGACCAATCGACGCGACCGCAGTTCCGCGCGACGGCGATGCGCGCCAGCTCGCGTAGGAGCGCGAAACCGATCCCGTGCTTGCGGGCGGGCGGACGAACGAAGAGATCCTCCAGATAAATCCCGCGCTTGCCAAGCCACGTAGAATAATTGTGGAAGAACAACGCGAAGCCGGCTGGCTCGTCGTCCAGATAAGCGATTAGGACTTCGGCGGCGGGGGGATCGGCGAAAAGCGTGTCGGCAAGATCCTTTTCGGTGACCGGCGCTTCTCCAGGCAGAGCGCGTTCGTATTCCGCGAGCTCGAGGATGAATTCACGAATGAGCGGAATGTCTTTCTTTGTCGCAGGGGCGATTCGTGTCCTGACCAAACTGGTGCTCATTCGCGGAGTATCAGACTGGCAGAATCGGGTGTCAATGCCATCTTTCGTCTCGTGTCGCCAACACATGGCCTTTTGATTTTCGCCGCCGTCGCAGTTGCCGGCTGCAGCTCCCCCTCTCCACGAGCTGCGGCGGCAATCGCGGCGCAGGATCCTTCCGGCGTGAGGCGCCTTCCAACCGGCGCGCAGCTCGACCCCGCCGGGGCCTCATACGATGTCGGCCCGATGCCGTTAGCGATGATTCTAACGCCCGAAAAAAATCGCCTGATCGTCTTGCTCAACGGATGGCGAGAGCAAGGTATTCAGGTTGTGGACAGACGCTCCGGACAAGTTCTGCAAACAGTAGCATTGCCGGCGGTGTTTCTTGGCGTCGCGTTCGCACCCGACGGTAAAGCGCTTTACGTGTCCGGCGGAAACCAGGACGTGATTTACCGCTTCGACTGGAATGGGGAGCGCGCGACGCTAGTGGATTCGATCGCGCTCGCCGTCAAGCAGCCGCGAAGGAGCGGGACTCGATATCCAGCAGGAATCGCCATCTCACCCGACGGCCGGAGTCTTTATACCGCGGAAAATCTCGGCGATTCACTGGCAGTAGTGGATGTTGCGACACGGCGCGTTGTGCAAAGACTTGCGACCGAGAAATATCCCTACGGCGTGGCAGTCGGCCCCGACGGAACCGTGTACGCTTCGGCATGGGGCGGGTGGACAGTATCAGCGTTCCCGCGACAGGCAGACGGTAAGCTTGGTGCAGGAACACGCATCCGCGTCGCAAGGCACCCATCAGCTCTCGCATTGAGTCATGACGGTGCGCGTCTCTTCGTGGCGTCCGGGAGCACCGACAAGATTACGGTAGTCGACACAAAGACGCAGCGGATCGTAACCACGCTTAGCGATCCTTCACCCGCCGGCACTGGTCAGGGAAGCACACCCAATGCTTTGGCGCTGTCACCCGAGGGGACGCGGCTCTTCGTCGCGGAAGCGGACAACAACGCCGTCGCAATCTTCGATCTCGCACCCGCCACATCGGGTGCTGTGTCGACCGGCAACGATGCATTGACGGCGCGGATCCCCGCGGGTTGGTATCCGTCGGCCGTCGTCGTTGATGGGCAAGATCTGATCGTCGCAAACGGGAAAGGGCGCGGGACGGCCCCTAACGTCGGCCACTGGCAGCCAGGTCAACGAATGCCTCCGCACACGCCCGACTACACCCTCGGGCAAATAAACGGAACCGTCACCGTAGTTCCGATCGCGGGTGTGAATGCCGCAGATCTCGCGGTTTACACGAAGCGTGTCGCTGCCGCAAACGGCTGGGATGTACCGAAACGCGCCGAGAAGTATCCGCCGTTCGAGCACGTCATCTACATCATCAAGGAAAACAGAACCTACGATCAAGTGCTCGGTGATCTTCCCCAGGCGGACGGTGACTCGTCGCTGGTCTTCTTTCCACGTGCTATCTCACCGAATCATCACGCGCTCGCTGAGCGTTTTGGAATCTTCGACAGGTTTTTCGTGAATGCGGAAGTGAGCCCGGACGGACACAACTGGTCGATGGCGGCCTACGTGACGGACTACGCTGAGAAGACGATTCCATCCAACTATTCTTCCCGCGGACGCAACTACGACTACGAGGGATTCAATCGCGGGGAGCTTCCGCCAGAGGGAGAGGACGTAGCCGAGCCGGCGAGCGGCTATCTGTGGAATTTGGCCGATCGTGCGGGCGTCACATACAGAAACTACGGTGAGTTCGTCGACGAGCCGGACGATCCCACGGGAACGAAGGCGCCGGCGTACACCGCAACCAAGACGTCGCTACGTGCCCACACCAACAGCGCGTACGCGGGCTTCAGCATGCAGGTCCCCGATCAGGTGCGCGCGGATGTGTGGCTGAAGGAGTTTCAGCAATTCGTCCAATCGGGCCAGATGCCCGCGCTCGAATTCGTTCGTCTTCCCAACGATCACACTTCGGGTGCGAGCGCGGGCCGGCCGACACCTCGCGCATACATGGCCGATAACGATCTCGCGCTCGGGAGGATCATCGAAGCGTTGACGAGAAGCCCGTTCTGGAAGAGTACTGTCGTCTTCGTTCTGGAAGACGACGCGCAGGATGGTCCCGACCACGTCGATTCGCACCGGTCGCCACTGCTGGTGATCTCGCCGTACAATAGAGGGAGGGTCTTCCACCGATTTGCGAATACCACTGACGTCCTCGCCACGATCGAAGACATTCTCGGTCTGGGTCGCATGTCGCAGTTCGACCACTATGGTCGGCCGCTACGTGAAATATGGGAGAGCAACCCGGACCTCAGCCCATACAAGGCGCTGACGCCAGCCGTATCGCTCACCGAGGTGAATCCCAGCCGAGGAGCAATGGCAGAGGCGTCGAAGAGACTGACGCTCAAGAAGGAGGACACATCGGATGAGGATCTGTTCAACCGCATCTTGTGGACGACGATCAAGGGTGACAAGCCTTATCCAGGTCCGAAGCGAATGTCGGCGCTCGACGCGAAGATCTCTCGATGAGTAGAACCAACCCGCGGGTCGCAGTTTCCGCCGCGCAGGGAATTATTGGAAACGACCCGGCGAGTCGGGTGCGGCGCGTCAGGGCGCTGGCGCGGTTACTCGACAGCTCGATCGCGATCCCGGGCACGCGCTGGAAGGTCGGGTTCGATCCGATCGTCGGACTGATTCCCGGCATTGGTGATTTGATTGCGGCGGTGTTGTCCGGTTATGTCGTTCTCGAAGCGGTGCGCGCCGAGGTGCCAACGTTCACACTCGCCCGTATGCTCGTGAACGTCGGGATCGATACGCTCCTCGGCGCCGTTCCCGCGGTGGGCGACGTATTCGATGCCGCGTGGAAGGCAAATACGATGAACGTGGCGCTACTCGAGCGTCATCTGGCGACGAGCGAAGGCGCTCCGCCGAAGAGACACAACGTGATTGGCGTAATCGTGGTCGCGGTTGTGGCGCTCATTCTCATCCTCGGCGCGGGACTGGCGCTCGGCATATTTTTGGCCCGATTGCTCTGGGGCCTTACGACCCGATAACTTTCCAGCCACGGCGCCGTGGCCAAGTGGTAAGGCGGCAGACTGCAAATCTGCTATTCGTCAGTTCGATTCTGACCGGCGCCTCTCGACGGACCGACTTCGCTTAATGGTTTCAGTGACTGCGACGGGGTCATCCGGCATCACCATCAGCGCAGTCAAACGGATGCGAGGATGTTGCTGAACCGACGCGTGTCGATATTCCCACCAGTCAGTACTACGGCCACTTCGCGACCGCGCATTTCGTCGCGTTCCTGAAGCAGCGCGGCGAGCGCAGCGGCACCTGCACCCTCGGCGGTGTTGTGGGTGTCTGCAAACAACGCGCGTATTGCCGTCTCGATGGACTCGTCGCTCACCAGGGCGACGCGTGATATACCACGACGCGCTATCTCGAGCGCCTCCTCGAGCGGCGTGCTGCAGGCCATACCATCGGCGACCCGGGTCGTGACTTCGTGGGAGATAATGCGCCCCTGTTCGAAGGACAGTGCAAAGGCTGGCGCTTGCTCCGAAACGACAGCGACGACGCGGGTGCTGAGCCCGAGCGCGTCGCGCGCGGCGATGACGCCACACAAGCCGCTG